>CAZVOE010000160.1:0-6960 GCA_964628935.1 uncultured Acidobacteriota bacterium
GGTATGGCCGCGATGCTTGTCCAGGGAGTCCTTGCCGTCCGCCTCGGGAGCGGCTGCGGCGGCGAAAAGGGAGACGGAGAGGGCGAACGCGAGGGAAAGAGGCATGGTGTCGCATGGTACGGTCGGCCCCGCGGGCTGTCGAGGGCGTCCGGCTCCCTCTGGTCTCCCCTCGGGACGGCTAGAATTCCACCCTCTCCGAGGAGACCCCCGTGACGGACCCGCGCATCTTCGCCCTCGCCGATCTCCATCTCTCCCTTTCCGGGGAGAAGCCGATGGACGTCTTCGGCGAAGGCTGGCGGGATCACGCCCGCAGGATGGCGCAGTCCTGGGACGATCTCGTTGGCGACGAAGACCTCGTGCTCCTGCCCGGAGACCTCTCCTGGGCGAAGACGCTCCCCGAGGCAGCCGCCGATCTCCGTTGGATCGCGCAGCGGCCGGGGCGGAAGCTCCTCCTCCGGGGGAACCACGATTCGTGGTGGACGTCGATCGGGAAAGTGCGGGCGGTGCTCCCGCCGGGGAGCGCCGCGCTCCACCTCGATGCCCACCGGTACGGGGACGTCGTCGTGGTCGGTGCACGGGGGTGGACCCTTCCGGGCGATCCCTTCGCGGCTCCCGGGGACGAGCCGATCTTCCGGCGCGAGATCGAGCGCCTCCGGCTCTCCCTCGACGACGCCGACCGGCGGTTCGATCCCACCCTGCCGCGCCTCGCCATGACCCACTTCCCGCCGCGCGTTTTGGGTGTGCCGAACGACGAGGTCGCGGCCCTCCTCCGGGAACGTGGGGTCCGGGTCTGCGTCTTCGGGCACTTGCACGGGGAAGACCATGCGAGGGCGCCGCGGGGAATCGTCGATGGGATCGCCTATCGCCTCGTTGCGGCCGATGCGGTCGATTTCACGCCCGTCGACGTCGCCCCCCTCCTGTACGGGTAGAATCGCGGCCGGGCGGAAGACGCCCGGAGGAGGAAGCCGTGAGCGAACCTGCCCCCGTCCCGCCGCCCGCTCCTCGCATTCCCTGGGAAGACCCCGGATTGAGCGCCGCCTCGGGGCTGTTCCGGACGATCGGCATGGTGATCGGAAGTCCGAGAGAGGCGTTCACGAGGGTCGCGAACGGGGAGGGGATCGGAAGGCCCTTCGCGTTCGGCATCGTCCTCGGGTATGTCGCGCTCGTCGCCGGTCTCGTGTGGAACGTGCTGACCCGGGCGACGATGATGCGCGCGCTCTCCTTCTTCGCCCCCGACGTGGAACGGCAGCTCGCGGAAGCCCAGGCCGCTTCGGCTGCGACCGCGACGATCGTCCTCGCCGTCCTCGGTCCGTTCCTGGTCGCGATCGGCATGCTCTTCACGTCCGCGGTGTTTCACCTCTTCCTGATGCTCTTCGGGGGCGTCACGCGGGGATTCACCGGAACGCTCCGCGTGGTCGCCTACGCGCAGGCCTGCCAGATCTTCGGTCTGGTCCCGCTCTGCGGTGGTGTGATTGGGGTTCTTTGGGGGGTGGTCGCGCAGATCGTCGGGCTCGACGCGGTCCACCGTTCCGGACCCGGGAAGGCGGCCGCCGCCGTCCTCGTCCCCGGGCTCCTGTGCTGCGGCTGCTCCGCGATCGTCTACGGGTTCCTCGTGGCGGCCGTTTTCTCGATCGCGCAGTGATCGCACGCTGGCGCGCCGCGAGGGCGGACGAGCGGCAGCTCGCATGGGTCGGATTCGGCGTCGCCGCGCTCAGCCTCGTTCTCTCCCCGTTCGCCGCGGGCGCGGCGCGACTGATCCCGCCCTGCGCGTTGCGGGTGTGGACCGGGCTCCCCTGCCCGACGTGCGGGTCGACCCGCGCCGTTCTCGCGATGGCGCGCTTCGAGTGGATCGAGGCGATCCGCGCGAGCCCTCTCGCGACGCTCGGCATCGGCGGCGTGCTCGCGGCCGGTCTCGTGGCCCCCCTCTGGATCCGGGCCGGCGGAAAAATCCCCGTGCTCACCCGCCGGGGCCGGAGGGGCATCCTGTGGGCGCTCGTCGTGGCGATCGCCGCGAACTGGGTCTACCTCGCGCGTTCGAGCGTCTGAGGCCGCCGCCCGAGGACTTCCTCGAGCGCCGCGATGCGGGTCTCGAGGAACGCGAACGTCTTCGCGTACGGCTCGGGTGACTCGAGATCGACGCCCGCGCGCCTCAGAAGCTCGAGGGGATGGTCGGAACCACCCGCGGAGAGGAACGCGAGGAAACGGTCGGAGGCGCCGGGGCGCCCCTCGAGAACGTCGTCGGCGAGCGAGGTCGCCGCGACGATTCCGGTCGCGTACTGGTACACGTAGAAGTCGTAATAGAAGTGCGGGACGCAGGCCCACTCGATCCCGTACACGTCGTCGACGACGCACGCGCCGGAGTCGTGGCCCTGGTACTCGCGGAGAAGACGGAGGTACAGGGCGGTCATCCACTCGCCGGTCGGCGCCTCGCCGCGTTCCACGGCCTCGTGGATCCTGAGCTCGAATTCGGCGAAGAAGGTCTGGCGAAAAAGGGTGGTCCGAAGCCCGTCGATCCAGTTGGCGAGGAGAAACGCGCGCTCCCGCGCGTCCGTCGCCCGCCGCAGGAGGTACTCGTTGAGCAGCGCCTCGTTGAACGTGGAGGCGACCTCGGCGACGAAGATCGCGTAGTCGGAAGCGGGGTACGGCTGCCGTGCGTTCGAGTAGAACGAGTGCATGGCGTGCCCGGCTTCGTGCGCGAGCGTCGAAACGGCGTCGTAGTCGCCGTTGAAGTTCAAGAGCATGTACGGGTGCACGTCGTAGGCGGCGCCGGTGGCGTAGGCCCCGGATCGCTTCCCGGGGGCAGGGTGCCAGTCGATCCAGCGCTCGCGGAACGCCCGCGAGAGATCGGCGACGTAGGCCGTCGATAGGGGGGCCATCGCGTCGAGGACGGCCTTCGAGGCCTCCGCCACGGAATAGGTCCGGGTCGATCCTTCGACGATCGGACAGTGGAGGTCGTGGTAGCGGAGGGGCTCGACGCCGAGCGCCGAGGCGCGAAGGCGAAAGTACCGGTGGAGAAGCGGTAGGCGCTCGCGCACCTGGTCGATCAGGTTCCGATAGACCGTCTGGGGAACGTTGTCGGGGGCGAGCGCGGCGTCGAGCGCCGAGGCGTACCGGCGGACGCGCGCGACGAAGACGTGCGTCTTCAAGCAGTCGAACAGATTCGCGGCGAGGGTCTCTCGGAACGGCTCGTACGCGCGGAAGAAATCGGGGAAGATCCGTTCCCGCAAGCGACGGTCGTTCGAGACCCGGAGCCGACCGAACTCGGAAGGGGTCAACGTCGTCTTGCCGCCCTCCGGGAGATCGACCTCGGGCCTCGGCATCTCCGCGTTGTGGAACACGGCGAAGACATGGGAGGGCCCGCCCAGGAGGAGCGAGGCTTCGGCGACGATCCGTTCCTCCGCCGGGTCGAGGACGTGCGGCCGCAGGCGGATGAGGTCGCGGAGAAAATGGGCGTAGGGGGCGAGCCGTGGCTCCGCCCGGAGATACTCGAGGATCCGCTCGTCGGTTAGGGAGAGGAGTTCCGGGCGGAGCCAAGAGATCCGGCGTCCGAACTCGGTCCCGATCAGCTCGATCTCCTGCCGGAGTCGTTGCCGCCCCGCGATGCGCGTGTCCTCGTCCGAGCGCATCTGCGCCCAGGCATGGAGTCTTGCGAGCGCCTTTTTTCTCTCCCAGACCGCCTCGAGCGCGGCGAGGCAAGCGGCCGGGCCGTGGGCGAGGGTCCCGCGATGCACTTCGAGGGCCCCGAGGCCGTCCCTCAGGCGGTCCCGTTCCGCCGCGAAGGCCTCTTCGTCGGGAAAGATCGGGGTCAGATCCCACGTCTCGGACTCGTCGCGGCGGATCTCGCTCCCGGGTGCGGTCACCATCTGCCCCCCTGGTGCCGGAGGTGGGGGTCGAACCCACACGAGCCTGGGGCTCGGGGGATTTTGAGTCACGACCGGAGGGATCGTAACCCAAAGAAAACAAGCCACCTCCGGGCTTTCTGTCGAATGCGAAGGACGCATGATACACCAGGGGACGCGGCGGGAAGGATGCTCCGGCGACCGGTACGGCGACCGGAATCCGACCCGCCGCGACCCCGATCGGAGGGATTCGAGGTGAGCATCAAGGCGAAGGGGAAGGCGACGCACGGCGCCGCCGCGAAGCCGGAGGGACCGGGGCGCTCCTGGCCGTTGGAGCGCGTGCTCGGTGCGCTCCCTCGCGGGGCGAAGTCGGCGGTGCGTCGCACGCTCGGGCGGCTCCGGGAGGACCTCGAAGCGCTCGACGCTCCCGGCGTGCTCCAGGCCGAGTTGGATCGCGCCGAGTTGGAGTACCGCTTGCTCACCGGGGGGAAGAGCATCTTCGCAGAGGGCTGCACGCCCGAATGGTTCCGCGAGTTGGAGCGGAGCAAGAAGATCGGCGCGGCGCGGGCGGAGATCGCGAACATCCTGCACAACTCGCGGATACCGTACGGGACCGCGTGGAAGCGGGCGGGGGTCGCCGTTCGCACCGTCGCGACCGATCGCTTGGAGGATTCGTGGTCCGCTCAGAAACGGTACTTACTCTCCCGCTGGCCCGCGTCGCCGAAGGGCAGACCGCGCCGCACGTACGCCGACGTTCCGGCGGAGGTGGACCGCTTGGCGTCGATGCTCTCGACGATCGCGGGGAAGCCCGATGCCGCGTCGCTCGTTTCCGCCGTGGAGCGAGAGACCGGGCACCGTCTCTCCGTGCCGGAGGTCGGCGCGTTGGAGCGGACCTTGACGCACTACCCCGATTCTGGCGGTACGACTGAGCGGCGTCGCGCCCGCGCCCTCGCGCGTCGGCTCTACGCGATCGTGTCCGGGCTCTCACTTCGGAGGGTGCAAGCGCTCGATCCCGACGATGCACACCCTTCTGGCGGCAGTCCCCACAAGCGGTAAAGGTCCTCGTACGCTCTTCGTGTGAAGCGCGAAGAAAAGCCGCGAAGCCCCGCCCGCCCTGAGCGCGTCGCGTACCGCGTCTCGGAGGTCGCCCGCATGTTGGGCGTCTCGCGTTCATCGGCGTTCCGGGCAGTCGCTCGGGGCGAGTTGCGAGC
This sequence comes from uncultured Acidobacteriota bacterium, assembly GCA_964628935.1. Lineage (GTDB taxonomy): Bacteria > Acidobacteriota > Polarisedimenticolia > Polarisedimenticolales > DASRJG01 > CAYLHQ01. The sequence continues at coordinate 5,051 of CAZVOE010000160.1, forward strand.
GGTGCGGTTCGGCGGGTGCTTGATCGTTCCCGCCGAAGAGGTTCGGCGCGTGCTCGCGAAGGGCGTAGAGCCGGAAGGGGAGGCGCGAGGATGATCGCGCGACCCGACGAACCCCGCACGAAGCCCCGTCGGCGCGTTCACGTCCTCCGGCTCGTGAACACGGCGGAGATCGTGCTCGCATCGGAATGCACGCTCCGTCCGGCGCTCCGGCTCGTGGCGCTCGCGCTCGCAGCGAACGGGTATCGGCTCCCCTCGACCGCCGACCTCTCGAAAGCGACCGGCTTCCCGGAGGCGAGCATTCCCCGGATCGTTGCCGACCTCGCTCGCTGGAACGGTCCCCCGCCGGAGGCGAAGCGGTGAAGCCGCTCGACGTGAAGGCGGGGCCGATCGTGTTCGTCGCGCGGCGCGTGTATGCGAAAGGGTGCGCGCTCTCCGCTCATGCCAAGAGCACGGCGGCGGCGCTCGCGACCTTCGCCGACGCCGAAGGGGTCGCGTTCCCGTCGCTCGAAACGCTCGCGGAGCGTACGGGGCTCGCGCGCTCCACCGTGGCGAATGCGATCCGGGAGTTGACCTCCGGGGAGTCGCCGATCTTCGCCAAGGGAAAGCGCCGTCGAGGGAACACGTACGCCGTGGTGTGGAGTCCGGCCAAGTTCGCCGAAGCGCGCGACCGCTCGCGAACAGTCCGCCACACGGACGGGAAGACAGTCCCGGAAAGCGGAACCGTCCGCGAGACGGACACGAAGACTGTCCCCTCGGAACCGTCCGCCACGCGGACTCTTCGCGATGGGAACCGTCCGCCATACGGACTCGTAACCGTCCGCCACACGGACGCTAAGAAGGACATTGAAGACGGTGTAGGTAGTGCGGACTCCGGAGGAGAGATCGAAACCGTGGTGTTGAAGGGGGAGTCTGAGGGGGGAACTTGTGTACCGATCCCCCGGCGATTCCCCGCCGACGAAGAGACGTGCTCCATCTGCGGGACGCGAGAAGTTGCTCCGAGGAGCCGGGCGGGGCGGTGTTCGGAGTGCCACGGTGCGCGCCAGCGAGCCCGCGATCGTGAATACCATCGGCAGCGGCGGCGGACGCTCCGAAGCGTGACGGTCGGGTAGGGCGAGAGCATGAAGATCCCGACCGCGCAGACCCCTCGACGATCGCCGACGGCTCCCCCGTCCGAAGGGAAGCCGGACACGGGTGCGACCTACCGCGAGCGCTTCCGGGAAGCCCTTCGGCGTCATGTTCGGCGTGTAGAGCGTGGGGAGGGACGGAGGTGAGCGTGGAAGACGGGAAGACCGAAGCGCGCCCGTCGGCGCGTCGCGGCACACGCGCAATCGGGGGCGGTTCGGAGTCCTCTCTTGTCGCCCTCATCGCGTCGGGGCGCACCCAGAAAGACGCGGCGAAGGAAACGGGGATTCCCCTTCGAACGGTCGCGCGGCGGTGCGCCGATCCCGAGTTCCGCGCGGAGGTGGAGTCGGCTCGGCGGGAGTTCCTCGACCGGGCGCTCGGGACGCTCTCGGATTCGACCACGGCGGCGGCATCGGCCCTCGCGGAGTTGTGCAAGCACCGCTCCCCGTGGGTCCGGCTCAACGCGGGCCGGGCGCTCCTGGAACACGCGACCCGGTTGCGGGAGCACGTCGCGCTCGCCGACCGGATCGCTGAGGTGGAGGCGATGCTCGCGAAGGGGTGGAGGGACTCGGCATGACGCGTTCACCGTTCGGGCTTCGAGAACGGCCCCGGCGGGTAGAGGAAACTCTCTCGCGTCGGCCGTGCTCGGAATGCGGAGGCGAGTCGATGCGCTTCGAGGGGCTCTCGGAAGAGGGGCACGGGGAGAGCGCGTGTCCGGTCTGCGGTCGCTCGGTGGTCTGCCCCCCATTTCGACTGGACACCTTTCAGCCCTAGGATAGGGGCACGAA
>CAZVOE010000161.1:0-6945 GCA_964628935.1 uncultured Acidobacteriota bacterium
CCCCGGGGGGCCGCCGTCCATCACGCCGTCGCGTACTCCCGCAGAAACCCCACGAACTCCCGCCGGTGGTCCTCCTCCCCCGCGAGGATCTCGATGCAGAGGTCCTGCGTCACGTAGTCGCGCCCGTCGGCGAGGCGGATGATCTTGTTGTACTGCGCGATCGCCGATTCCTCCGCCTCGATCACGCCGCGGATCACCGCGACGACGTCCGTCGGGTCGTCGGGCGGCTGGAGGTACTTCTGGTTCCGCGGGTGCTCGAGCGATCCCGGCACGCGACCGCCGATCGTCTTGATCCGCTGCGCGAGTTGCTGCGCGTGCTGGACCTCGGTCGCGACATCCGCGGCGAGGGCCTTCTTGATCACCTCCGAACGAACCCCGTCCAGATGGACAGAGTTCGCGATGTAGTTTTGCACCGTCTCGAGTTCCATCGCGTACGCGACGGCGAGTTCGCGGACGATGTCGTCGTTTCCGCCCGGCTTCTTCCGCGACTTTTTTTTGTCCTTTCCCATTCGACTCCCTCCGAGGGCACGGAGCGCTCGCTTCACTCGAAGCGCACCCGCGCGAAATGGCGCTTGCCGACCTTGAGGAGAACCTCCCGGCCGGGCGAGACCTCGATCTCCCGGGTTCCCGGTTCGACGACGGCGCCGTCGACGTGGACCGCTCGCTGCGCGATCAACCGCATCCCTTCGCTGTTCGACTTCGCGAGGCCGCAATCGACGAGCAGCCTCGCGAGGAATACCGTGCCGTCCCCGGCCGGGCGGCGGAACTCCGGGACGTCCGACGGGGCCTCGCGATCCTTGAAGACCCGCTCGAACTCCTCGCGGGCGGAACGGGCCGCGGCCTCGCCGTGGAAGTCGGCGATGATCCGCATCGCGAGGCCTTCCTTCGCCTTCTTCGGGTGGAGCGCCTTGTCTCGGACGAGCCCCTTCATCCGTTCGAGCCCCTCCGCCGACAGCCCCGTGCAAAGCTCGTAGTAGCGCCACATGAGGTCGTCGGTGATCGACAAGATTTTCCCGAAGATCTCCCTCGGGTCCTCGTCGACCCCCACGTAGTTGCCGAGGGACTTCGACATCTTCTCGACGCCGTCGAGGCCCTCCAGGAGAGGCATCGTGAGCAGGACCTGCGGCTCGAGTCCGTACTCCGGCATGATATCGCGCCCGACGTTGAGATTGAACAGTTGATCGGAGCCGCCGAGCTCGACGTCAGCCTCGAGGGCGACCGAGTCGTACGCTTGCGCGAGGGGATACAGGAATTCGTGGATGGCGATCGACTGCCCCGAGTGATACCGCTGCTTGAAGTCCTTGCGCTCGAGCATCCTGGCGACGTTGTACCTCGCCGCGAGCCGGATGAGTCCCTCGGCGCCGAGCGGCCGGAGCCACTCGCTGTTGAAGCGGATCTCGGTCTTCTGCTCGTCCAGAACCTTGAAGCACTGTCGCCGGTACGTCTCGGCGTTTTCCTCGATCTGCTCCCGGGTGAGCGGCGGGCGTGTCTTCGACCGTCCGGTGGGGTCGCCGATCATGCCGGTGAAGTCGCCGATCACGAAGACCACCCGATGCCCGAGGTCCTGGAACTGCCGCATCTTGCGCAGGAGGACCGTGTGCCCGAGGTGAATGTCGGGGGCGGTCGGGTCGAAGCCGACCTTGACGGTGAGGGGTTTGCCGGTCGCGCACGAGCGATCGAGCTTCCTCCGGAACTCGTCCTCGGTGACGACGTCGACGGCTCCGCGCGTCAGGATCTCGAACTGCTCCGCCGCCGCGCACGGAATCTTCGTCTCGCTCATGGCGCGGGATTGTAGGGAGAGGGGCCGTCCCCGTCAAAGAACGCCCCGCTCCCGCAGGCTCACGAAGCCGTGCCGCGCGACGATCAGATGGTCGTACAGCTCGATCCCCATCACCTCCCCGGCGCGCTGGACCGCCCGCGTGAAGGAAAGGTCCTCCTCCGACGGCTCGAGACACCCCGACGGATGATTGTGGACGAGGATGAAACCGAGCGCGAGGTGCTCGATCGCCGGGTGGAGGATCTCGCGCGGGTGGGTTCGGGTGGTGTTCAGGGAGCCGACGGAGATCGTCTCGCGGACGATCAGCCCGTTCTGGGCGTCGAGGTACAGGCCGACGAGATGCTCCTTCTTCGCCCGGCCCAGGTCGGCCACCTGGCGGAAGACGTCGTTCGGGCGGCCGAGCCTGGGCCGCTCGGGTCCCCCTCCGGCGTGCACGCGACGACCGAGCTCGAACGACGCGGCGAGCCGGACGGCGATCGCCGAACCGATCCCCCGCTCGGCCGCGAGCCGCTCCGGATCGAGAGCCGCGAGCGCACGGAGCCCGTGCCGCCGGAGGAGACGGTCCGCCGTCTTCGCCGGCGGCTCTCCCCGCGCCCCCGTCCCGACGAGGAGGGCGAGGAGTTCCACCCGGCTCAGATGCGTCGCCCCGCGCGCGAGGAGCTTCTCGCGGGGACGCATGGCCCGGAGCAGGGCGTCGTGTGAGCGGGGAAGGGGGAGGGTGGCGTCGGCGGAGGGATCGAGCGGGTCGAACCGCGAGGAGGACGACGTCGGGTCGGGGAACGGTTCTTCGTCGAAGACGATCATCGAGGCGATTCCGGAGGAGGCGGAACGGGACCGGCCGTCTCAGTCGGGGAGAATCCGCACGCGCCTTCCCTCGATCCGGAGGCGGCCATCGAAGTAGAGACGGACCGCTTCGGGGTAAATCCGATGCTCTTCCTCGAGGATCCGCGCGGAGAGCGACTCGACGGTGTCGTCCTCCCTCAGGGGGACCGGCGCTTGGAGGACGATCGGTCCATGGTCGCACTCCTCGTCGACGAAGTGGACCGTGCACCCAGACACCTTGACGCCGTGCTCGAGAGCCCGGGCCTGGGCGTCGAGGCCGGGAAAGGACGGGAGGAGAGCGGGGTGGATGTTGAGGATCCTCCCTCGGAACCGTCCGACGAACCACGGTGAGAGCAGGCGCATGTACCCGGCGAGGCAGACGAGATCGACGCGGCTCTCCTCGAGGACAGAGGCCACCCCCTCCTCGTGGGCGCGGCGCGGCTTGAGGGTCCGGTGGTCGAGGACCGCGGTGGGGATCCCCCACGCGGCCGCGCGGGCGAGCGCGGGGGCGTCGGGCACGTTCGAGACGACGATCACGGGGGAGGCGGCGATCGACCCGGCGCGCATCGCCTCGACGAGCGCGACCATGTTCGACCCGCGCCCGGACACGAGGATCCCGACGCGTCCGTCAGACATAGACGACCGACCGGCGTCCCGCGACGATGCGTCCGATCCGGTGGGGGGTCTCCCCCGCCTCCGCGAGCACGCGTTCGAGGGCGTCGACCTCGCTGGCGCCGGTCACACACACCATCCCGATCCCCATGTTGAACGTCCTGGCCATTTCGTCGGGGGCCACCCTTCCGTGGCGCTCGAGCCACGCGAAGAGCGGGGGGACCGGCCAAGTGCCGCGCCGGATCTCCGCGCCGGTCCCCTCCGGGAGGATGCGCGGGAGGTTGTCCGTGATCCCCCCCCCGGTGATGTGGGCGAGCCCCTTGACGAGGCCGGCGTCGAGGGCCGGAGAGAGGGAGCGGAGATAGGATCGGTGCTCGGCGAGGAGCACCTCGCCGATCGTTCCTCCGAGTTCGTCGACTCGATCCCCCACCTCGAGACCCAGCACGTCGAAGGCGATTTTCCGGGCGAGAGAGTAGCCGTTCGTGTGGAGCCCGGCGGAGGGAAGACCGACGACGACATCGCCGACCTGGATCGCCCTCCCGTCGACGACCTTCCCCCGGTCGACGAGGCCGACGATGAACCCGGCGACGTCGTACTCCCCGTCGCGGTAAAACCCCGGCATCTCCGCGGTCTCGCCGCCGAGCAGCGCGCACCCGTTCTCGCGGCATCCCAGCGCGATCCCCTCGACGATCAAGGCGAGCACCGCCGGTTCGAGCCGTCCCGTCGCGACGTAATCGAGGAAGAAAAGAGGGCGCGCCCCCTGCACCAGGATGTCGTTGACACAGTGATTCACGAGGTCGCGGCCCACCGTGTGGTGGACGCCGGTCCGAAACGCGATGTCGAGTTTCGTCCCCACGCCGTCGGCGGAGGCGACGAGAACCGGCCGCTCCACCCCGCGAAGGTCGGGAGCGAACATCCCCCCGAAGGCCCCCAGGTCGGTCAGCACCCCCGGCGTGCGCGTCGCTCGGAGTAGGTCCCGGATCCTGCGAAGCGCCTCGTCCTGCGCGTCGATGTCGACGCCCGCGTCGCGGTAGGTGAAGCCTCGGGGTTCGTCAGCGGATTTCATGCGGACATCCTAGGTTCCCGGGGGTGGGCCGGGCACGCGCCCGGCCGAATCCCCGTTTCGTGCGCGCAACGTCAGCGCCTCCCTTTCTCGAAGAGCCGTAGCTGTTCCGCCTCCGCCCGGGGGAGCGCGACCGGGTGCCGCTCGGTCCAGCAGGCGGTGCAGACGTCGTCGGGCCCGGCTTCGAGAGATCGCAAGAGCCCCGCGAGGCTCAAAAACCCCAGGGAGTCCGCGCCCGTGAAGATCCGGATCTCCTCGATCGGGTGCCGGGAGGCGATCAACTCCTCCCTCTTCGGCGTGTCGATTCCGTAATAGCACGGTCCCACCGTCGGCGGGCAGGAGATCCGCAGGTGGACTTCCTTCGCCCCCGCGTCCCGGCACATCTGGACGATCTTCCGGCTCGTCGTCCCGCGGACGATCGAGTCGTCGATGAGGGCGATTCGCTTCCCCTCGAGGGCCTCCCGGACCGGATTGAGCTTCACCCGCACGCCGAAGTTCCGGATCGCCTGCGACGGCTGGATGAAGGTCCTGCCGACGTAGTGGTTACGGACGAGCCCCATCTCGAACGGCTTCCTCCCCTCGGACGCGTACCCCATCGCCGCGACCATCCCGGAATCCGGAACGGGGACGACGAGGTCGACGTCCGCCGGCTGCTCCCGCCAAAGCTCCGCGCCGAGGCGCCTGCGCACGGCGTGAACCGATCGACCGAAGACGCGGCTGTCCGGCCTCGAGAAATAGACGTGCTCGAACGCGCAGGGCGCGGGCCGCGCCGGTTCGAGGGGACGGAAGCTGTGCGCCCCCGCGACGTCGACGACCAGGACCTCCCCCCGCTCGAGCTCGCGGGCGACCTGAGCCCCCAGGAGGTCGAAGGCGCAGCTCTCGCTCGCGACCACCCAGGCGGTCCCGAGCTTCCCGAGGAGAAGGGGGCGAAACCCGTGGGGATCGCGCACGGCGATGAGGCGTCCCGGAACGAGGAACAGGAGCGAGTAAGCGCCGCGTACCTGTCGGAGCGCCTGCACGATCGCGTCCGTGACGTCGCTCTCGCGGGAGCGGGCGACGAGGTGGAGCAGGACCTCCGTGTCGGTCGTCGTCTGGAAAATCGCCCCCTCCGCCTCCAGGTCGGCCCGCACGATCGCGGCGTCCACGAGGTTGCCGTTGTGTCCGACCGCGATCGGCCCGCGGTGATGACGCAGGAGGAACGGCTGCGCGTTCGCGGGCTCGGAATCGCCCGCCGTCGAGTATCGAACGTGCCCGATCGCGGCACGCCCGGGGAGTTCCTCGAGGACCGACTTCGAGAACGTGTCCGCGACCTGCCCCATCCCGGCGCGCCGATAGAAGGCGTCGTGATCGGCGCTGACGATCCCCGCGCTCTCCTGCCCCCGGTGCTGAAGGGCATAGAGGCCGAGATAGGCCAGGTTCGACGCTTCGGGGTGACCGAAGACACCGACGATCCCGCACACGCCGCTCCCCTCCGTCTCCCCGAGGCGCCCCGGGGCGCCCTTCATTCTAGACTCGGCCGAAGACCCTCTCGTAGATCGCGTCCACGTGTCGAAGGGACCGGGCGGGATCGAAGCACTCGGCCAAATCGGCGGCCGACAGGACGCGCGTCACCTCGGGGTCCGCCGCGAGGCGGTCCCGGAACCCCCCCTCGCCCCGCCACACCGCCATCGCGTGCGCCTGGACGATCCGGTAGGCCTCCTCCCGCGGCATCCCCGCCCTGGCGAGGGCGAGGAGAACGGCCTGCGAGAAGACGAGCCCCCTCGTCTTCTCGAGATTCGCGCGCATCGCGTCGGGGTAAACGAGGAGTCCGTCGAGAATCGCGGTCAGCCGCGCGAGCATCGTGTCGCACAGGGTCGTCGCGTCGGGGAGGATCACCCGCTCGACCGACGAGTGCGAGATGTCCCGCTCGTGCCAGAGAGGGATATTCTCGAGCGCGGCCTGCACGTGCGAGCGCACCACCCGGGCGAGCCCCGAGAGGTTCTCGCAAGCGATCGGATTCCGCTTGTGGGGCATCGCGGAGGATCCCTTCTGTCCCTCGGAGAACGGCTCCTCGACCTCTCGGACGTCCGTCCTTTGGAGGTGCCGGATCTCGGTCGCGATCCGGTCGATCGAGGAGGCGAGCACGGCGAGCGCGGAGACGAAGTGCGCGTGCCGGTCACGGGCGACGACCTGGGTCGACACGGTCTCGGGCTCGAGCCCGAGGCGGTGCAGGACCTCGACCTCGACGTCGGGCCCCAGATGGGCGTAAGTCCCCACCGCGCCGGAGATCTTCCCGACTCGGATCTCCTCCCGCGCCGCCCGGACCCGTTCCCGGTTTCGCGTCATCTCCGCGAACCAACCGGCGAACTTGAGTCCGAGGGTGTACGGCTCCGCGTGGATGCCGTGGGTCCGGCCGACGAGGATCGTCGCGCGGTGGGCGCGCGCCTGCCGCTCGAGGACCTCGAGGAGCCTCCCGATCCCATCGAGGATCCGGTCGGCCGCGCGGACGAGCAGGAGAGCCTGTGCCGTGTCGACCACGTCCGAGGAGGTGAGCCCGTAGTGGATGTGGCGCGACGCCGGCCCCACCCTCTCGGCGACGCTCGTGAGGAACGCGATCACGTCGTGCTTGACCTCGGCTTCGATCGCTTCGATCCGGGCGGGGTCGAACCCCGCCCGTTCCCGGATCGTCGCG
>CAZVOE010000162.1:0-6940 GCA_964628935.1 uncultured Acidobacteriota bacterium
GTTCTCCGCCTCGAGGCGATGGTCGGCGATCCGAACGGCGCGCGGGCGATCCGGCGCGCCGCGTCCGGGCCGCCGGACGCAGCGGAGGCGATCGGCGTTTCGCTCGCCGCCGAGATCCTCCGCGCCGGAGGGGACGCCATCCTCGCCGCGGCGCGGGCGGAGGGCGTGGATTGACGGACGCCGGCCTCCCTCTGGCCGGCCTCGGCGTTCTCGTGACCCGGAAACCGGGGGAGTGGCCCGCCCTCTTCGCGCGACTGCGAGCCTTGGGAGCCTCCCCCACCTTCCGTTCCCCGACGATGCAGACCGGTCCCGCCGACCCCGGCGCGGTCGACTCCGCGCTCGACGCCCTCGACGGCTTCGCTTGGGTCGCCGTCACGAGCGGGAACGGGGTCCGTTTCCTCGCGGAAGCGGCGGAGCGGCGGGGGATCTCGATCCGCGAGGCGGCGTCTCGGTTCGCGTGCGTGGGCGAGGGCACGGCGCGCGTCCTCGCCTCGGTCACCGGCCGCGCCGCCGACCTCGTCGCGGAGGACGGGACCGGCCGGGGGCTCGCCCGCGCGCTCCTGACGAGGCGCGTCGCAGGCGAGCGGGTCCTCGTCGTCCGGCCCGAGGTGTCGGCGGGGGGTCTCGAGCGCGCGCTCCGAGAGGGGGGAGCCGACTTCGCCGAGGTCGCCGTGTACCGGACCGTCCCGGCCCCCTGGATCTCCGATCTCGTCGACGCGATCCTCGCCGGTCGCTTCGCGGTCGTCGTTTTCACCGCGCCGTCGACGGTCCGGGCGATCCTCGAAGCGCCGGGCGCGGGCGTCGATCGGATCCCGTCGGCGCTCGCGCGGATCGTCCGCGTCGCGATCGGTCCGACGACCGCGGAGGCGCTCTCGGAGGCGTCGCTCGAAGCCGATGCGGAGGCGGAACGACCGGAGGAGGAGGCCGTCGCCGCGGCGATCGTCGCGGCGGTCGCGCGTCGCCGGGCGGCCGGTGGGGTGTGCTAGCATCCGCCTCCACCGGGAGACACGGGTGAGCGAGACGATTCCCCTCCGAGAAACCCCCCTCCACGACCTTCATGTGGCGTCCGGCGCACGGATGGTTCCGTTCGGCGGGTGGCACATGCCGGTGCACTACACGGGAGTCCTCGACGAGCATCGCGCCGTGCGAACCCGGGCGGGCCTCTTCGACGTGAGCCACATGGGGGAGGCGGTGGTGCGCGGCCCCCAGGCCCTCGAGTTTCTCGAGCGCGTCACCTGCAACCACGTCATGAAACTGCCGATCGGCAGATGTCACTACACCGCGCTGACGACGGAGGCGGGGACGTTCGTCGACGACCTTCTCGTGTACCGCGAGGCGTCCGACGCCTTCTTCCTCGTGCTGAACGCGGCGAACACCGCCAAGGACGTCTCGTGGCTCCACTCGCACGCCGCGCCCTTCGACGTCGAGATCGTGGACGAATCGGCCCGCTGGGCGCAGCTCGCGCTCCAGGGGCCGCGCGCCGTCGAGATCTTGCGGGGGCGTACGAGCGCGGACGCGGACGCGATGCGCTACTACGCGTTCGCGCGGTGCGACGTTTTCGGCGTCCCCTGCATTCTCTCGCGCACGGGGTACACGGGGGAGGACGGATTCGAGATCTATGCCCCTCCGGAAGCCGCGGCGGGCCTCTGGAAGGACCTCCTGGCCGCGGGGGAGCCGCACGGCCTCGTTCCGGTCGGGCTCGCGGCGCGCGACACGCTCCGCCTCGAGGCCAAGATGGCTCTTTACGGGAACGATATCGACGACACGACGACGGTGATCGAGGCGGACCTCGGGTGGATCGTCAAGGAAGAGAAGGGGGATTTCCTCGGCCGGGAGATCCTCGTCCGGCAGAAGCGCGAGGGGGTCGCGAGGAAACTCGTGGGCTTCCGGACGGAAGGGCGGGCGGGCGCGCGCCACGGTTTCCCCGTCTTCCGCGGGGACGAGCGGGTCGGCGTCGTGACGAGCGGTTCGTACGCGCCGACGCTCGAGGCGAACATCGGGCTCGCCTATCTTCCGGCAGGGATGTGGGAGCCGGGCACGCGGTTCGAAATCGAGATCCGCGGCCGGAGGGAGCCCGCGGCGGTCGTTCCGACGCCGTTCTACCGCCGACCCCGATGAAGGCGGGGCCGGACGCAAGGAGGAGAGCGCGATGATTCCGGCGGACCTCCGATACTCCAAGGACCACGAGTGGATCCGCATCGAGGGCGGTCGCGGCACGATGGGAATCACCGACTACGCGCAGCGGGAGCTCGGCGACATCGTCTACGTGGAGCTTCCCGCCGTCGGAAAGTCGGTCGCGGCCGGAGAGGTCCTCGGCACGATCGAGTCGGTGAAAGCGGTCTCGGAGATCTACGCTCCGGTCGCAGGGACCGTGGTCGAGGTGAACGAGGCCCTCGGCTCCGCGCCCGAGGTGGTGAACTCCGATCCCCACGGGAAGGGGTGGATCTGCGTCCTCGAGATCGCCCCCGGCGCCGACCTCGGCGCCCTCATGGACGCGGAGACCTACGCCCGGCTCGTCGGCGCCTGATCGGGGAGATCAGACCTCCGCGAACGATTCCACGTCGGGGCAGGCGCAGACGAGGTGCCGGTCCCCCCAGCTGTTGTCGATCCGCGAGACGGCGGGCCAGAACTTCCGCTCCCGGACCCAAGGGGCGGGGAAGGCGGCGCGCTCGCGCGAGTACGGCCGGTCCCAGGCGTCGGCGAGCAGCACCTCGGCCGTGTGCGGCGCCATCTTGAGGACGTTCCGCTCGCGGTCGGCCCTGCCCTCCTCGATCTCCCGGATCTCCTCGCGGATCCGGATCATCGCGTCGCAGAATCGGTCGAGCTCCTCGAGACCCTCGCTCTCCGTCGGCTCGATCATGAGGGTGCCGGCGACCGGCCACGACATGGTCGGGGCGTGGAAGCCGTAGTCCATCAGGCGCTTCGCGACGTCGTCCGCGTCGACGCCGGCCGAGGCCTTGACCGGGCGGAGGTCGATGATGCACTCGTGCGCGACGAGCCCTCCGCGTCCGGAGTAGACGAGCGGGAAGTGCGGCGCCAGGCGATGGGCGACGTAGTTCGCGTTGAGGATCGCGATCTGGGAGGCCTTCTTGAGTCCCTCCGCGCCCATCATGGCGATGTACGCGTACGGGATCGGGAGGATCCCCGCGCTCCCCCAAGGCGCGGAGGAGACCGGGCCGATGCCCCGTGAGCCGCCGACGGGGGCGAGCGGATGCCGGGGAAGGAAGGGGGCGAGGTGTTCGGCAACGCAGATCGGGCCCATCCCCGGGCCGCCCCCGCCGTGGGGGATGCAGAAGGTCTTGTGCAGGTTGATGTGACACACGTCGGCCCCGAAATCTCCCGGTCGCGCGAGCCCGACGAGAGCGTTGAGGTTGGCGCCGTCGAAGTAAACCTGACCGCCCGCCTCGTGGACCTCGGCGCAGATGTCGCGGATCGACTCCTCGAACACGCCGTGGGTCGAGGGATAGGTGACCATGAGCGCCGCGAGCCGCGGGCCGTGCTCGGCGATCTTGGCGCGGAAGTCCGCGAGATCGATGTTCCCCTTGGAGTCGCAAGCCACGACCACGACCTGCATCCCCGCGAGGATCGCGCTCGCCGGGTTGGTCCCGTGCGCCGACACCGGGATCAGGCAGACCTTCCGATGGGGCTCGCCCCGGGAGAGGTGGTAGGCCCGGATGACGAGAAGTCCGGTGTACTCCCCCTGCGCGCCGGCGTTCGGCATGAGCGAAGCGGCCCGGAATCCGGTGATCTCGCAGAGCCAGTCCTCGAGCTTGCGGAACAACTCCGCGTACCCTCTCGCGCGGCCGGCGGGGGCGAAGGGGTGAAGCGACGCGAAGCCGGGAAAGGAGATCGGGAACATCTCCGCGGCGGCGTTCAGCTTCATCGTGCAGGAACCGAGGGGGATCATCGACGTCGTCAACGAGAGATCTCGGTTCTCGAGCCGCTTCAGGTACCGGAGCATCTCCGTCTCCGACCGATGGCGGTGGAAGACCGGGTGCTCGAGAATCCCCCCCTCACGCGTGTGGACCGGACCGAAGTCGACCGCGGCGACGGCAGGGATCGGGCCCGCGGCGCCGAAACAGGTCAGCAGGTCGGCGAGGTCGGAGTCTTCGACGGTCTCGTCGAGGGCGACCCCGACATCCCCGTTCTCGTACGGCCGCAGGTCGATCCCCGCCGCACGGGCCGCATCGACGATCGCGGGGCCGGGTCGCGGGCCGGCGCCGATCCGGAGGGTGTCGAAGTACGCGTCGTGGCGCACGGCGTAGCCGCTTCGCCGGAGGGCTTCCGCGAGCCGTCTCGCCTGCGACGCGATGCGTCCCGCGATCGCCCGGAGCCCCTCGGGGCCGTGGTAAACGGCGTACATGGACGCGATCACGGCGAGGAGGACCTGTGCCGTGCAGATGTTGCTCGTCGCCTTGTCCCGGCGGATGTGCTGCTCTCGGGTCTGGAGCGCGAGGCGGTAGGCCGGGCGCCCCGAGGCGTCTTTCGACACCCCGACGATCCGCCCCGGGACCTGACGCTTGAAGGCGTCTCTCGTGGCGAGGAACGCCGCGTGCGGACCGCCGAATCCGAGCGGGACGCCGAAGCGCTGCGCGCTCCCGACGACGACGTCGGCGCCGAAACTCCCCGGCGCCCGCAGGAGCGTGAGGGGCAGGAGGTCGGCCACGACGACCGCGAGGGCGCCGGTCTCGTGGAGACGCTCGACGACCGGGGCGTAGTCGACGATCTCGCCGTCGGTCGTGGGGTAGGGGAGGAGGGCCGCGAAGAGCGGCCGCGAGGGCGGCGGTGCGAACGGATCGCCCACGACGACCTCGATCCCGAGGGGCTCGGAACGCGCACGCACGACCTCGATCGTTTGGGGGTGACAACGGTCGGAGACGAGGACCGCCCGCCCGTCGCCCCGCCCCTCGAGGACGCGGCGGCACAGGGTGACGGCCTCGGCCGCGGCGGTTCCCTCGTCGAGGAGCGACGCGTTCGTGACCTCCATCCCCGTCAACTCGAGGACGAGCGTCTGGAAGTTGAGGAGGGCCTCGAGACGCCCCTGGGCGATCTCCGCCTGGTACGGCGTGTACTGGGTGTACCACCCCGGATTCTCGAGGACGTTCCGCCGGATCACCGGGGGAAGAATCGAGGCCTGGTAGCCCATGCCGAGATAGGAGCGGCTCGTCTCGTTGCGGGAAGCGATCGCTTCGAGGTCCCGGAGCACCTCCGTCTCCGTGCGCGGCGGGTCGAGGGCGAGCGGCCGCTCGAGGCGGATCGAACGGGGGAGCGCGCGATCGACGAGGTCGTCGAGGGATTCGAGGCCGAGGGCGTCGAGCATCCGCCTCACCTCGTGCGGGCGGGGGCCGAGGTGTCGGTCGACGAAGGCGTCGGGATGGGAGGTCGAGGGGAACGCTTCGATCGGTTCGGGCATGGCGCGCGCTCCGGAGGATGTCGGGGGCGGGAAGCCTAGCACCGGGCTTCGGGCGGCGGCCACCGCTCAGGGGATCGAGTCCCACAGGTTCCAGCCGACCTCGCGGAAAAGCCCGGGGAGTCTCTCGAGCGGGAGCCCGACGACGTTGCTCCACGACCCCTCGATCCACTCGACGAGGAGCGCGCCTTTTCCCTGGATGCCGTACGCCCCGGCCTTGTCGACGCCTTCCCCGGTTCCGGCGTAGCGCCGCGCCTCGGTCTCGCCGAAGGGGGCGAAGCGGACCCGGGTGGAGACGGTCGCCGACGCCTCCCCTCCGAGGGCGGGGCGGATCAGGTGGACGCCGGTGACGACGCGGTGCTCTCGGCCCGCGAGGCGGAGGAGCATGGCGAAGGCATCCTCGGCGCACGCCGGCTTTCCGAGCACCGCCTCGCCGAGCACGACCTCGGTGTCCGCGGCGAGCACGAAGGTCGCGAGGGTCGCGGGGACGATTCGCGCCGCCACCGCGCGGGCCTTCTCCGCGGCGAGCCGGGAGACGTGCGACTCCGGGGTTTCCCCGGGGATCGGGTCCTCCGGCACGCGCGGCGCCTCGGTCCGCGGACGGAGACCGATCTCTCGGAGCAACGAGGCCCTCCGGGGCGATTGCGAGGCGAGCACGAGGTCGATCGGAGTCGTGTCCAAATTCGCCTTCCTCCGCCGGCGCGCTGGCGCCGTCCGTTCGCGCTTTCTATAATCGCCGGGTTTCCCTCGTGGGTTCCACCCAAGGAGGTCCGCCATGACGCTCAGGACCCTGCTGACCGCGGGAACGGCCGCGCTCCTGCTCTGCGCGCCCGTTCGGGGCCAGGGCGGCGCCCCCCCCCGGAGCCTTCAGGTTCCCGGCGGGGCGCTCGTCGCGGCGGGCAAGACCCCGTCCGCGATCCTGCTCTTCAGCGGGGACGTCATCGGCTACCTCGAGGATTGCGGCTGCAAGCAGAATCCGGCCGGAGGACTCGCACGCCGCCAGTGGCTCAAGGGGCAGATCGAGTCGACCTTCCCCGGGACGCCGGTCGTGTTTCTCGACAGCGGCAATTTCTCCGACAACCCGAACGAGGCGGGCGAACTCCGGACGAAGGGCCTCCTCGAGGGGATGAACCGCCTGGGGTACCGGGTGGTGAACGCCGCCGAGCGCGATCTCTCGCTCGGGTTCGACGTCTTCCGGGAGAGGACCCGGGAAAGCAAGGCCCGCTTCGTCTCGTCGAACATCGTCCGATTCGGCACGAAGGACCCTGTCCTCGACCCGTACGCGATCGTCGAGATCTCCGTCCCCGGTCGGGCGACGCCGCTGCGGATCGGGGTGCTGGGCGCGGTCCGGTTCAATCCGGTCTGGAAGAAGCCGGGACCCGACGGGACGAGCCTCGGCATCGCGATGCCGAAAGAGATGATCGCCCGCGTTCTCCCGGAGGTTCGCGCGAAGGCGGCCGTCGTCGTGCTCCTAGCGGCGATGAGCCGCGACGCCGCGGGCGCGATCGCGCGGGAGGTGCCGGGGCTCGA
>CAZVOE010000163.1:0-2003 GCA_964628935.1 uncultured Acidobacteriota bacterium
GGTCACCACCGCACGTTCACGCGGTAGGTGAGATCGACTTCCTCCCCTTTCCCGAGCGGGACCTCGAACTCGATCGTGCCGGCGTCGAGCCGCTTCGCGGGGTGGGAAGCGGCAATCACCCTCCACTCGCCGCCCACCGGCTCGCGGACGGTCACGCGGACCGGCTCGTCCTTGCGGTTGCGGATCGAAATCCGGTACGACGACTCGCTCTCGCGGGGACTCACCGCCCGCCAGTCGGTCTGCGATCGGTCGGCGACGACGTCGAACGCCTCGCCGACGAAAAGGGTCACGCGCTCGTCTCTGGCCGTGTGATCCACTGCGTCTTCCCCCGCGAACTGCTCGGAACCGGCGTCGTCCTTCTTGTACACGCGCACCGTGCCCTTCGGTAGAGGCATGCCGAGCCCCGAGGCGGCGTCGTTCCGGAATTCGAGAAAGACCTTGCACTTCTCGTTCCGGGAAAGCGTTCCTCCCTTGTTCCGGTAGGACCAGGGGTTCCCGGTGAGCACGAGCTTCTTCTCGACGGGGATCCCCGACGCCGCGAGAAGCCGGATCTGTTTCGTCTGATTCTGCCCGAGGGTGGTGGGGCGCTCGAGCGTGTAGAGGTGGTACTCGAAGAACGACTCCTCGCGGAACGCGTCGGCCTCGGGGGCCTCCATCGCGATCTCCGCGCGCATCGTCTTCGCGGCCTCGAACTGCGGCGGGGTGATCCGCCGCACGTCTCCGGCGACGAGCTTCAGGGTCGCATTCTCGAAGGTCGCCCCGGAGCGGTTCTCGACCGTCACCCAGCCGGTGAGTTCCGCGCGGGTGTCGTCCGCGTTCACGACCGCGACGTAGTCGGCCGACCAGTTCAGCCCGTCGGTCAGGTAGGAGGCCTCGACCTCCTGCGTTCCCGCCTTCGGGGCGCGGAGGGTCCAGACGAGGGTGGGACGTGCGACCAGATCGTCCGGCACCTCCGGAAGGGTGACCCGGCCGGGTTGGCCGAGGACGATCCGGTCCCCGATCCGGAAGACGGGTCCTCCCTCCGTGGAGAGGAGCGTCGCCCGGTGGACGCGGGTCGTCAGATCGTCCGCCTGTTCGACGATTTCCACATCCTTCCCGACGTACTTTTCGAGGAGTTTCTGCGGGGAGATCAAGTCGTACTCGTAGTTCTGCTCGAGAACCGAGACCCCGGCCCCGTCGATTCCCCTCAGGTGGACCGTACGCGGGTTGATGGCCGAGGGAACGTCCATGAACCGCATCGTGCCCACCCCCGCGCGGTCGAGGTCGATCGTCCGCGTCTCGCGGACGAGAGCGAGGTTCACGTTGTAGACCGTCACCGCGACCGACCGTCGGTCGCCGGCGGTCGAGTCGGGAAACGCGCCCGCGTCGGCGGCCGCGGACGAGGCGAGAACGAAGGTGACCAGGACCGCGGGGGTGCGCATGGGGAACCCTCCTTCCGGGCGTCGGAACGCCGCCCGATTCTAGGAGACCGCGTCGGCGGGGCCAAGTTCCCCGAGAGATCAGGGACAGCCGGTCGTCTCCCGCGCGGCGCAGGGGAGCGTCGAGACCGGACGCGGCCCCCACGAGGAGTGGCCGAAGAGACCCTCGCTTTCCGCCGCAACGGGGGCCACGAGAAAGTAGCGATCGCCGGGGTTCGGAACGAAGGTGTGCGTCCGATCGCTTCCCGCCGCGCAGGTGACCGGGACGTGGTCCCACTTCATCGCTCGGAGGGATTCGAGGCTGCCCTCGTAGACGGCGTAATCCGCGGCCTCGGTCGAACAGGACGGTCCCCACGCGAGCAGGGTTTCCCCCCCCTCCCCCCGATCCACCTTGAGCGCCCCGCTTCCTTCCTCGGGGATCGCGCCGGCCACGGGTGCCGCGGCGACGATTTCGAACGAGCCGTCGGACGCGTCGGCCGAGCAGGCGGACGGGTACGGCGGGGGCGCGGGGGTGACGCGGTTTGGCCGGATCACCCGCAACCGGTTCTGGGTTCCGGGAACGTTCGGGACGGTCCACTCGTGGCT
>CAZVOE010000163.1:2013-6348 GCA_964628935.1 uncultured Acidobacteriota bacterium
GATCCCCGAGGCCAGGGCCGTCCACGTCAACCCGCCGTTCGAGGACCACTCGAGGCTGACCGTTCCGGGGTCCGGCCCGCTTTCGAGGGAAGACGTCCACGAGACGGTTCGCGTCTCCCCCGCACGCCAGCTCTCTCCGCCGTTCGGAGCGATCAGCGCGAGGGCGTGAGGGTAGTGGCAATGGGCGCCGTCGCGGTCGTCGTCCCCGAGGCGAGCCCCGCGGCCCCCCCCGTAGGCGTACGACCGCATCGCCGCGTCGGACACCGACGAGTGCCCGAAGCCGAGGCCGTGGCCGAGCTCGTGGGTCGCGACCTCGGCGAGGTTCTCCTCGTTTCCGAGGAAGCACTCGAAGTTGTTGTTGAAGATCACATAGAGGCGGAGGGCCGGGTAAAACGTGACGTTGTTGACCGTTCCGGAGGGGGCTCCCGACCGCCAGTAGCCGCCGATCGCGAGCGTCCCGGAGCAGCCCGCGGGGTCGGCGATGTCTCCGTAAGGATCCCCGAAGAGGACGACGTTCGACGGGGGGTACGCCTTCGCCGGGCTTTGCGCGCCGCTCCCCGTGAAATCCGCGTTCTCGTTTCCGGTGGAAACGAGAAGACGCGACTCCGGCACGTCGGACCATGCCGTCGTGGCCCGGCGGATCTGGAGCACCGCCGCCGCGTCGTTCGCGAGGGGGTTCCGGTCGGGCTCCACGTTCACGACCACCGCCTGGCCCGTGTCGCTCTGGGTCCACCGCACCGGCGCCCCGGCGTTGAGAGGGGCGAACGCGGGATCGCTGGAGGACGGAGCGCGCGCCGATTCGAGCGTTCGGACCTGTTTCCCGGCGGTGAGCAGCGGCGGAGCCTCGCCTCCCTCGTCCCACAAGAGCCGCTCGTATTCCGGCGGGACGAGCCCGCCGTCGTGAGAAGACGGACCGGGGATCTCCGAACCGCCGGATTCCGATCGTGGGAACGCCGAGCCACGCTTGCGATGGCGCGTGGACGCGGCGATCAGGTCGCGCACGCGGAACCACTCGAGGTCCTCCTCGGTGCGCCTTCCGAGGATCGTCCCCTGCCCGCCGAGCTCGCGCACCGCCCGCTCGGGGCGGGCGCCCGGGACCGGGTCGAGCGAGAACTTGCCGAAGAACTCGAAGGCGGTCCGCGGCGCGCCGTCGGGGCCGAGCGTGACGAACGCGAAGACGCGCTCGCCGGGGCGATACACGGGGACGCCGTCGCTCTCGTGGACGACGGGGCCGAACCGGCCCCCGCGCTCCCGGAGAACGATTCTCGTAATCGCGGCGGGTCCCTTGTGCGAGCGCTCGACCTCGAGGGTGACGTACGTCGACACCGAACCGGTTTCGGGATCGTAACCGGAGGCGACCGAGCGGACCGTCGCTTCCACGGCGATCGGGGCGCGTTCGGCGACCCGCTCGACCGGCACGTAGATGGAAACGGCGGCCCCGGCCGGGATCGCGACGAAAAGAACACCGATGCACGCGGTCGTCGTGAGGCGTGGCACGCGTCCACCTCCGTGATCGGTCCCCGTTCGGGGACTCCTCCAGGATGGAAGGTGCAAGCACCGGACCAAAGACGGCCGCTAGCGCGCGAGGGAGCCTTCGAGGTACCGGGCGATTCGGTCCAGCGTCTCCCGGGAGCGGCGGGTGTTGTGGCCCTCCCCGGCGAGGGGAACGAAAGTCACCGGTCCCTTCGCCGCGCTCACGAGACGGCGGGCGTGCTCGATCGGGACGAGACCGTCGGCGTCCCCGTGGAGGAGGAGCGCGGGGACGCCGACCTCGGCGATCACCCGCTCGGGAACGAGCGCGCCTGGGTCGAACGCGGCGCGCCAGGCGGCGACACGGAAGATCGCCGGGCGGAGGAGCGCGGCGGGGAGATGTCGTCGCTTCACCGCACGATCGACGACGTCGGCGAGGTCCGCGAACGGGCTGTCGAGCACGAGGACGCGGATTCTCGGCTCCCGCGACGCGGCGAGGATCGCCGCGACGGCCCCCATGCTCTTCCCCGCCACGCCGACCCGGTGCGGATCGACCTCCGGCCGCCTCGCGAGCCATTCGACCGCCGCGACGAGGTCTCCCGCCTCGCGCGCGCCGAGGGTGATGACGTCGCCGTCGCTGTCCCCGCGTCCGGCGAAATCGAGAAAGAGCTGGGCCATTCCCGCCTCGTGCACGCGGCGGGCGAGGGGGAGCCACTGCCTCCGATCGGACCCGTTCCCGTGACCGTAGACCACCGCCGGCGCGCGCCCGTCGGCCGTGTCGGGAGGGGGAACGTACCAGCCCCGAAGCGTCAGCCCCGCCGGATTCGCAAAGGCCACCGTCTCGAACGGGACCCCTTCCTCCGCGGGGGAGATCGCTCGCGACTCGGACCGCGCCTCGACGAGAACCCCGGACTCGTTCCCGTCGGGACCCGGTCGCCTCGCCTCGATCGTGAAGGAGGTCCCGGCAGGAGCGGAAGCGACCGCGTTCGAGAACGCCTCGAGCGATGGAGACTCGAGCGCGTCGATTCGGACGATCCGGTCTCCGGGCTCGAGGCCCGCCCGTGCGGCCGGGCCGAATGCCCGTTCGACGCGAAGGTCTCCCCCCTCCGATTCCCGGAGCGCGAGACCGAGCACGGGGCGTGCCGAGTTCGAGATGCGCGGTCGGGGAGGGGACACCATCAGGTCGGACATCCGCACGAGAAACGCGCACAGGACCGCGACGAGGACGCCGACGAGGGCGAGCCCCAGATCGAACCGCGTGAAGCGGACCTTTCTCCTCAATCCGTTCCCCCCTTCGCTTGCCCGAGGCGCGAAGACTCGGCTACCTTGCCGCCCGTTCGGTCGCCGCGCAACCCCCGGGCGCGCGCGATCCGCGGAGGAGCGAAGGGATGGGCCGGATCGCCTCGACGCTCGAGTGGCTCGAGTGCACGCGGTGCCGGGAGGCCTTTCGGCCGGACGTGCCGCGGTCTCTGTGCCGTTGCGGGGGGATCCTGTTCGCCCGGTACCGTCTCGAGGAGGCGGCGCGGACCCTGCGTCCGGAGAGGATGGCCGGCCGCCCTCCGAGCATGTGGCGCTACGCGGAAGTCCTTCCGGGATCGGACGAGCCGGTCACGCTCGGGGAAGGAATGACCCCGCTCCTTCCGCTCCGCTTCGTCGGCGCGGCGAACGGCCTGAAGGACCTCTGGTGCAAGGACGAGGCGATCAATCCGACGGGCTCGTTCAAGGCACGAGGCATGAGCGCGGCGATCACGATGGCCCGCCGGCACGGGGTGCGGCGTGTGGGTCTCCCCTCTGCGGGAAACGCCGGAAGCGCGGCCGCCGCGTACGGGGCCCTCGCCGGACTCGCCGTCGAACTCTTCCTGCCGCGGGACACTCCCGAGCCGTTCCGCCTCGAAGCCGCCGCCTTCGGGGCGGTCGTTCGCCTCGTCGACGGCGACATCGCGACCTGCGGACGCGTGATGCGGGAGTCCGGAGGAGCGGAGGACCGCGTCGATCTCTCCACGATGCGAGAGCCCTATCGGGTCGAGGGGAAGAAGACGATGGGGTACGAGATCGCGGAGCAGTTCGGATGGGTCCTGCCCCAAGTGATCGTCTACCCGACCGGCGGCGGCACCGGGATCGTCGGGATGTGGAAAGCGTTCGAGGAGATGGAGAACCTCGGACTGGTCGAAAAAGGCCGCCGCCCGCGCATGGTCGCGGTCCAGGCGGCGGGCTGCGCGCCGATCGTCGCTGCGTTCGAGCGAGGAGCCTCGACCGTCGAGCCCGTCGACTCGCCGCGGACCTATGCCAGCGGGCTCCGGGTCCCCGCCCCCTTCGCGGACCGGCTGATCCTGGAGGCGATCCGGGAATCGGGCGGTACGGCGGTCGCGGTACGCGACGAGGAGATGGCTGAGGCCCAGATCGACCTCGCGAGGGGCGAGGGGATCTTCGCGGCTCCGGAGGGAGGAGCCGCATTCCACGCGGCGTGCGCGCTCGCGGCGAGCGGCTTCATCCGCCCCGAGGACCGGGTCGTCGTCTTCAACACCGGAACCGGTCTCAAGTACCCGAGGATCCCGGGTCTGCGAGTGCCGTGAGCGCGCACCCCGCCCGACTCTTCGTCGCGCGGCGGGTCCGCACGATGGATCTCGCGCGCCCGCACGCGCGCGCCTTGGCGGTTTCGGGGGGGATCGTCGTCGCGGTCGGGACCGAGGACGAGGTCGCATCGAGGGTGCCCGCCGGCGCTGCGCGGATCGATCTCGAAGGGTGCGAAGTGATCCCTGGGTTCCACGACGCCCACACCCATCTCTCGGGGGGGGCGGAAGCGCTTTCCGGCCTCGACCTGCGCACGGCGCCGGACTCCGCCGCGGTCGCCGAGGCGGTCCGGGG
>CAZVOE010000163.1:6358-6926 GCA_964628935.1 uncultured Acidobacteriota bacterium
CCCACCGCGTGGGTTCTTGGATTCGGTTGGGACGAAGCCCGCTGGCCCCCGGGCGATCGCCCGCGGCGCGAGCTCCTCGACGCCGCTTCCCCTCGGCACCCGGTGCTCCTGTCGAGCGCGGACGGCCACGCGGCATGGGCGAACGCGCGCGCTCTCCGGGCGTCCGGGTTCGATCCCGCGGAGCCGAGCGGGGTTCTTCGCGAGGCGGCGGCCGGCGCGGCGCGGCGGAGGGCCCCTCTCCCCTCATCGGGAATCCTCGCCGATCGTGTTGCCTCGCGGCTCGAGGAGGCGGCGCGGCTCGGCATCACGTCGCTCGAGGACGTCGTGGAGGAATGGTCGCTTCCGATCTACCGTCGCCTCCTCGCGGAGGGGAGGCTTCGTCTGCGCGTCGGCGCGTGGCTCCCCGTCGAGGCGGACGACGAAGAGGCGGAACGGTGGATCCGGCTCCACCCTCCGAACCACCCGCGACTCGCCTGCGGCGTGCGCAAGGCGTTCCTCGACGGTTCGCTCGGGTCGCGGACCGCCGCGCTCCGGTCCCCCTACGCCGACGCACCTCAGACGCGGGGGC
>CAZVOE010000164.1:0-6876 GCA_964628935.1 uncultured Acidobacteriota bacterium
ACCGACGTGGCGATCAAGAACAGCGCCAACGCGCTCGCCAACGTCGAGTTCATCCTCCACACCGACGACGCGGGCAACGTGACCGCGACCGGCGCCGTCGATCCGTTGGCCCAGGGCATCTTCGAGGACGTGGTCGGCGACGGCCTCGGCCGGGATCCGGCCCTCCGCTCGCGCGTCGGCGGCTTCCTCGCGGAACTCGCCCCCGATCTCTTGGTCGTCGGCGCCTCGCGAACGTCGGCGACGGCGGTGCTGCCCGCAGAGCGGCTCACGGAGGCGGTGCGCGCGCTCCACGAGAGGCTCTTCGCTTCGGAGGGAACGTGAGAGTCGCACTCGTCGGATACGGGAAGATGGGGCGCGCGATCGACGCCGCCGCGCGGGAACGGGGCCACCGGATCGCGGCGATCGTCGACCCGGAAGCCGCGGGCGCCCGGCGGAGACTCGACCCGCGGCGTCTCGGCGGCGCCGAGGTCGCGTTCGAGTTCACGAAGCCCGGCGCCGCACGGGCGAACGTTCGCGTTCTCCTCGAGGGGGGGATCCGGGTCGTATGCGGGACGACGGGTTGGGAATACGGTGCCGCGGAGCTCCGACGCTGGGCGCGAGCGGGGCGGACCGGGATCGTCCTCGCCCCGAACTTCTCGGTCGGAGTCTCGCTGTTCCACCGACTCGTGGAAGAGGCCGCGGATCGGCTCTTCCCGACGGGGATGTTCGATCCCTGGGTCTTGGAGGCCCATCATCGCGGGAAGGTCGACGCGCCGAGCGGGACCGCATCGAAACTCGCGCGCGCGATCGCGAAGCGGTGGGGAGGTCCCGTCGTCGAGGGGAACGCGGTTCTCCCGGTGCCGCGAGGGGCGGTCCACGTCGCGAGCCTCCGGGCGGGCCACGAGGCGGGGACGCACGCGGTCGGATTCGAAGGGGTCCACGACTCGATCTCCCTGCATCACCGCGCGCGAGGCCGTGAGGGGTTCGCCCTGGGGGCGGTGCTCGCGGCGGAATGGGTGCGAGGTCGTCGTGGCGTACACGGCTTCGACGCGGTGGTCGACGCGCTGCTTTCGGGGGCGGAAGGGAAGGGGGAGGTGCGATGACTCGATTGCGTGGGGCGCTGACGGCGATCGTGACCCCGTTCGACGCGCGCGGGGAGGTCGACGAGCGCGCCCTTCGGGCCCTGGTCGCGTGGCAGGTCGAGCGCGGAATCCACGGGCTCGTCCCGTGTGGGACGACTGGCGAAGGAGCCACACTCCGGCCGGAGGAGCACGAGCGGGTCGTGGCGGCGGTCGTGGAAACGGCCGCAGGACGCGTTCCCGTGGTCGCGGGGTGCGGGACGAACGATACGAGGACGACCGTCGAAGGAGCGCGGCGCGCCGCGAGGGCGGGGGCGGATGCCCTGCTCGTCGTGAGCCCCTACTACAACAAGCCGAATCTTTCGGGAATGGTCGATCACTTTCGCGCGGTGACCGAAACCGTCGGGATCCCGGTCGTCGTGTACAACGTCCCGGGCCGGACCGGTCAGAACCTGGGGGCGGCGTGGATCCTGCGCCTCGCCGAGCTGCCGGGGGTCGCCGGGGTGAAGGAAGCCGCGGCGAACCTCGAGCAGCTCGCGGAAATTCTGGAAGGTCGCCGCGAAGACTTCTCCGTTCTCTCCGGCGACGACGCGCTCGCGATGCCCGCGGCGGCGCTCGGCGCCGACGGCGTCGTCTCCGTGGTTTCGAACGAGGCCCCCGGAGAGACGGCGGAGATGCTGGAGGCCGTGTGGCGGGGCGACCTCGCGACGGCGCGCGCGATCCATTTCCGCCTCCTCCCGCTGATGCGGGCGAACTTTCTCGAGAGTAACCCGGTGCCGGTCAAAGTCGCGATGGAGCTCCTCGGACGCTGCTCCGCGAGCGTGCGTCGACCGCTGGGGCCGGCCGATCCCACCACCCGGGAGCGGGTGACGGCGGCGCTGGATCGGGCCGGCCTGCTCGCGGAGCGCCGATGAATCCGGAGGCCCTTCGCGACGAAATCGAGCGCCTCGCGGCCCTGCCGGACCCTCCCGCGGAAGAAGCCCGCGAAGCGGTCAACGCGCTGTTCTCGGCGCTCGAGGCGGGGTTGGTCCGGGCGGCGTCGCCCGGGGCGTCCGGATGGACGGTCCACGCTTGGATCAAGCGCGGAATCCTGCTCGCGTTCCGCAGCGGCGAACATACCGCGTCGGGCGTTCCCCCGTTCCACTTTCGGGACCGCGAACTCCTGACCACGTGGTCGCCCGCCGCGACCGGGCGCCACGTCCGGATCGTCCCCGGCGGCACGACCGTCCGCCGAGGGGCCTACCTCGCCGACGGGGTGGTCGTCATGCCCCCGGCGTTCGTGAACGTGGGAGCCTGGGTCGGCGAGGGGAGCATGATCGACAGCCACGCCCTCGTCGGTTCCTGCGCCCAGGTCGGCGCACGGGTGCACCTCTCCGCGGCGGCGCAGATCGGCGGGGTGCTCGAACCGGTCGGCGCCCTTCCGGTCATCCTCGAGGATCGGGTCTTCGTCGGGGGCGGCTGCGGGGTGTACGAGGGGACGCGGGTCGGCGAGGGGGCCGTGCTCGGAGCGGGCGTCGTTCTCACCCGTTCGTCCTCGATCGTCGACCTCGTCCGTGAGGAGGTCCATCGGGCGGAGGGGAAAGAACCTCTCCGGGTCCCCGCCGGGGCGGTCGTCGTCCCCGGCGTGCGACCGGCACGGGGCTCGTTCGCACGGCGGGAGGGGATCGGGCTCCAGACGCCGGTGATCGTCAAGTACCGCGACGCGTCGACCGATGCCGCCTCTGCGCTCGAGGAGGCGTTGCGATGAGCGTGAGGGTTGCGCGTCGGATGGACGGGGTCGATCGAACCATGATCCGTCGCATTTTCGATGCCGCTCCCGACGGTTCGATCAACCTCGGTCTCGGCCAGCCGGATCTTCCGACCCCGGCCTCGATCGCCCTCGCGGGGATCGACGGGATCGCGCACGGGCGCACGGCGTACACCTCGACCGGCGGAGATCCGGCCCTGCGCGCCGCGATCGCGGAGCGCTACCGGCCGTTCGCCTCGGGTCCCGATTCGGTCGCCGTCACCGTCGGCTCGCAGGAGGCCTGCTTCGCGGCGATGCTCGCTCTGCTCGATCCCGGGGACGAGGTCCTGGTTCCCGATCCCGGATACCCCGCCTACCCGGTCGTCGCGCGTCTTCTCGGGGCCCGGGCGCGCCCGTATCCCTTGCGCGCCGACCGAGGGTTCCACCTCGACCCCGACGAGGTCGAGTCCCTCCTCGGAGACAAGACCCGCCTGGTGATCGTTTGCACTCCCTCCAACCCGACCGGGGCGGTCGAGCGGGCTGCCGACCTCGCGAGACTTGCCGACGCCTTGCGCAAGAGGGGGGTCGCTTGGCTATCGGACGAGATCTACTCCGCCTACGCCTACGAAGGTCCGGTCCCCTCGCTCTCCGCCTTCTGGCCGGAGGGGGGTGTCGTCGTCTCGGGCCTCTCGAAGGACGTGAGCATGACCGGGTGGCGGATCGGCTGGGTCGTCGGGCCCTCGGCGGTGATCGGCAGGATCGTCGCGGCCCACCAGTACCTGGTCACCTGCGCGCCCTCCGTGTCCCAGTGGGCGGCTCGCACCGCGCTCGGTGAGGCGGGGGAACGGGCGCGGCGCGAAACCCTCGCCGTCTTCCGGCGACGGCGCGAGGTCCTCGCGCAGGCCCTCCGGGGAATTCCGGGAGTCGAGCCCCGCCTTCCCGAGGGGGCGTTCTACTTTTTCGTCGACGTACGGGGATTCGGCTCGTCGCTCGAGATCGCGGAACGCCTCCTGCGCCGTGAACGGGTCATCGTGATCCCGGGCGAGGCGTTCGGGGCGCACGGAGCCGGCTTTCTCCGGATCTCGTTCGCGGCGTCCGAAGAGGACATCCGGCAGGGGATCGGGGCTCTCTCGAGAACCCTCGCAGGGGCCGCGGCCGGGCCGTGAAGTTCAGAAGTCGTGCGGAGCGCTCGCGGCGTCGGCCGCCTGCTGGGCCTCCCGCTTCTCCTCGATGACCGCCGCCGCTGCGCGCAGGGCCTGCGAGGTGGCGGGGTCGTCGTCGGCGTGCTCCGAAAGGTAGACGTAGAAGGCGGTCAGATCGTCGGGAGTCGCGACCGGAAGGATCGCTCTCGCCGCGGCGAGCCGCACGTCTCGGTTCTGAGAGCGCAGCGCGTCGCGCAGCGGAGACATCGCGCGCCCCCCGATCCGCGCGAGCGCCACCGCGGCGGCTTCGCGGTCGCCGGGTCCCCCCCCGTGAAGGACCTTCTCGAGCCAGAACCGGGCCCGGTCGTCCCCGATCACCCCGAGAGCGCGGACGACGTCGGGGACGAGCGCGGGGTCGTCGAGGGCCGAGTCGATCAGCGGCAGAACCGCGAGCTTCTCCCCCTGCATCGCGAGGTACGGGATCGCCGCGCGCTTCGCTTCCGGGGACCCGATCCAGAGGGCATCGACGAGCGCGGCGACGTATTCGAGCGGGATGCCCGCACGATCGGACTCGCGTGCGACGAGAATCGTCCGGACGACGGAGGCGGTCTGGTCGGTCCGCACCCGCTCCATCGCACGCCTCAAGGTCGGGATGACCCGGGCGCCCCAGCCTTCGAGCTCGGCGCGGGCGCGTTCGGAGACCTCCGGCGGGACCCCGGGCCGGAGCCATGCGAGCTGCACGAGTTCCTCGGCTTGCGCTGCGTGGGAAAGCTTCCCGAAGAGCGCTTCGCGCACGACGCGGTCGGCCTCCTCCGGGGCGAGCGGTGCGGCGGCGAAGGCCCCGCACGACGCCGCGACACTCAAGACAACGGCGGTGATTCGGTGAAGCGTCATGGTCTCCCCGGACGGGACGGTCGTGCGCGAGGGGAAGTATACCGTCCGCCCTCGTTCCGGGCTACGCACCCCTCGGGCCGCGTTCCGACTCGCCCCCCTTCCAGGCGCTGCGCAGCCATTCGATCGCGCCGCGTCCCTCCGGCTTCCCCGCGTCGTCGCTCGGCGGAACGAGGGCCGCGCGGATCCGGTCGGCAAGGGAGAGGAAGATCTCGCGGGCGGGAGAACCCGATTCCGCGGCGGCCGCCGGTATCCCGGCGTCGCCACCGGCGCGGATCCCGGGATCGAGCGGAATCTCTCCGAGGAACGGGGCGCCGAGCCGTTCCGCCTCGCGTTTGCCGCCGCCGTGGCCGAAGATGTCCGTCCTCCCTCCGCAGTGGCCGCAGAGGAAGTAGCTCATGTTCTCGACGACGCCGAGGACGGGAACGCCGACCTTGCGGAACATCGAGATCCCCTTGATCGCATCGGCAAGAGCCACGTCCTGCGGGGTGGTGACGATGATCGCCCCGTCGAGACGGGCCTTCTGGGCGAGCGTGAGCTGGGCGTCGCCCGTCCCCGGCGGGAGGTCGACGACGAGGACGTCGAGATCGCCCCAGTCGACGTCCCGGAGGAGCTGCTCGACGGCCTTCATGACCATCGGTCCCCGCCAAATCACCGCGGTGTCCCCCTCGAGGAGGAATCCGAGCGACATGAAGCGGACGCCGTATCGCTCGAACGGGGTGATGCGCCTCAGCGTCTCGTCCAGGGAGGGACGCGCGGAGGTCCCCATCATCAGCGGGATGGATGGGCCGTAGATGTCGGCGTCGAGGAGGCCGGCGCGGAGGCCCCGCGCGGCGAGGGCGACCGCGAGGTTCACCGCGACGGTCGACTTGCCGACCCCTCCTTTCCCCGACGCGACCGCGACGAGGGAGCGGACGCCGGGGAGCAGGTCGTCCTGGCCGGAGAGGGCCGAGGCGGGGGAGGCGACGACGTTCACGTCGATCGCGCCGACGCCGGGAAGCGCCGAGAGGGTTCGCCGGACCTCGCGGTCGAGTGCGTCGGCGACGGAGGGGTTGCCGGCTCCGAGATCGATCCGGACCGAGACGCGCCCCTCGGAAACCGCGACGTCCTTCACAACGCCGAACGACACGATGTCCCGCGTGTATCCGGGGTAGCGGACGCTCCGAAGCGCGTCCAGAACGTCCTCCCGCCGGAGCGTCATCGTGCGCGCCCGCTCAGAACCGGTACGCCGCGCTCGCGTAGAAGGCTTCGTATCCGATCGAGCGCCACGTCTCGTCGATCCCTCCGAACGAGGACAATCCGACGACGGGGGTGGACGAAGGCGCGTTCGGGCGGAGGTCGTAGACGATGTCCTCATAGCGCGTCAATTTCGCCCCGAGGGCGACCTCGACGGTGCGCCAGACCCGCGAACGGAGCCCGATGGAGAGATCGAGCGCGGATGCGGTGGTGGAGCGGCCGGGGTTCTCGATCGCGAGAGTCAAGGTCGTCTGGCTCAGGGAGTCGTAGGCGCCGAGCTCGACGAACTCGACGAACTCCGCGAAGGTGAGCGGGATCTCCTCGATCCCGGTGTTGAAGATGTACAAGGAGGTGTTCGTCGCGTACGACGAACGGGTGGTGCCGCGAAGGAGGGCGATCGACGCCGACGCCTCGAACTGGAGTCGGTCCCCGAACAACGGGACCTGGGCGTCGATTCCGACTTGGAATCCGTTCCCCTCGAACTCCGAAAGCGTGCGCGCGCGGTCGGGGATCGGTCCGAGGAGATCGGTCCGGTCGCCGCCGCCGGGCTCGATCAGCGAGGGAAGGCCGGGATCGAGCGCGAAGTAGGCGATCGCGCTGTCCTCGCGATGAATCACCTTCCGGACGCCGGTGGCCATGTGGAGCCGAAAGCCCGGCCTGTCGAGGAGTCGAAACCTCCAGGTCAGCTCGCCGTCCCGCGTCTTGAACGTGGCGGACGCGTCGATCGCGTCGGCGAACCCGTCGTCGGCGACGCCGTGCGCGAACGGGATCGTCTCGGTGATCCCGAAGACGAAGTCCCCGGGCCTCGAACGGACCGTACCGG
>CAZVOE010000165.1:0-6748 GCA_964628935.1 uncultured Acidobacteriota bacterium
TGCGGCCCGGGGGGGCCGCCTCCTCCGCGCGCGCATTCAGGACCTGCGCGAGGTTGACCCAGCCGAGGAGCAGCCTGGGCTGCGCCGCGGTCGCCCGGCGGAGGAGGTCCTCGGCGCGTCCCAGGTCGCTCTCGCGCCGGAGGACGTCGGCCTTCCTCCAGAGCGCGGGCGCGTGCGTCGGGCGGATCGCGAGGGCACGGTCGAACGCTTCGGAGGCGCGCGCAAGGTCTCCCTGACGCGCGTACACCGCGCCGAGGTTCGTCCACGCGAGGAGGCTTCGCGGTTGTTCCCGAGTGGCCGCGGCGAAAAGGCTCTCGTCGTCCTTCCAGTCCGCGGTGCGTGTCGAGGCGCGGTACCCGGCGGGCAATAGGAGAAGCGCCGTCAGGACGGCGGCGGCGGTTTCCCGGCGGGAGGGCACGAGTCGCGCGGCGGTTTCGAAGATCGCGGCCGCGAGCAGGGCCGAGATCCCGATCATCGGGAGATACAGAAGGCGCTCGGCCATCAGGAGCGGGCCCTTGAAGAGAAGGTGTGAGACGAGGAGGTAGGATACGGCCGCGGTAGCGAGCCCGAACGTCGCGAGGGGGGAGCGTCTCGCGAGGAAAAGGGCGGCCGCGAGCGCGGCGGCGCAGGCGAGCGCCGGGATGAGGAACGAGGGGGAAGCGAGTCCGTCCACGAGGGGAACGGCCTCGGGGCCGTAGTCGACGCTCAGCGACGCGGGGAAAAAGACGAGGCCGAGATAGCGGCCGGCGACGTGCACGGCCGTCGGCAGGCGCTCGAGCCATCCGAGCCCCGCGAGGATGTCGGCCCAGTTGTCGGTCGAGGCGCCCCGGGCGCCGAGGACCGCTCCGAGCACGACGCGGCGGACGACGAGATAGACCGTGACGAGCGCGACGGTGATCGACCCGGGGACGAGCATGCGCCGGATCGAGACGCGAGCGGCGTCGCGCCACGGCAGGCCCTCGAAGCGGGCGCTCGCGAGCGTCGCTCCGAGCAGGAAGAACGGAACGGTCGCGGCGGCCTCCTTCGACAGTAGGGCGCAAGCGGTCAGGACCGCGACCAGGACCAGCCACGGCAGGGTCTTCATTCCGGCCTCTTCCGAGGCGCGAATGGCCGCGAGCGTGGCGGCGAGGACGAAACAGGCGGCGAGGAGATCGGTACGTCCGGAGACCCAGCTCACCGACTCGGAGAGGACCGGGTGCACCGTGAAGATCGCGGCGGCGACGAACGGAACGAACGTTCCGCTGGCGAACCGACGGACGAGGAAGAAGAGGAGGATCGCGTTCGTCGCGTGGAGCAGGAGGTTCGTGAGGTGGAAGCCCCGCGGCGAAGTGCCGTGGATCGAGCGGTCGAGCGCGAGAGACCAGGTGACGAAGGGACGGTAGTACTCCGTCTCGTTCTTCCAGCGCGACCAAAACGAGGCCGAGAGGTGCTCTGCGGGGTCGAGCGTCCGAACGACGGCGTTCCGCTCGACGAGGAAGTGGTCGTCGTGGACGAAGCCATTCTCCAGGCTTCCGGCATACACGGCGAAGGCGAGGATCGCGAGAGCGCCGGCGCGCGCGAGCGACGTCTTCAAGGATGTGGACTCCCGCGGGGCTGTCAGCCGTTCCGCCGGGGGGAGTTATACAGGGGGGTCAAGAAACCGTCCACTGATCCGCCGTGCGCCGTCCGCTCGGGTCGTAAAATCCCGACGCCGGACTCATTGGGGAGGCGCCATGGAAACGTTCGCAACGGGAGACTACCGCCCCGACGCCGTGGAGCGGCTCGGCCGCAAACTGAAGATGGAGTACGTCGGAATGGCCTCCGTCTTCCTGCTCATCTGGCTCGTCGACTTTCGGGGAGTCCCGCGCTGGACCGACTCCGCGCTCGCGACCGCCGGGACCTTCTTTCTTTTCATGGGGCTCAAGAAAAAGACGCGCGACCATCTCGTGACCTCGTTCCTCCTCTTCGCGGCCGCGGCACTGGCGGTGACGGCCATGACGGAGCTGGTCTGGGTCCTCCCGTACGCCCTGTTCGGGGTCTCCACCTGGGCGATGGAGGGCTACCTCGAGAAGCGACGTGGCAGAATCATCGCCCTTCCGGCGATCCTGGCGGGGTTCGCGTTCGTGAGCCCGATGTGGCCGCTCGCGTTCGCGTTCGTGGCCGCCTACCTCCTCGAACCGCGCCTCGACGCTCCCGGCCTCCGGAAGCGGCTCGCCTGGCTCGTCGGGGTGTCGGCGATTTCCGGACTCGCCGTTTCGACCGTTGCGCCATGGAGGGGAGACCTCGCGTCCCTGCGGACGGAGGTTCCGGACCTCTGGCAACTCGGGCTCCTCGCCGTCTTCAGCGTTCCGGTCGCGTCGAGCGTCGTCGCGTACTGGGACCGGCTCGCGCGGCCCCATCGCATGAATGCGATTCTCTTCGGCGTCCTGGCGCCGTTCGACGAACGGTGCATCGCCCTCTTCGCCATGGTAGGGGCGATCGTGCTCGCCGCCAGCGTCTTCCGGGAGAGTGCGGACTCTCTCCGTTGGCGTCACGCCTTCAAGCACGCGGAGTGGTACTTCTTCCCGGTCGTCTTCGCGATCGCCCTGGGGGTGCTCCTGCTTCCTTGACGAGGGAGGACCCTCGAGTCTAGTGTGCCGGGCGCCATGCCGACCATCGGAGGGGAGGCGCCACCGCCCGTGCTCGATCGAGCATTCGGCGTTCCTTCACGACGGACTTGGCGAACGTGGCTCTTCGGGCGACCCCTTCCCAATGCCGCAGCCGAGCACGAGACGGTCAACAAGAGGGTCGGCCTGGCGATCTTCTCGTCCGATGCCCTCTCGTCCACCGCCTATGCGACGCAAGAGATCCTGATCATCCTGGCGGCCGCGGGGACGACCGCCCTCGCGTACTCGGTGCCGATCGCGGTCGCGATCGTATCCCTCATGCTGATCGTGACCCTCTCGTATCGGCAAACGATCTACGCCTATCCCGACGGCGGGGGGGCATACACGGTTTCCAGGGACAACCTCGGGGAGTTTCCCGCCCAAGTGGCGAGTGCCGCGCTCCTGACCGATTACATCCTGACGGTGGCCGTTTCGATCTCCTCGGCGGTCGCCCAGCTTGCCTCGGCGTTTCCGTGGCTCCGGGAGCACCGCGTCTTGACCGCGGCGGTTCTCGTTCTCGTCGTCATGGCGGTCAATCTCCGCGGCGTGCGCGAGTCCGGCTCGGTATTCGCGATCCCGACCTACGCCTTCCTGGCCGCGATGTTCACGACGGTGGGAGTGGGGATCTACTCCTGGCTCGCGGGAACCCTCCCACCGGTGGAGTCCCCGCCGCCGCTCGAGGTGCACGGTGGGCTCGAGCCGCTGACCTGGTTCCTGCTCCTGCACGCGTTCTCGAGCGGCACGACGGCCCTCACGGGAATCGAGGCCATCTCGAACGGCGTCACCGCCTTCCGAAAGCCGCGCAGCCGCAACGCGGCGACCACGCTTCTCTGGATGTCGGGGATTCTCGGGACGCTCTTCCTCGCGATCACCTTCCTCGCGCGCGAGATCGGCGCGGTGCCTTCCGAGACCGAGACGGTCATTTCACAGCTCGCGCGCACCGCCTACGGGGGTGCGGGGATCCCCTACCTCCTCACGATCGCGTCGACGACCCTCATCCTGGTGATGGCGGCCAACACGGCGTTCAACGGATTTCCCAGGCTGAGCGCGCTGCAGGCCGCCGACGGTTTCCTCCCGAAACAGTTGACGTACCGAGGAAGCCGGCTCGTTTACTCCCGTGGGATCATCGTCCTTGCGCTCGCCGCCATGTTCTTGATCTGGTTGTTCGGCGCCCGCGTGACGGCGCTGATTCCGCTCTATGCGATCGGGGTTTTCCTTTCGTTCACCCTCTCGCAAGTGGGCATGAGCCGGCGACTCTGGAAGGCGGGCAACCTCCGGCCGGGCGAAACGGTCGTCGAACGCGCCTCGACGATCGAGCACGATCCGAGATGGCGACTCAAGTTCGGCATGAACGCATTCGGGGCGGCTTGCACGGCCCTCGTCACGCTGGTGTTCGCGGTGACCAAGTTCCGCGACGGGGCCTGGATCGTGATCGTCCTGATGCCGGTCATGGTCGCTGTGTTTTTCGCGATCCGGCGGCACTACGCGGATCTTGCCGCTCGTCTCGCCCTCGACGACTTCGGCTCGCCCCCGCGGATCTCCCGCCACCGGGTGTTGGTCCCGGTCAGCTCCGTACATCGGGGTACGGTCGCAGCCGTTCGCTACGCCCGCGCCTTGTCGGACGACATCACGGCGGTGCACGTCGCGAGCGACGCCGAGTCGCTCGAGCGTTTCCGCGGCGAATGGTCACGATGGGGCGACGGCGTGCGCTTGGTCGTTCTCGACTCCCCGTACCGGATGCTGATCGAGCCGCTGCTCGACTATGTCCGGGTGATCACCTCCGCGATGCGATCGAACGAAGTGCTCACGATCGTCGTTCCGCAGCTCGTCCCGAGGCGCCCGTGGCACAACCTCCTCCACGCGCAAACGGCCACGTTTCTGCGGATGGCCCTGATGTTCCGCCGCCGCGTCGTTATCACGAGCGTCCCGTACCACGTGGGCGCGGAGCGGGATTCGGACGGGAGCGAACCATGAAGATCGTCGTCGTCGGATGCGGGCGGGCGGGGGCCGAACTCGCGCACCGCATGTCCCGTAGGGGGCACGATGTCTGCGTCGTCGATGGTTCGGGAGCGGCGTTCGGGAACCTCCCGCCCGAGTTCCGTGGACGCACCGTCCAAGGGGATGCGTTGGCCAGAGGAACGCTCGAGTCGGCGGGGATCGCCGCAGCCGACGGCCTTGCCGCGGTCACGGCGTCGGACGCGGTCAACGCGGTCGTCGCGCACGTGGCGCGCGCTGTCTTCGGGGTGAAGCGCGTGGTGGTCCGGAGCTACGCCCCGCGTCGCGAATCGATCCACGAGGCGTTCGGGCATCAGACGGTCAGCTCGACGATGTGGGGTGCTCAACGTCTCGAAGAGCTACTGGAGGAGCCGGGGGGCGAGAGCGAGGCGTCCTTCGGAGGGGGAGAGGTCCGCGTGTGGAGGATCGAGGTGCCTCCCGGTCTGGCGGAAGTCCCCCGCGAGCTGCGAGGGGCGGGATGGAGCGTCGTCGCAGTGACGCGCGATGGATCGACGTCGGTCCCGGGCGCGGATTGGCTCGTCCGCCCCGGCGATCTCTTGCTCGTCGCCGCGGCGCCGGATGCACTCGCGAGGGCGCGCCGAGCCCTCCTGGGCGATGGGGGAGAGTGAGATGCTCGTCGTGATCGTCGGGGGCGGGCGGACGGGAGCCACTCTCGCGGCCGTACTGCTGAATCAGGGACACGGGGTCCGCGTGGTCGAGCACCGGGCTGACGTTCTTGCTCATGTGCACCGCGAGCTCCCGACCGAGTGCGTCGTCCAGGGGAGCGCCTTGCATCCCGAGGTGCTCGAAGCCGCGGAGCTCGGCACCGCCGATGCCATCGCGGCCTGCCTCCCCGACGACGCAGACAACCTCGCCGTCTGCTTCCTCGCGCGGAGTCGCTTCCGGGTTCCGCGGACCATCGCGTGCATCAACGACCCGAAGTGCGCCTGGCTCTTCACGTCGACGTTCCATGTCGACGTGGCGCTCAATCAGGCGCAGATCCTCGCCAGCCTGATCCAGGAAGAGGTGTCGCTCGGGGACATGATGACCCTCCTCAAGATCCGGCGGGGCAAGTACTCGCTCGTGGAAGAGAAAATCCCCAAGGGGGCCCCGGCCGACGGCGTCGCCATCAAGGACCTCGCCCTCCCCTCCGGTGCGGTGATCGCGGCGGTGCTGAGGCGCGGCGATCTCGTCATTCCTCGAGGGGGGGTGGTCCTGCGAGCGGACGACGAAATCCTCGCAATCTGCGATCCCGACGCCGCTCGTGAACTCGCGATCGTGCTTGGCGCGAAGCCGACCGAAGATTGGACCGGAATGGTCTAGTTGCGCTGCCGGGAACGAGGCAGTATAAGTAGACCGTGCTAGTCCATAAGCCTCCAGTTCCCGGGTTCCCAGACCTCCGGATCGAAAGCGACTCCGAGGTCCCCGTCTATCGTCAGATCGCCGACGGGATCCGTGATGCCGTTGCCGCCGGGCGCGTCCAAACCGGCAAGCGGCTTCCGCCGACCCGGGATCTGGCTCGGCATCTCGGGATCAATCGGAACACGGTCGTGGCTGCCTACGATCTCCTCGTCGAAGAGGGGTTCGCCCGCAGCCATACCGGTCGGGGGACCTTCGTCGTGGCGAGGCCGACTCGAGCGGACGCGCCGCGGAAGGGAACGAACGGGGGCGCCTGGTTGACGGGATTCTCGAGGGCGGTCGAGGGTCCCGGCGTGGCCGGCCTGCTCGCCGCCTATCGGCTCGCCATCGCCACCGAGGCGATCTCCTTCTCGGGGTCGTATCCCGCGTCCGATCTCCTGCCCGTCGACGCGTTCCGGCGGGCGATGAGCCGCGTTCTGAAAGAGAAGGGACCGGAGGTCCTCTCCTATGGTCCGCCGGCGGGATACGCTCCCCTCCGAGAAGCGATCGCCGCCGGAATGCGGAGGAAGGGCTCGGCGGCGACCGCCGACGACATCCTCGTGACGAACGGCTCCCAGCAGGCGATCGAGCTCGTCTTCCGCACCTTCCTGGACCCGGGCGATCCGGTCGTGATCGAAGAGCCGACCTACACCGGGGCGCTGCGCGCGCTCGCGTCGCTCGGCGCGCCCCGCGTGAGCGTCCCCCTCGACCCGCACGGGATCCGGCACGAC
>CAZVOE010000166.1:0-6666 GCA_964628935.1 uncultured Acidobacteriota bacterium
CGCCGCCTTCGAGCGGCGGGAGGAGCGGGCGGGCGCTCCGCTCCCCGTCGGTTGGGATCTGATGGCGGCGCTCGTCGAAGGGAGGGCGCCCGCCGCGCTTTGGGACGACCCCGGCACGCCGGCGCGGGAGACGCGCGAGGGGATCGTCGTCGCGGCCCTCGAGTCCTCGCTTCGCGCCCTCGAGAGGCAGGACGGAGCCGATCCGGCCGCGTGGAACTGGGGCAAGCGCCACCGTCTCTCGGTCGAGCATCCGCTCTGGTCGCGCGTCCCGCTCCTATCGGCGCTCGTCGATCCCCGACCGGTGGAGCTACCGGGGGAATGGCACAACCCGCGCGTCGCCGGATTCGGGCTCGGATCGGCCCGCGCCGACGTGCTGCACATCGCCTCGGCGCGCCTCCTCGTCGACCTCGGCGATCCGGACCGCTCGCGGCTCGTCTTGCCGCTCGGCCAGTCGGCCCACCTCGGCGATCGGCACCGCCTCGATCACCTGCCGGCCTGGGTGGAGGGTCGTGATTTTCCGCTTCCCTTCACCGCGGACGCGGTCGCGCGGGCGAGCGTCTCGTCGCTGCGTCTCGTCCCCTGAGGGTCGAGCCCCCGAACGCGGCGGCGCCGCCGGGCCGACATCGCGGAAAGGCACGCGATCGCGGTGCCGAATCGCAACGGGATGCGACTCTTACCATGGCCGGGCAGGTCGCGCCGTCGTAACTTCCCGACGCCCGTTGAGGTTCGCCCTTCCGCGGATGGATGGGAACATGGTCCGAACCGTACTGGACGTCTTTCACGAGTCGGTCCCCGAGGGCTTCGGCTTCCTCGAGGCGGAATACGCGTACCGCCTCGTACGCGACGACGACTACTCCTACACCGCGATCGCGTCCCACGGCGACGTGGTGATCGAGCTCGACTGGGGTTCGGTGGTGGTTGCCGTGCGACCGGCGGAAACCGGACGCGGCGTGCGGCTCTCCTTCATCGTCGGGGCGACCGATCCGGAAATCCTCTTCCTTCCGCGCTATCCGTGGGGTCCGGACGAAGCGCGGGAGGAGATCTCCCGGCAGGCCTCGCTCCTCCGCCAGTACTGCGGCGCGCTCCTTGCGGGCGACTACTCGAACTGGAGTCGTCTCGAAGCCCATCAGGATCGGATTCTCGAGCAGTGGCGGACCGAATCGGAGACGCTCGTCAAGGAGGCGCGGCTCAAGCTCGTGCGACGCCGTGCCGACGCGGCCTTCACGGAGCGGAGCTACTCCGAGGCCGCGCAGCTTTACGCTTCGATCGCGGAAGACCTCGACGAGACCGAACGCCGCCGGCTCGACTACGCGCGGCGGCGGGTGCTGATCGTGCCGGTGAGGCGACGACCCCGCCTCGAGGAGATCGCATGAGCGGAACTCCACCCGAGCCGTCGATCCCCGCGCGACGGGTCTCCGACCGGAGCCCCGCGCGGCACGGCGCCCCCGCTCCCTTCGACGGACCGGGCCCCGTCGCGAGGTCCGCGCGGGAGCGGCTCGCCCGGATGCGCGATGGAAGGGAACCGTTCGACGTCGTCGAGGCGGCGCTCCTCGTCGCTCGGGAGGAGTACCCCGACCTCGACGTCCTCCGCGTGTACGCGACCCTCGACGGTCTCGGCGTCGAGGCCGCCCGCCGCGTGGCCCCGCACCGGAATCCCTTCGCGCGGATCGACGCCCTCCGGTCCTTCCTCTTCGAGGAGATCGGCTTCCGGGGAAACGCGCGGGACTACGACGATCCGAGGAACTCCTTCTTGAACGACGTGCTCGAGCGCAAGCTCGGCATTCCTCTGACCCTCTCGCTCGTCTTCCTCGAGGTCGGGCGAAGGGCTGGACTCGACGTGCGCGGGGTCGCGCTCCCGGGTCATTTCGTGGTCCGCGTCGACGACGGGGGGAGGCGGATCCTCGTCGATCCCTTCCACGGGGGACAGGTCATCACCGAGGAAGACTGCCGCGACCTCGTCGTCCGCACGACCGGCCGGCCGTCGATGTACCGGCGCTCCTACCTCGACGGAGCGAGCCCCGTGACGATGGTCGCCCGCCTCCTCTTGAACCTGAAGCGGATCTACCTCGCGCGCGGGGACTATGCGAACGCCCTCGCGGCGATCGAGCGCCTCCTGATCCTCTCTCCCGACGACGCCCGCGAGATCCGGGACCGCGGTCTCTTGCTCGCGCA
The DNA here is from genome assembly GCA_964628935.1 of uncultured Acidobacteriota bacterium. Classification (GTDB taxonomy): domain Bacteria; phylum Acidobacteriota; class Polarisedimenticolia; order Polarisedimenticolales; family DASRJG01; genus CAYLHQ01. The sequence goes on from CAZVOE010000166.1 coordinate 2,173, forward strand.
CCTCGGCCGGGCGAACGCCGCCGTCGCCGACCTCGAAACCTACCTCGACATGGCGCCCGGGGCCCCGGACGCCGAATCGATCCGTGGCCGTCTCTCGTGGCTGCTGAGGAAGATGTCCGGGGCGCACTGACCTCCGACCGCCCGTTTGATGCGGCCGCCGCGGATACCCCATAATGACCGGGCGCTCGCCGGCCGCCCGTTCCGGGCTCGTTCGGGCAGGCTCCGCCCTCCGTACTTCGGAGGCCCCGGCGGGCGATGGACGCTCCATGGACAGCAGTTCTGCCCGAGGCGGCGGCAAGGAACCGGTGGAGACCCTCGAACGAGTGGTCATCCGCTTCGCCGGAGATTCCGGAGACGGGATGCAGCTCACCGGAACGCAGTTCACCGCGACTGCGGCCGCGGTCGGCAACGACCTCGCGACCTTCCCCGATTTCCCGGCCGAGATCCGCGCGCCCGCGGGGACCCTCCCGGGGGTTTCGGGCTTCCAGATCAACTTCTCCTCCCAGGACATCTACACCCCCGGCGACGCGCCGGACGTCCTCGTGGCGATGAACCCGGCCGCGCTCCGGGCGAACGTCGGCGACCTGAAGACGGGCGGCTTGCTGATCGTGAACCTCGACGCCTTTCGGGAAGCGGAGCTGACGAAGGCGGGCTACGAGAAGAACCCGCTCGAGGACGGCTCGCTCGACGCCTATCGCGTGTACAAGGTCGAGATCACCCGCCTCACCCGGAGCGCGCTCAAGGAGACCGGCCTTCCCCAGCGCACGGTCGACCGCTGCAAGAACTTCTTCGCGCTCGGGATGATGTACTACCTCTACCATCGCCCCCTCGAGGTCTCGCTCGATTGGATCGAGAAGAAGTTCGGCGGAAAGCCCGAGGTGGCGGAGGCCAACCGCCTCGCGCTCAAGGCGGGGTACGCATACTGCGAGGCGGCCGAGATCTTCCAGGTCACCTACGAGGTGCCCGCGGCGAAGCTCTCGCCGGGCACCTACCGCAACATCGCCGGGAACCAAGCGCTCGCGCTCGGATTCGTCACCGCGGCGCGGAAGGCGGATCTCCCCCTCTTCCTCGGCTCGTACCCGATCACACCCGCCTCGGACATCCTCCACGAGCTTTCCATCTACCGGAACTACGGCGTGACCACGTTCCAGGCGGAGGACGAGATCGCGGCGGTGGGTGCGGCGCTCGGGGCGTCCTTCGCCGGGGCGATCGGCCTGACGACGACGAGCGGGCCGGGAATGGCCCTCAAGATGGAGTTCATCGGCCTCGCCGTGATGGTCGAGCTTCCGCTCGTGATCGTCGACATCCAGCGCGGAGGGCCCTCCACCGGCCTTCCCACGAAGACGGAGCAGGCCGACCTGTTCCAGGCCCTCCACGGCCGTCCCTCCGAAGCCCCGCTCGTCGTGCTCGCGGCGCGATCGGCCTCCGACTGTTTCGACTGCGCCTACGAGGCGGTCCGCCTCTCGATCCGTCACATGACGCCGGTGATCCTCCTGTCGGACGGCTACATCGCGAACGGCGCGGAACCTTGGAAACTGCCCAACGTGGACGCCCTCCCGGCGATCCCGGTCCGATTCCGGAAAGACCCCGAGGGATTCCTCCCTTACGCGAGGGATCCCGAGACTCTCGCGAGGCCTTGGGCCTTGCCCGGCACCGCGGGGCTCGAGCACCGCATCGGCGGCCTCGAGAAAGCCGACGGGACCGGGCACGTCTCCTACGACCCGCAGAACCACGAGCGAATGGTCCGGCTCCGCGCCGAGAAGGTCGAACGGGTCGCTCGGGACATCCCCGCGGCGGAGGTCGCCGGAGACCGCGACGGGATCCTGGTCGTCGGGTGGGGATCGACTTGGGGCGCGATCACCGGCGCGGTCGACCGCGCGCGCAAGAAGGGACTCCGCGTGGGCCACCTGCACCTCCGGTATCTGAACCCGTTTCCGTCGAATCTCGGCGAGATCCTCGCCCGGTACGATCGCGTCTTGGTGCCCGAGCTCAATCTCGGCCAGCTCGCCATGCTGCTCCGGGCGCGTTTCCTGATCGACGTCGTGACCCTGAACAAGGTCCAGGGCCAGCCGTTCCGCGAATCGGAGATCCTCGACCGGATCGAGGCGATGGCCTCCGAGGGAGTCCGGGCATGAGCCTTCCCACACTTCACAAGAAGGACTTCCAGACCGACCAAGAGGTCCGTTGGTGTCCCGGCTGCGGAGACTACGCGATCCTGTCCTCGGTTCAGAGCGTCTTTCCCGAGCTCGGGATCCCCAGGGAGAACTTCGTGGTCGTGTCGGGGATCGGCTGCGCCGCGCGATTCCCGTATTACATGAACACCTTCGGGTTCCACTCCATCCACGGCCGGGCGCCGGCGGTCGCGACGGGCGTCAAGCTCGCGAATCCGGATCTCTCGGTCTGGATCGCGACCGGCGACGGAGACGCGCTGTCGATCGGCGGAAACCACCTGATCCACCTGATGCGTCGGAACGTCGACGTCAAGGTGATGATGTTCAACAACCGGATCTACGGCCTGACGAAGGGACAGTTCTCCCCCACCTCCGAGATCGGGAAGAGGACCAAGTCGACCCCCTTCGGGTCGGTCGACCGCCCGTTCAACCCCCTCGCCCTCGCGCTCGGCGCGAATGCGACGTTCGTCGCCCGCAGCGTCGACGTCCACACGACCCACCTCCGCGAGACCCTGAAGGCCGCGGCAAGCCACGAGGGCGCGGCGTTCATCGAGATCTTCCAGAACTGCAACATCTTCAACGACGGCGCGTGGGACCCGTGGCGCGAGAAGGATGTCCGCGACGAGAACTTGCTCCCGCTCGAGCACGGCCAGCCCCTCGTCTTCGGCAAGAAGAAGGACAAGGGGATCCGGATCTCCGACCGCTACCGGCCGGAGGTCGTCTCCCTCGGCGGCGGCGTGAGCGAGAAGGACCTCGTCGTCCACGACGAACAAGGCCCGCCCGCGTACGCGTTCATGCTCGCGAACCTCGAGCCCCCCGCCTTCCCCTACCCGATCGGCGTCCTGCGTCGCGTGTCGGCCCCGGCTTTCGAGGACGCGGTGCGCGACCAGACGCGGAAAGTGGTCGAGCAGAAGGGGGTCGGCGACCTGAAGAAGTTGATCTACGCAGGGGAGACCTGGGAGGTCCGCTAGACGCGGCTCTCCCTCACCGCCTCGAGCCGGCCTCCAGTCGGTCGACGAAGTCGGCGCGCAATCGGTCGAGAAATTCCCCCCGCCGGTCATAGAGCCTCCGGGGCGTCCGTGGCTCGCGCCGGTCGAGGACGTAGGCCGCGAGGAGCGGCGCGGCGATCGTCGTGTCGCAGTAGACGACGACGGTGCTCGGGAGCTTCTCGGGATCGACCTTCCCCCACGAGACCGCCTCTCCGGGGGTCGCGCCCGAGAGCCCACCGGTGTCGGGCCTCGCGTCCGTGATCTGCACGAAGTAGTCGTGCCCCGCCTCTTCGAGCCCGAGCACCTCTTGGATCTGGGGCTCGGTCTGGAGCATGAAGTTCTTCGGGGAGCCGCCTCCGAAGATGAGCACGCCGGAGGCGCCCCCGCTCTTCTTGGCGTTGTAGACGATCGCGGCCGTCTCGTTGACGTCTCGCGAGACGTCGATCCTCGGTCCGCGCCCCGTGAGGGACAGCTCGGCGACGTTCATCCCGATCGACGAATCCCCCGGCGAGGACACGTAGCAGGGGACTCCGCAGCGGAACGCGGTCGAGAGGACGCAGGTGTCCTGCACGCCCAGTTCGTCTTCCCTCGCCGCGAGGTACTTGCCGAGCAGATAGTGAAGCTCGGCGGTCGACATGTCCCTCGCGAACTCCGGCGCCGCCATCACCTCGCGGAGGAAGGCGTCGGTCTTGAGGAGCACGGAGTAGTCGAAGAGGATGTCGTAGATCCGGACCACCCCGTCCTCGCGGAGCCGCGTGTCGTCCACGTCGTGCCGCCCTTGGTGCATGGCGAGGCCGAGGCCGTGGTGGACGTCGTGGTAGAGGTTCGCTCCGGTCGAGGTGATCCAGTCGACGAACCCGGCGCGGATCAGCGGGATCAGGACCGATCGGCCGAGGCCGGCGGGGGTGAGCGCCCCCGAGAGCGACAGGCCCACGACGCACGCGTCGTCGAGCATTTTCTCGACCAGGATTCGGGCCGCGCGGCGTTGTAGGCGAGGAAGACCTCGTCGATCAGATCGGCGGTGCGTGTTCCCTTGCCGATCGGCTTCGGGTCGATGCGCCGGCCGGTGAGCCAGGGTCGTTTGGAGTCCGCCACGTCGGTTCCTCCTCCGGTCTCGAGAGTCTCCGGAGTGTAACAAACTCCTCCGTCAGCGGAGCGCCGCGTCGGCGAGGAGGAGAGGCCAGAAGTCGGGATCCTCTCGGAAGTGGAGGTGCGCGACCTTCCCTGCCCGAGCGAGATCCGTCGCCGCGGCCGAAAGACGGAGAGCGAGATCGGGGATCGCCCACGGGAACGCGGCGCTCGCGAGGAGCGACGCCGCCGCCCTCGGCCCTTCG
>CAZVOE010000167.1:0-6663 GCA_964628935.1 uncultured Acidobacteriota bacterium
CCGTATCGGGGGACGGGGAGGGGAATTCGCCTGGGATTTCGCGGCAGTCGACCGGAGCGGGAACGTCATGCCCCCCCGCGGGACGCGTAACGAAGAGAGCCCCACCTTCGGCCGACCGGTCTTGTCCCCCTTGGCCGCGCGCGTCGTCCGCGTCGTGGACGAATTCGAGGACAACGACGGTCTCGACGCGTTTCCGCGGCGCAGCCTCCTCGACGATCTGAAGAGGCCCGATTGGGTCTACGGGAATTACGTCGTCCTCGAGGCGTCGCCGTCCCGATTCCTGCTCCTCGCCCACCTCGAGAGAGGTTCGATCGTCGTCGCGACAGGGGACAGCGTCGCGCCGGGCGACCCGATCGCCCGCGCGGGCAACAGCGGGAACAGCATGTCGCCGCATCTGCATGTGCACGCGATGGACCGGGCCGATCCCTCCGATCCCGAGGTGCGAGGCGTCCCGCTCCTCTTCACCCGATTCGTCGAGATCCGCGGCGTAGGAGAAGGGGAGGAACGCGAGATCGTCGTCCGAAAGGTCGCGGAGGGGATCCCCTCCGAGACCTCCGTCGTCGCCCCGGACGTAGAGGCCTCAGGGAAGTGAAGCATCCGCTCCGATGTCGCTGCGGTGCTGCTCTCCCTCCCACCGGATACGGGCGACCGCGTCGTACGCCCTGCGGCGCGCCGCTGCGAGGTTGTCGCCGATCGCGGTGACCCCGAGCACCCGCCCCCCCGCGGTCACGAGGCGGCCCTCCGGATCGGTCTCCGTCCCGGCGTGGAAGACGTGGACGCCTTCCATGCGCTCGGCCTCCTCGATCCCCGAAACCGGTTTCCCCGTTTCGTATCGGCCGGGATAGCCGCCGGAAGCCATCACGACGCATATCGCGGAGTCCCGCCGCCACCGGGGTGGCTCCGCAGGAAGAGCGCCCGCGGCGCATCCGGCGAGCAGAGGGAGCCACTCCCCCTCGAGCCGCGGGATCAGCGCCTGCGTTTCGGGATCACCGAAGCGGACGTTGTACTCGAGGACCTTCGGCCCCTCGGGCGTCAACATGAGTCCGATGAACAGGACGCCGCGGAACGGAGCCCCCTCGGCGGCGATCCCGGCGAGCGTCGGGCTCACGACCGACCGGCGGATCTCGAGCGTCCGCGCGTCGTCGAGGAAGGGGGAGGGGGAGAAGGCGCCCATCCCGCCGGTGTTCGGCCCGCGATCTCCGTCGAGGGCGCGCTTGTGATCCTGGCAGGTCGCGAGATCCACGGACCGAGCGCCGTCGGAGAGGACGAAATAGGACGCCTCCCGGCCGGTGAGCCTCTCCTCGACGACGACGGATCGGCCCGCGCTGCCGAACGTCTTCCCGGAGAGCATTCCGGTCGCGGCCTCGACGGCCGTGCCGGGATCGTCCGCGAGGACCACTCCTTTTCCTGCCGCGAGACCGTCGGCCTTGACGACGAGCGGGTACTCCGCTTCCTCGGAACGAAGCCAACGTGCGGCGTCCGCGGCGTCGTGGAAGATTCGAAATCGGGCCGTGGGGATGCCGTGGCGTTCCATGAACCGTTTCGCGAAGACCTTGCTCCCCTCGAGGCGGGCCGCGGACGCCGAGGGTCCGAAGACCGGCGCTCCGACCTCGCCCAACCGGTCGGCGAGCCCATGAACGAGCGGCACCTCGGGTCCCACGACGACGAGGTCGTACCGTTCGCTGCGTACGTGGTCGGTGAGGGCGCGCAGGTCGTCAGGCGCGATCGGGACGCGCTCCGCCCGGCGGCCGATCCCCGCGTTCCCCGGTGCGCATCGGAGGCGCACTCCCGGCGTCTTCGAAAGGGCCCACGCGAGCGCATCTTCGCGGCCGCCGCTTCCGACGAGCAGGATTTTCATCGAGCGGCACTCCGCCGTGGGGACCGAATCGGGTCAGTGGCAGGCGCAGGTGGCGCCGCAGCCGTTCCCCGCAGGTTTGGAATCGGGGCTCGACCCCGAGGAGGGGGACTTTCCGTTTCCGGCGTCCGGCTTGCCGTTCGATTCGGGGGAGCGGTCCGCGCCGTCCCCGGACTTCGTGTACCCGCTCGCGTACCAGCCGCCTCCCTTCAAGAGGAACGCCGTCCGGGAGACGACTTTCTCCACTTTTCCCCGACACGTTTCGCAGGAATCCAGGGGAGGGTCGCTGAATCGCTGGATCTTCTCGAAGACCCCCCCGCACGCCGTGCATCGATACTCGTAGATCGGCATCGTCTCGATGTCCTCCGTCGTGAAGCGGCGTGGACAGTAAGACCACCCCCAGGCGCTGTCAAGACGCGCCCATCTCCAGGTACAGGCGGATCCCCCGGGCGAGCGCGCTCGCGATCCGCTCGCGGTCGGCCGCGGTCGAGAGCGACCGGGCGTCCATCGGGTTCGTGAGGTTCACGACCTCGGCGAGCACCTTGGCGGGGATCTGATTCCCACGGAGTACGGCGGGCAGCCAGTCCCGCCTCCCGCGGATCACCCGGTGCCGCACCGGGAGGTAGGGCTGGACTGCCAACCCGCCGTCTCGGAACGACGCGACGAGGCGCTCCGCCAAGGCCCGAGACACCGCCTCCGAGCGGATCCGCTCCTTCCTGTCGAACGAGACGTGGGGCTTCTCACGGACCTCGCGGTACCGCCGGTAGGACTTCGAGTTGGAGCCGTACGTCTTCGTGCGGTACGCGGCGCCCGGGACGTAGACCATGAGCCCCCGAAGGTCGGGATGGCGGGCATCGGCGTGGATCGACACGAAAACCACGCGCTCGGGCGGGGTGCCCCGCGCGACCGCGTTCCGGTAGAGCGAGTTCGCCAGGTACCAGCGGAGATTCACGCCGAGCGACGACTCCCCGTCCTCCCCGGGAACGAAGGGGGGGTCGGTCTGGATGGCCTCGCGCCCGCCCCGCGGGAGGGAGTCCCCCGTCGAAGGCTTCGTGCCCGTTTTCGGGTCGAGGAGGGTGAGCGCCACCGATGCGCCCGTGTCCCGCTCGAGGATTCGTTTCACGCGCACCGCGATGTCGTACACCGGGTCGTGCTCCCAAAGTCCGTTGTGCATGGTCCCCGGGTCCTTCCCCCCGTGCCCGGGATCGAGCACGACGAGGGCCCCGTCGAGAGAGCGGGAACGGGGCGCCGCCGCGTCGCGCAGGGCCGCCTCCAGCGCCGCCCGCTCGGCCTCGGCTTCGACCCGCCTCGGGTCGTCCGCCGGGAGGAAGTCCGGTTCGAGCAAGTCGAGAGGGATCTTCACGAGCCAGCCGACCGGGATATCGGTCAGGTCGCGGACGCCGCTTCTGGTTGCAATCTCGACGGCGACCGCCTCGACGTCCTCCCGCGCGGTTCGTCCGGTGAAGCGGAGCACGACTGCGGAGTACAGGGCCTCCCCGCTCCGCAGGCGGTAGCCGGCGAAGGCACCGGCGTCGTCCGTTCCGTACTCGAGCGCGCCGTCCGCGGAGCGAGCGCGGGGTCGGAAGGCCGGGTGAAGCATCGCCCCGGGAATTCGGACGGGGATCCCCGGGCCGAGTTCCGGCGAGGGGAGAGCGTTGAACCGTTGCAACTCGGGGAAGATCCCTCGGTCCGTCGCGAACCACTCCGCGACCTGCGGGAGCCCCTCGTCGTACGTCGGAAGCACTCCGGACCGGGCGAAGTGGATCCAGTCCTCCCCATCCGCGCGGTCGTCGGGAAAGAGGGCGCCGAGGGCGAAACGCCGGAGGTCATCCGAGACCAGGGGAAGAGGAACCGGAACGAACCCGTCCTCCCCCGGCGGCACGTCGCGAAGCGCCGCTGCGAGGCGGGCGGCACGCTCCCCCGAAGAGAGTCGCGCGGCGAACGCGGTCGGAGTCTCGTCGGGCCACGGGCGCGCCTCCACCAAGAGCTCGCGGCCTCGAACCACCTTGAGCCGGAGGTCCGCGCGAAGCACGAGGGTCTCCCCGTCGGGAGCACTCTGGCCGCCGGCGTCGGGGACGCCGATCGTGCTCGCGGCGAAAACGAGAAGCGCTCCCCCTCGGAGTCGCACCTCAAAACTCCGCGACGAGACGGAACCGGTACCCCGACGGCGGAGCTCCCCCGGCCGCGACCACGCTCGATTCCACGCCGCGGGTCACGAAAATCGTCTGGGTCTTGCGGAAGGGAGGGGGGGCGTCCTCCCCCGGAAGGCGCGCTTCGAGGTCGAGGGAGACCTCCAGCACGTCGTCGAGGATCCGGACCGGAGAGATCCCGACGCGGATCCACTCCTCCGCGATCCCGCGACCGCGCCGGAATGAGTACGCGACCGGCTCGCCGACGAACGTGTTCAGGTCGTTCGTTTCGAGGAGCGTCACCGCGTCTCCCTGCACCCGCTCGACGAAGAGCCGGAACGCGACAGGGGCACCGACCCGCGGAGGAGGGGGAACCGCGGGACGGGACAGGCGTTCCACCCGGACGCCGAGAACGATCCGGCGCCCCTGTGAGCGGTAGATCTCCCAGATCGTCGAGCTCGACCCCGATACGGGGAGGCGGCGCGTGGCGCGGGACAGCGTCTCCTCTCCCCGGTGGACGATCGCCTCCACTTCCACCGACGAAGCGGACTCTTCGAACTCTCCCGAGAGGCGGAGCTCGAGTCGAGTCCCCGTGGGCCACGGTAGGTCGATTGAGGCGGATGCCGGCCGACGGGGGAGGGATTCCAACTCCAAAAAGCCGATCGTTCCCGGCAGATCCGGCCCGGTGAGGACAACCTCGGCGCGGAGCGAGGCCGCGGGCTCCATCCGGATCGCGGGAGAGCCGTGCGAGGGGGAGGACCACAGTGCCGCGGCGAGCGCCGCGATTGCGAAAGGGGTCCGAGCCGGGGGGGATGAAGCCATCGGGCGGCATGTTAGGCCAGCGGGTCCGGTTGACAACCCGTTTCCGCGGCCCATAGACTCCCCCCTGCGCGGCTCTGACGGGCCTGGGGGGGCGCGGACCGGAGGGGCTGTCCGGATGCACTGGCTCCGTCGTGTCGGATCGCTGGGGCTTGCGGCTGCACTCCCGCTCTGCGCGGGAGTTGGCGCCTCGGCCTCGACGGGATCGTCCTCGGTTTCGGTCCTCCACGGGATCGCTCGGGACACCGGCGGCCGGGTACTCGCGGACGTCGAGGTCCTCCTCCTTGCCGACCCGCCCGGCTCCACCCCCGTCCTGCGTGTCCGGACCGACGAAGGCGGTCGCTTCTCCTTGACGGGACTCCGCGAAGGGCCGTATCGGCTCGCGGCCCTCAAGGACGGATATCTCGCGAGCTGGACCCGCGTTCACACTGCCGTCCGATCGACCCTCGATCTGATCCTCCGCCCCCTTCCGCGAGCCGGGGAGCCAGGAGCGGAAAAGGTCCCCGAAAGTCGTTCGTGGGTGCTTCGGGTGCCGCCGCGCAGCGTCCTTCGCGACTCGGGCCAGGATGTCCTCGCCGCGGTCGTTCCGACGAGCGAGGCCAGACGCCTCAGGCGGATCCCGGACTCGCTGCGGGCAGAACTCATGCACCGGGTCGCGGTCGCGGGATTCGGGGAAGGGGCTGGGAGCCCGCCTCTCGAGGGCGCGGAGACCCGGATGGAGGTCGCATCTCTCCTCGGAGAGAAGGCGAACATCCGGCTCGAGGGAATGCGCGAGAGTTTCGCTTCGTCGGACGGAGCGGGGAGCGGCGAGATCGCCGCCCGCCAGCGGCGCGGCGCGTTGGCGATGGACGTCACGGTCGAGTCGGGGAGCCACTCGAGCGTCGACGTGACCGCCTTTTACCAGCACGCGAACCTCGAGTCCGTTTCGGCGACGGAGTTTTCGGCGCGGAACGCGCAGCGCTCGTGGGGGTACGACGCGACGTGGGCGATGCAGCTCGACGCCGCGAGCCGTCTCGCGGTCCAGCTCAACTACGTGGACCAGACGATCGCCGCCGATCTGCCGACGGCGGAGGGGGGGAGTTCCAACCGCTCGATCGGCGCCGAGACGGCCTACGAAATCCTCGCCGGTGACGCTCACCTCGTCCGCGTTGGCCTGCGCGCCCAGCGCGTCGACCTTGCCTTTCCGCTCGTCCGCGTCGCCGACCCGGGGAGCGCCTACCTCGGGATCTCGGGGGCAGCGGGCTGGAACGCGGCGATCGATCTCGAGGACGCCTGGTCGATCGCGGGGCCCACGACGGTGATCTACGGCGTCGGGGTCCGGCAGACGCTCGCCGAAACGGACGTCACCCTCCTCGCACCGCGCGCCGGTGCCGCGTGGACGGGAAGCCGCCTCCAGGTGCGGGGGGTCGTTTCGTACCACGCCCGACCCGGCGCGAGCGCGCGGCTCGGCACGCATGGCCTTCCGGCGAACCCGCGGCTCGAGGATCCCCTCGGCCTCGAGTTCCGCATCGACGCGCCGTTCGGCTCCGGGTGGACGGTCTCCGCCGACTTCTTCGACCTCCCGATCCGCGAATCGGGGACGACGTTGCGCGGCGATCCCCGTTCGGACGAGTACTTTCTCACGAACGGCAACGTCTCGGACCGGCGGACGCGCGTCACGCTCGAACGGCCGGGAGCGTTCGGGTCGTTTTCGTTCCGCGTCACCGAGGGACATGCGGAAGGCCTCGTCGCCGATCGCGCGGCGTGGGCGCGTCCGTTCCATGCCCTCTCGGAGCGCGAGCTCCGGTATCGCGGCGCGGCGGCCGCCTTCGCGCTCGAGCGCTTCGGGACGGGTCTCGCGCTCGAGTACGTTCAGATCGC
>CAZVOE010000168.1:0-6604 GCA_964628935.1 uncultured Acidobacteriota bacterium
CCTCCTCCTCTTCGGAGGACTCTTCGTCGTCATGCGAGGGGTGGAAGAGGCGGGGCTCGCCGCCCTCGCGGTCGACCCGATGACCGGCGCCCTCGGCGGCGCCGGCGCGTTCGCCCAGGGACGGCTCGCGATCGCGGTCGCGGTGGTCTCCCAGGCGGTGAGCAACGTCCCGGCGGTGATGCTTTTCGTCCCCGCGGCGGAGGCTCTCCCCGCCGCGACCGCATCGCCAGTCTGGCTCGGCCTCGCCGCGTACTCGACGCTCGCGGGAAACCTCACCCTCCTCGCGTCGGTCGCCAACCTGATCGTGGTCGAAGGGGCGCGGAGGGAAGGCGTCGAGATCGGGTTCGGCGCGTATCTCGCAGCCGGTGTGCCGGTCACGCTCGCGACGATCGCGATCGGCTGGGCGTGGCTTTCCTTCGCCTCACCGTGACGGCCGGGTCCCGCGGCGTTACCCTTGCGCCGTGCACGTCCTGATCGCCGGAATCGGCTGGCTCGGTCGCGAGGTGGCCCGGGGCCTCCTCGCGCAGGGTCACCGCGTGACCGGGGTCCGCCGCCGGGTCGAGGGCCAGGCGCAGTTGGTCGATCTCGGCGTCGAACCGGTCGTCGCGGACCTGACCGACCCGCGCTCGCGGGAGCACCTTCCGAAGGACGTGGACGCGGTGGTCGCCTGCCCCGCCGCAGGAGGGGGGGACCTCGATTCGTACCGGAGCGCCTACATCGAGGTGAACCGCACCCTCCTCGACTGGGCCCGGGACCGTTCGGTCGGCGCCTACGTCTACACGAGCTCGACGGGGGTCTTCGGGTACGACGACGGCCGGGACGTCCACGAGGAAACGCCGGTGCTCGCCGTTGCCCCGACCGCCGGGGTCCTGGTCGAGGCGGAGCGCCTCGTGCGGGAAGGGTCCGGACGGGTCGTGCGACTCTCGGGACTGTACGGCCCGGATCGCTACGGAATCGTCGAACGCGTCCGGCGCGGAGCGCTCGCGCTCGGGCCGGGAGACGGGACGTGGATGAACTTCTGCCATCGCGCCGACGCGGCCGCGATCGTGATCGCGGCCGTCCTGCGGGGCCGCAACGGAGCCGTCTACCACGGATCCGACGCGGAGCCCGCTCGGCGGCGCGAGGTCGTGACGTGGATCGCGAGCCGGCTGGGGATCCCGCCCCCGGTCGCCCCCGCCGACACCTCGCGGCTGCCGGGTGGGCCGCGGGGCGCCGACCGCCGGGTCCTCTCCGAGAAGACCCGGGCCGAACTGGGGGTCTCGCTCCGGTTCCCGTCGTACCGCGAGGGGCTCGCGGAAGCTATCTGAGCGCGGCGAGGGCGGCGTCGTAGTCGGGCTCCCGCCCGATCTCGGGCACCAGCTGCGCGTGGAGCACCGTGTCGTTCTCGTCGAGGACGAGGACGGCCCGTCCGGCGAGCCCTTCGAACGGCCCGCTCGTGATCAGCAGTCCGTAGTCCTTCGCGAAGCGTCGCGAGCGCACCATCGAGAGCGTCACGACCCGATCGAGCCCTTCGGCCACGCAGAACCGCTTCTGCGCGAACGGCAGGTCGGCAGAGACGACGAGGATCACGACGTCCGGGATCGAACCCGCCCGGCGGTGGAACTCGCGCGCCTGTCGGGCGCACACCGCCGTTTCGAGAGAGGGGACGACGCTCAGCACCTTTCGCTTTCCGCGAAAATCGGCGAGCGTACGGTCCGCGAGATCGGACCCGGTCAGTCGGAAGTCCGGAGCCTTCGATCCGACGGCGGGGAGCGTCCCGCTCGTTTCGCACGGAAGGCCGTCGAGGGTGATCTTCGCCATGGCGTCTCTCCGCGAAGCGTGCGGAGGGTAGCACCGCGCTCGGGATCCGTCCGTTCGACCCGGGCCTCCCCGCAGGCTATCCTTGGCCCCGGAGTCGACATTGAGCGAGTCCCCTTCCGTGCCGATCGCGTATCGGGTGCATCCGCTCCTCGACCCGCGCCTTCCGAGCCGGCATCCAGCGGTCGCCCGCTTGTGGCTCGACACCTGGCATCGAGTCCGGAACGACCCGGCCGCCTACGAGGCGCTAATCGGTGCCTACACGAGAACCGCCGGCGGGTCGGCCGTCGCGGACCTCTCGTTCGACGAGTACTTCCACGACGCTGACGCGTACCTCAACGACCTCCTGCGGCTTGTGCCGACCTCCTCGGCGAAGTTTCTCGCCCCCCTTCCCGAGACCCGCGGGTTGAGTTCGCTCCGCGACCTCCTTCGGACCACGTTCGAGGGTTCCGGGGCGCGGGTGCGGTACGAGGCGCAGCGGAAGCTCTACCTCGCGAAGCTCCTCTTCGACGTCGACCACACCCGGTCGATCCGCGACGGCCCGCGCCATCGAGCGATCTTCGAGCGGGTCCTCGACCGGGCCCTGTGGGAGCGATCGACCGACGGGGAGACGGTCGAGGTGTGCGGGGTCCTGCGCGACGAGCGGGACGGGAGACAGGCGTTCGAGATCGGCGTCCCCGCGACGCCCGAGGCTCGCTGCTGGAAATTCCGGGTGCGGAGACTCCCCCCGCTCGGGCGCGATCCGGGGATCGAGGTCTATCACTACCGGTCGCGGTTCAAGCGGGAGGCCGACCCGCTCACCGGAAGCCGCTCCGACGACGGTCTCCTGCGGATCGCCGAGTCGCCGCGCTGGCCCGGCCTCGGGAGGCGTAGCGGGTCGATCCTCAGCAAGATGATCCGGCGCAGCATCGACGACCCGCGGATGGTGCAGGACATCCTCGGCGCCATGTTCATCGTGGGGAACCGCCCTCAGGCCTACGCGCTCGAGCGCCGCCTCGTGCATGCGCTCGGCGGCCCGCTCCGCTGGCGCGACCGGGTGGACACCCTGCGCGGGAGCCGCGACCGCGACCGCCTCGACCGTCAGTCCTCGAGCGGGTTTCAGGTCCTCAAGGGGATCGCCGACGTCCTGATGGACGACCCGTCCTCCGAGTCGCCCTACCTGTTCTCGGTCGAGGTGCAAATCTATCCGCTCGAAGCGTACCTGCGAACCCTCTACGACGCCCACTTCGCGAGCCATTCCGCCTACAAGCGGCGACAGTTCCTGCACGACCTCCTCCCCGTCCTCTTCCCCGAGGAGATCTACGGCTCCGTGACCGCCCTAGCGGGGCTCGATGGGAACGGAAACGAGGTCCTTCCCGCCTCGACGGCTCCGGCCTAAACTTTCTCCCCGGTCGCGCGTCTTTACGTTCGGACCGTCCGCACGCCCCCGGGGGAGCGAACATGTGGAGATGCGCCTCGATCGTCCTCGTTCTCGCGGCCGCGCTCGGCGCGGCCGGGCCGCAGAAACCTCCCGCCGCACCGGCGGGGACCGATCTGCGCGGGGTCGTCGCCGACCCCGACGGGAAGCCGATCGCGGGCGCGACCGTTCGGGTGCTCCCGGAGGACGATCGCGCGCGGTCGCGAGAAGCCCGCGGCCTCGGGGACCCCCCAGCGACCGCGACGACGGGCGAGGACGGGGCGTTCCGCGTCGCCGGCCTCACGGGTTCGAAGTTCGCGGTGCGGGTCGAGTCCGAAGGGTTCGCCCCGTCGCTCCTCGAGGAGATCCCGGCCGGCGCGACGGTGCGGGTCCGCATGAAGAAGGGAGTCCGCCTCGCGGGGGACGTCTTCGATCTCGACGCGCGCCGGCCTCTCCCCGGCGCGAGCGTGCGCGCCTGGGACGCGGGCGCCGCGCGGTTCGGGAAGGCCGCCGCGATCGTCACGCGGGCCGACGAGAACGGGCGTCGGCGAGGCTCCGAGGGACGACGCGAAGCCGAGGCCGGGACCGTCGCTCTACCTCCGCCCGGGGGCGCGCCTCGAGGGACGCGTCCTCGACTCCGCGGGGAAGCCGGTCGCGGGGGCGCGGGTCACCCTCGAACTCGCGGGAGGGTTCCTCGCCGGCCTGCGCCGCGGCGGATTCGGCTTCGAGACGACCGACTCCGCGGGACATTTCGCCTTCGAGGGGGTTCCGACCGGCACGCGCGCCTCGGTCGTGGCGTCGAAGGAGGGGTTCGCGCAGGCATCGACCGGACCGCTCACGGTCGAGGCCGGACGCGACCGGACCGATCTCGAGTTGCGCCTCGGCGTGACCGCCTCTTTGACCTTCGTCGTGAAGGACGAGCACGACCGCCCGGTCACCGACGTCGAGGTGTCGTTCGCGGATCCGGAACGTGGGGGCGCGGGCCGGCGAGCCCGGTTCGCGGGCGGTCGGCCGGTCTCGGAGGACCGGATCGAGGTCGTGGAGGGAGGCGCAGTCCGCGTGCGCGGTCTCGGCCCGGGGGTCTTCGACCTGACCCTGGTCCCGTGGGGCTACGAGGAGATCGAGCGAGCGGGAGTGCGCCTCGAGGCCGGGGAGACGACCGACCTCGGGGTCCTGCGCGCGAAGGAAGGGACCTCGATCTCGGGGAAGGTCCTCGATCCGGAGGGACGGCCGATCGCGGGCGCCCAGGTCTTCGCGATGTGGATGGAAGGGGACCGTCCGCGGACGCGGGGGGTGAAGACGCGCGCGGACGGTTCGTGGAAACTCGCCGGAGTCGGGGAGTCCCCGCTCCGCCAGCTCCGCGCCTCGGCGCGCGGATACGCCTCCGAGGAGAGAAGCGGCGCCACGCCCGGAGAGCGCAACATCGACTTCGTCCTGAAGCCCGCCGGGGTCGTCCTCGGGCGCGTCCTCCTTCCCGATGGAACGGCGCCGCCGGCGTTTCGGGTGAAGGTCCACAAGGAGGCGGGAAGCCGGCAGGAGCCCGGCTTCCTGCGGCGACTCGTCCTCGGTGGCGGCGAGGAGGAAGTCTTCACCGATCCCGCGGGGAACTTCCGCCTCGACACGGTCGAACCGGGAACCGTGACCCTCGAGGCGACCGCGGAGGGGTGGGCCCCCGCGCGGAAGTCCGGGATCACGGTCGAGAGCGGGCGCGAGGTCGACGCGGGGACGCTCGTCCTCGACCCGGGGCGCACCCTTCGCGGCCGCGTGCTCGACGCGAAGGACGACGCCCCCCTCCCCGGAGCCGTCGTCTCCCTCGTGACCGGACAGGGACCGATGAGCTTCCGATTCGGCGCAACCGGCGCCCCCTCGGCCTTGAGCGACCTCGGCGGAGTCTTCACGATCGGGGGCCTCGAGAGCCGGGCCTACACGGCGGTCGCCGAGCACCCCGACTTCGCGCCCTACCAGACGCACGTCGAGGTTCCCGCGGACGAGGACCCTCCCGAGCTCGTCGTCCGCCTCGGCCGGGGTGGGACGCTCACCGGCACGGTGCGCGACGCGGCGAAGCAGCCGGTCGAAGGGGCGACGATCGTCGCGATGCGCGGGATGATGGAAGGCGCCCCGCAGGACGCGACGACCGGCCCCGACGGCGTCTACCGCTTCGAGCGTCTGGCGCCGGGAACCTACCAGGTCGTGCGGACACCGAGCGGCGACCGGGTCCTGATCGGGATCGGGATGCGCCAGGCGGTGATCCGCGAGGGGGAGACGACCGTCCTCGACTTCGACGAGAAAGCGGCGATCACCCTCCGGGGTCGCGTGATCCGCGGCGGGAAACCGCTCGGCGGCGTCTCGCTGCTCTTCGCTCAGGGGACCGGAGGGCTCCCGATGGGTGCGATCAAGACCGCGCAGGCCGACGCCGAGGGTCGCTACGAGGTCGGCCTCGACGCGGCGGGAAGCTACTCGGTGATCGTGCAGAGCGACCTCTTCGCGGATGGAGGGGGCCGGGTGGAGATCTTCGTCCCCGACGGGGCCGAGCCGGTCGTCGACATCGTCTTGAGGAGCGGGACGATCCGGGGCCGCGTGGTCGGCGACTCGGACGAACCCGTCGCCGGCGCGATCGTGTCCGCGCGGCCCGACGGAGGAGACCCCTCGTCCGGTCCGCTCGGAATTCGGGGCGCCACCCTCCCCGACGGCTCGTTCGCCCTCGAAGCCGTCGATCCGGGTCGCTATCGCGTGAGCGCGAGCGCGGCCGGGTATCGGACCGGCGAGGTCGGTCCGGTCGAAGTTCGCGAGGGAGAGGAAGCGCCCTCCGTCGAGATCCGCCTCGAGACGGGCCGCGAGATCCGCGGGCGGGTGCTCGATCCGAGGGGAGGCGCCGTCTCGGGAGCGTCGGTGATCGCGGCTCCCGCAGGCTCCCTCGTGCGGACGGCGATTCCCGCCTCGACCGACGTCAACGGCGCCTTCGTCCTCACGGCGCCGTCCGACGGGCCGATCGACGTGGTCGCCGTCGCACGCGGCTACGCCCCCGCGAAGGTCTCGGGAGTCGTCCCCGACGACTCGGCAGAGATCGTTCTCCGAATGTCGAGCGGGGGGAGAATTCGGCTCCGCGTCGTCGGCGCGGGGGGAGCTCCGATTTCCGGCGCCCGCGCCACCGTCGCAGCCTCTCCCCCCTACCCCGGAAGCGATCTCGCGATGTGGATGAGCGGGACCCTCGTCACCGGTCCCGACGGCACCGCCCTCGCGACCGGACTGGCGCCGGGGTCGTACGCGGTCACCGTCGAGGCGGGCGGGAAGCGCGCGACGGGCGCGGCGACCGTCGCGGAGGGAGCGGAGGTGGAGATCGAGATCCCTCTGGGGAACACAACGTGACGCGAATCGTGGGGATGCGGGGCGTGGGTGCGCGCGGACGCGGGT
>CAZVOE010000169.1:0-6594 GCA_964628935.1 uncultured Acidobacteriota bacterium
TCCGATCCGCGATCGACCGGCCCTTCAAGAACGCCGCTCCGTGACCGCTTACTCTCGTCTCGCAGACGCTTGCCGCCAAGTTCCTCACCACTTTCCTCGGCGAGCTTGTTCATTCATCAGAAGCCGCTCGGGCGTCTGCTCGAAGATGTCCTCCAACTCCGCCCTCGTGAGACGGTGGTGGCGATGATTTGCCCGGATATGGTCTTCGTCATGAAACTCGCCCGGCGAGCGTCGTCATCTCGCCATCGTTGCTCTGTAGCACACTCGTGTCCAAGAGAGACCACGACGGCCGATCAGCCCGTTCCAGGATCGGTCTCCTCCACTCTGCTCCGCTGTCGCTCCAACCAGCGCCGCCAGAGCTGCTGAAGGACTGGGTTGGAGCAGCGTGCCACGAGTTCGTCTGCCAAGTCCTGCAGCCCGGCGCGCCTCGCAGCGTCCGCAGCGATCAGCCTCAGCGCATTCGTCGCGGCCCGCGACCGATGTTCCATGGTCCCTTCACGTCGGATCACCGCAGCATCTCGGGCATTCGCGCGCATCGCGTCCATTCTGCGTCCGATGTCCTCGATGACATCCATGGTCTCGTTATACGGGAGTTCCCATCGGTCGACGTTCGGCTCCAGCGTGAGCACGACCGGCTCGATCAGGTCGTGGACGTGGTCACTGTAAACATGCAGACTATCGCTGAAGTGCGTGTAAGTGCCGACGTCGATGCCCAACCAGGCGGCCATCATCTCTTGAATTGTGGTGAACTGGACGACATTGTGCGGCAATCCAAGTTGGAGATCGTTACTGCGCATGATCTGGACCCACTCCAGACGGCCTTGGCGGATTTTGACCAACGAGCACACGTTGCACGGGATGTCCGGACTTCGCGGTTGCCCCCCTTCCAGCGGGAGGTCGGAGGCCGCGTCCCAGATCTGCAGCACCGCTTGACGCGATTCGGGATTCGCCCTGAGTGTTTCAAAAGCGAATCGAATCTGATCGATGCCGAAGCGATAGCGAAGACGTTGACCGTAAGCGCCATAGTACAGGGGACCCCGCCCCGCAAACTTCGGCAGACGCGGATTCCAGAAGTTCAGGAATCCGGAATCGTCTCGGCCACTGAGAATCCAGATCACCTCTGCAAGGGCGAATGCCGGGTTGATTGGCGGTCGCCGGTTCAGCACCCATCGACTTCGTGGGTCGCTCACGACCAGACAGGCGTGCAGCAGCTCACGCGTGTCTCCCCCGCGACCTGACTGGTTGAGGGTTCCGTCTTGAGCCTCGATCAGGCGGGCGGCCGCCGACCACGCCTCATCTGCGGTCGTTGCCTCAATCACGCGCATTCCCTGCCTCCTGCAACTCAGCGATCTTCTCGTTGATCCCCCACTTGGGCGGATACCACGGCCATGGCTGGCGACCGGCTGGGCGAAACACCTGCTTGATTCGCGTCCTGCCTCCGGAGTCGGTCATGTCCGGGTGCGCCACCCGAGCATACTTGTCGACCTCGCAGAACAAGTTCTGACAGTCGATCAGCTGAAGAGGCCTGCTCCACAGATCGCGGAATGCAAGCCCGCGACGGCGAAACTCCTCTTCCTGTCCCTCGGTCACGAGCCGGATCACATCCGACTCGCTCAGGCCGCCTAGATCTCGGAAGCACTTCCGGATGCCGTTTCGAGCACCTGGCCCCGGGACGACAAACTCCATCTCCGAGAAATTCAGCAACCGGCTGTAGTTGAGATCGATGACGTACTGGAATGCGAGGAAATCGCCCATCATCGGATATGCGCGAAGCAATTCGAATGCTTCACGGAGGGACCTGGCATCCGAGAGCCGTCGCGGCAGCTCGTCATGGAGCATCCGTTCGAGAAGGAGAAGGTGTCCGGTGTGTTTGGCACCACTCTGACCGCGGAGCGCGGGCATGATGTACGCAGCGGAGTAGATGCGCTGCCCAGCTTGCATTGCTCGTCGAAGCACCTGATCATACCGATCAGGCACGAACTCTCCCGCGTTCACGCTGCCAAGAGTTCGCTCGAGCAATTCCCACGTTTCGACGCGATTGAACAGTTTGAAAATGATCGTCCTGAAGAACAGGTTGTCGGGGTCCTGGTCGCCAGCATAGAGCACGTGGCGAATCAAATACTGACTCACTCGATCGGACGCGCGATAAGCGTTCGTGAACCGGTGGCGAAGAATGATCTGATCCGACGTCCATGGAGGTGGGTTGCCCTCAAGGCGGCGAAAGAACACATTCTGTCTTTCAGCGGCGAAACGCCAATACGTGTCGTATACCTGTGTTGGCTTGAGGGCACCGATCCGTCCCACTGACAACGATCGCGGGACAGTGGGTTGCACCGGAACAACACGGTCGAACTTAAGCCGTCGCTGAAGCTCTTGCGGTTGGTCCTCGCCGCCCTTCGGATCGGTGGCTACGGTCAACATGCCAACCACGGTCTTGGTCATTTCGGCCGAGACGGTCTCCCGGTCTCCGTCGTTCGAAAGGATCTCTACCGGATGATGGGCCTTCTCCTGCAGGGCGAGTTGGCGGTATGCCATCGCGAGCGCTTGCCAGGTTGGAGTCTCTTCCGTTGTTCTCCAAGGCTTCGGAGGATCGATGAGAAACGCGATCATCGGTGGTGATGCTCTCCAGAAACGACGCTCGATCGCGATGAGAGAGTCCAGGAAATCGGCCGAGAGTCCGTTCGCCTGCCCGTACACCCACGTGGACCACCAGAATCGATCCAGGACGACGCTCTCCCCAGAGTTCAGCACCGGCTGAATGACGCGATCGATCGCGTCCAGATGAGCCGCGACGTGCATCGTCTGAACGGCGGCCGGGGTCATTGCACCCACCCCGAGGAGCATCGGGGCGTGGTGAAGTTGATAGACGAGCGAGCCCAGTGTGTTCGGCTCGCGACCTGGAAACGCGATCAGACGACAGGGAACGCCCGCGGCCGAGAGGCCGCTTGTCAGGGCTGCGGCGAGCGTGGACTTGCCGACACCATCGGGGCCCTCCACTACAATGAGCTGACCTCGGCGACTCATGGGTGAACCCCCGCCGTCGCGGTTCCCTCAGTCAGGGGTACCCCTCCCTCATCGAGGGCCTCGATCAATTCTGGTAACTGGGCTCTCGTCCAGCTCTTGGTCCATCGATCTCCGAGTCGGGCTGTCGCCGCGACACAGGTCATCCGCGAGCATCGCTGCTGCAACTCGTGGGCGACAAACCGACCCAGCTGACACAACCCCAAGTAGTTCCCGTACGCGCGATCCACGATGTACTGGGTTGCGTAGTAGCCGGTCACCCCCAAGCCTTCGTCCGGATCGGGAAGGAACGACACTTGTTGAAGGCAGGGGAACCCCCGCTGCCGCTGGTTTGTCTGATCACGAGCGGGGTTGAGAACGGCAGCTTGAAGGGCGCTCTTTCTGTGGTTACCTCCGGCGTAGGTCGAGATGATGTACTCCAGTTGATTCCGTCGAGTGCCCTCCGCCTCGAACGCGATCAATCGTTCGAAGTAGACGCCGTCCCGGTTGAGCCTGTCCTTTCGGATTCTCGGGAGTATCCGCTGGTAGCGGTCATACAGTTCGCTTCGAGGCCGGCTGGGGTTCCATAAGCTAGGGAAGATCAGGCTCGCGGTCGTCTGGGACGTCGGGACTCCACGGTCGCGAAGCGCAGCGTCGATGCGCTCGCCGACACCGGGCACGATCAGAGGACGTCCGTCCGCTGCGAGACGAACCGTCAAGACCAGAGGCGCCAGCGCATCCACGCCAGGCGTGGCAAGTTCCTGAAAGACCCTCACCCACGCTCTGGAGAGGTTGTCGTCCTCGATGAGAAGCGGTTTGCTAGGCATAATCGGGGTCTTCCAAATGTCTGAAGATCGCTCGACCAACGTAACCGGCGCGCGCAATCCGGACGGCGCAGAGACCTGACCCGGAGGGCAGCTGGACTCCGGAGATTCCGGGTCGCCTCGCTCGGAATAGCGCCCCCGAGGTTGTAGGCGCTTGAACCGTGATCGCATCATCTACGGCGCTTGAACCGGTCGGGGCCAAAACGAAGTCACCGACGCGCAGGTCTGTCGTCGCTTCGACGGAAAACGAGTCAACCACGGCGAGATGCCCTGGGATCGCTTGGCCGGTGATGAGCTGACGAAGGTTGGGTAGCTTTATCGAACGCAGGCGCGCTGCATGGGACGGAGTCAAGAGTCGAAGACCGATTTCGCAGTGCGTCACGAGCGCCTCGAAGCTCACGCCCAGCGAGCTCGCGACCCTGTAGTACTCTTCCGCGATCGCGACCCGAGCGTCCCATCCTCGCACCGCGAACGCATGCCAGACCGCCGCCTTGGGAAGCAGCAAATAGCCGGCAAAGGCCTGCGCGATGTACTCATCGTCCGACATGCTGCGGCGTTGCTGTGGTGAGAGATCGTGACAGGAGAAGTGAGTCCCGTGTCCGTACGCGTGGTGACCGAGTTCGTGGGCGCAGCTGAACCGTTGACGACCGGCGGGCCTATCGGCCGAGATGAGGATCTTCGGTTCACCGTCGTCGACGTACATGGCTTCGAGCGAAGGAATGTCGACGAATCGGACTTCGACTCCAATCTGCTCGGCAACGTCGAATGGGCATACCGGCATGTTGTTCGGGCGACCGGCCTTGACCCGGAGTCTCAGCGCTTCTCGATACGCATCACCGGCGAGGCCCGCTCGGGTCGTCGCACGATGTGTCATCGACCAGCTCCCTTGCGGAGGGACGCAAGCAGTCGCAGTAGACGGTCCAAGTCCTCCGGGCGCATCTTCTCGAACTCGCGCGCGGCCAGCCGTGCCGCCGGAGACTCGGCCCCATCCACTCCGTCGTCGACCGCCAGGAGCCAGTTGGGGTCGACACCGTAGAGCTTCGCGAACTCAGAGAGCTCCTCGGCCGCGACCGACCTGCGACCGGCCTCTATCTCAGAAACAGTGGGACGGTGCATGTCGAGAAGCCGGGCTACCTGCCCCTGTGAGAGCCCGGCTTGTTCGCGCGCAAGCCGGAGCCGCTGCGCTAGATCTTCCCGAGATGATTTCGCGCGAGGCATCTCAAACCCTCGTCGTCGAGGTCGATTCGAGGAGCCGCTCGGCGACGCCAAGAACTGATAGGGGGCGTCCTTTACCGTCAACGAACACGTTCTCCTGTAGCGTCCGGCCGAGCCGTTGTTCAAGAGCTACGGTCGCCTCGACCGCGTTGAGGCTGTCGAAGTCGATCAGATCCGAGAACGGCACCGTATCTTCTGAGATGGCGATGTCGTCGGCGTGGCCGCTCAGTTGTTGGGTCTCCCGAAGTGCGCTCATCACTGCCTCCAAGAGTTCTTTTCGTGTCATCGCGCCCTCCCTCATCTAGGTCTTACGGCTGGTAAGATATCCTTACCAGCCCCTCGAAGTCAAGGGGATCTCGACGTCCTCCTGAAACGACGCGCCGACCTGGGCGCCAGACGTTCATTCGGTCAGCCCTGACCTTGACCTCCCGGCGTCCGTGCGGAAACCTCACGGGTGAATCCCCCAGATCCCCTCGGGGACTGGGCTGCAGGGCGGTCTTCGGACCGGGCGTTGCTTGTTTTGCGCGTTTTTGCGCCACTTTCGACCGATCCCGCGGCCGCATTCGTCAAGCGGGAACGTCAGTCGAGCAGCGACACAAGGCGACCGTTCGCGTCGAGCAACGTACGCGCCGCGATGGACTCGGTCTCGTCGACCCGGAACGATTGGTCGAGGCCGAAACGGAAGGCGCCCCGTCCTCCTTGTTCAAGGTGCCGGGGCCTTCGGACCTGATTGAACGTGGCCATGAGATTCGCCAAACGACGGTGGCCTCGCGTCAGGAAGAGCACGGTGACACGCGGGCGTTCCTGCACAGCCGTGGCGGGCCGAAAGGTCCCGACGTGGACCCAGTAGGCGACGAACTTGTCTGCGATCCGCCGATGCTCCTCCGTTCCCCGATCCGCCTCCAGGAAGAAGTGCCGGACGTGCTCGGCCTGTCGCACCACGAAGTACGCGTCCGGCGCAACGCGGAGGACTCGCTTCCGTTCTCCGGGGATCGTGATGCGGAACCAGATCTCTTTCCCCTGTTTCCACGTCACGAGCTCGGTGTCGGGCGTCTCGCGGAGCGCGAGCTCGAGGACGCACCGGAAGTTCGAGACCATCAGGTGGTGCTCGAGGAACCACTCCGTCCTCCGCGTGTACTCCTTCTTCCATCGCACCGGCTCCGGCTCGGTGCCGGCCGTCGCCGCGGCGGCGGAGCGGTGTCGTTCGAGGGCGCGCACGCCCTTCAGCTCCGGCCCGTACGCCATCAGCGGCGCGCCAGGATCGAGCTCAAGGCGCATTCGCTCGCGGCGGGCATACCGTCCGAGGTACCCGTGGTGGAAGAGCCCCTGGAGGCGCCGGGTGATCTGCTGGCCGGACCCGCCGACGAGCGCCCGGATGTGCCGAGCCTCCAGGTATCGGTAGCGGTAGATCGTCTCCAGGATCTTCATGTCGCGCGCGGTCAGCGTGAAGCACCCGTACCGGTCGCGATAGCGGTCGGGCTGTGGGATGAACTTGCGAAGCCCCTTGGACCTCGTGGCGGCGATGGTCATGGCGATGTTCGGTGAAGTGGTAGTC
>CAZVOE010000170.1:0-3449 GCA_964628935.1 uncultured Acidobacteriota bacterium
ACCCCCCCCGAGACCGACGAGGCCGACGACCGCCCCGACGCCGAGAAGGAAGTTCCTCGAGAGGTGGATCTTCCGGAAGCGCTCCTGCGCGTGGGGGAGGATGAAGATCGTGTAGAACTTTCGGGACATCTTTACGGTCGCTCCGAGAAGAAGTTCCCTTGGCCCCGGCCTCCGGAAATGGACCGCCGGGCTGCACTCGAGGCCGTCACCCCCCGCCGCGCGGCGGAAAGGACGCAAACCGTACCATCCGACCGGCTCCCGGTCAAACCGGCTTCGAGCGTTCCCTCCTGCAAGTTCCGAGCCCCCCGCAATCGCGGGAAACCGGGCCGGCGAACTTCGGTTTCGTGATCCCTCTTACGCCTTCGTCATCTCCGGCTCGAGAGGCCGCCCCGTGAGAATCCGGTAGATCTCGAGGTAGCGCGCCCTCGCCCCCGAGACGACCTCCGCGGGAAGATCGGGGACCGGCGGTTGCTTGTTCCAACCGATCGACTCGAGCCAGTCCCGGACGAACTGTTTGTCGAACGAAGGAGGCGACCCCCCCGGCGCATACCGGTCGGCCGCCCAGAAGCGCGAGGAGTCGGGCGTGAGCATCTCGTCCGCGACGACGAGCGTGTCTTCCTCGAGGCCGAACTCGAACTTCGTGTCGGCCACCAAGATCCCGCGCGCAGCCGCGTACTCGGCGCCGAACCGGTAGAGGGCGAGCGTCCTCTCGCGGAGGCGTTCGGCGAGGTCCCCGCCCACCATCCGGACCACGGCATCGAACGGGATGTTGACGTCGTGGCCGGTTTCGGCCTTGGTCGCGGGGGTGAAGATCGGCTCCGGAAGCCGGTCGGCCTCCCGGAGACCGGGTGGGAGGGCGATCCCGCAGACCGTACCGCGTTCGCGGTACTCGACCCAGCCGGAGCCGGCGAGGTATCCGCGCGCCACGCACTCGACGGGAAGCATGCGCAGCTTGCGCACGACCGCCGCCCTTCCTGCCAGAAGCCCACGATGGGGGGCGAGGGAGTCGGGGAATTTCTCCGGATCGGCCGTGACGAGGTGGTTCGGAACGATCGGTGCCGTCCGCTCGAACCAGAAGGCGGCGAGGCCGTTCAGCACGCGCCCCTTGTCGGGAATCGGGGTGGGAAACACGTGATCGAACGCCGACAGGCGGTCGGTCGAAACGAGGAGGAGGGTGTCGCCGAGATCGTAGATGTCCCGCACCTTGCCGCGTGCGGCGAGAGGGATTCCGGGAAGCTCGGTGCGATACACGGCGGGGAGGGTCGATTCGGTCATGGACGATCCTCCGGCGGCGGAGGGCCGAGAGTAGATCGGGGGGCCGAGGGCGTCAACGCCGCGAGACGCACGGATCCCCGCGCGATCTCGAAGCGCGCCGGGAGGATCCCGCCGGGCTCGCCGTCGAGTTGATAAGGGATCTCCGCGCCCGGCGCGTCGGCCTCGACCGCGTCCGCGAATCGGAAGCGGGCTCCCTCCCGCGCGGAGTGCGCCCCCGTCCCCATCGCGGCGAGAGCGCGCGCGAGGCTTCCTCTGCCGCCGGAGAGCGCGCACACCTCGAAGCGGTCGCGCGCGAGATCCGCGCGCGGGGTCGGACGGAGAAGCCCGCCGTACAGGGGAGCGCGGCCGATCACGGCCGAGTGGCACCGGATCTCTTCCTCGCGAATCCGAACGCGCAGGGTCGGGAACGGGTACGTGCGGAGTCCGGCGATCGCGCCGCCCACGTAGTCCCGAAAGCGGATCTTCCCGCGAACGCGCGCGAGAAGCGCGCGCAGCACCCACGCATCGAACCCGACCCCTCCCATCAGGAGGAAGATCCTCTCCCCCACCCGTCCCGGACGCACTTCGTGGAAGTGCGGGGAAAGGGCGAGGGCGCGGGCGGCGGCCTCGGGGTGGATCGGCAGGCGGAGGACGCGCGCGAGGAGGTTCATCGTCCCCGCGGGGATCACGCCGAGCGCCGTGCGGGAGCCGAGGAGACCGCTCGCCGCCTCGTTCGCCGTGCCGTCCCCCCCGACCGCCAGAACGAGATCGACTCCCGCCGCCGCCGCCTCGGCGGCGATCCGCCTCGCGTCGCCGGGCCCCTCGGTCACGAGGAGGTCGATCGTCGCGCGCCGGTCGACGCGACGGAAGGCCGTAACCGCCCTCTCCGCGGCGTTTGCGCGCCGGGAAAGCCCGGCGACGGGGTTCGCGACCGCGACGACGCGTCGTCCCACGGCTCGCCGGTGTCAGCGCGCGTCGTGGAGGGTGCGACCGGCGAGGATCGTGAGCACCGGCGCCCCGCGGAGCCGCCACCCGAGGAAGGGGCTGTTCGCGCTTTTCGAGCGGAACCTCGCGGCGTCGACCGTGACCTCGCGGTCGAGGTCGAGCACGGTGACGTCCGCGCGCGCCCCCGGCGCGAGCGTCCCGGTCGAGAGCCTCAGGATCCGGGACGGCCCGGTCGTAAAGAGCTCGACGAGGCGCGGGAGTCCGATCACCCCTCCGTGCACGAGTCGGTCGAGGCAGAGGGAGACGGCGGTCTCGAGCCCGACGACTCCGAAGGGGGCGCACGAGAATTCGACGCACTTCTCGTCCCGATGGTGCGGCGCGTGGTCGGTCGCGATCGCGTCCACGGTGCCGTCGGCGAGCGCGCGGAGGAGACCCTCGCGGTCGGCCTCCGGCCGGAGGGGAGGGTTCATCTTCGCGTTCGTATCGTAGTTGGCGACCGCCTCGTCCGTCAGGAAGAGATGGTGGGGGGTGACCTCGCAGGTGACCCGCACCCCGTCGTGCTTCCCGCGCCGCACGAACTCGGCCGACTTCGCGGTCGACATGTGCGCGATGTGGACGTGGCCCCCGGTGTATTCGGCGAGGAGGATGTCCCGCTGCACCATGACGTCCTCGGCGACCCCCGGCCAGCCCCGGAGGCCGAGCCTCGTCGACACCTCCCCTTCGTGGACGACCCCGCCCGCGACGAGGACCGAGTCCTCGCAGTGGTCGATGATCGGAAGATCGAAGATCTGCGAGTACTCGAGAGCCTTCCGCATGAGGAGACTCGAGAGGACCGGCTTCCCGTCGTCCGAGAAGGCCTGCGCCCCCGCGGCCGCCATGTCCCCCATCTCGGCGAGCTGTTCTCCCTTCTGCCCCTTGGTGACGCAGCCGATCGGGTACACCGGAACGATCCCGTGATCGCGCGACTGCGCGAGGATCAGCTCGGTCACCGACCGCGAATCGTTCGGGGGGTCGGTGTTCGGCATGCAGGCGACTCCGGCGAACCCGCCCGCGGCCGCCGCGCGCGTCCCGGTCTCGACCGTTTCCTTCCATTCCTGACCGGGCTCGCGGAGGTGGACGTGCATGTCGAGGAAGCCGGGGCAGACGACGAGCCCCGCGAGATCGTCCTCCTCCGCCCCCTCCGCGCGGAGGCCGGGACCGATCCGGACGACGCGGCCATTGCCGAGGCGATTATCGTGCTGGCGAAGAGC
>CAZVOE010000170.1:3459-6543 GCA_964628935.1 uncultured Acidobacteriota bacterium
TCCTCGATCAGGACGTCCGCGACCGCATCGAGCCCCTGCGAGGGATCGACGACCCGCCCCCCCTTCAGGATCCGTCTCACGCGTCCCCTCCTCCCGCGAGCAGGTAGAGCACCGCCATGCGCACCGCCACCCCGTTCGCGACCTGCTCGAGGATCACGGAGGCGTTCCCGTCGGCGACGTCCCCCATGATCTCGACCCCGCGGTTGATCGGCCCCGGATGCATCACGATCGCGTCGGCCTTCGCCCTCGCGAGGCGCCGGGCGTCGAGACCGTAGAGGAACGCGTACTCCCGGAGCGTCGGGAAGAACCCGCTCGTCATCCGCTCGAGCTGGATCCGGAGCATCATGATCACGTCGGCTCCCTCGACCGCCTCGTCCATGCGGTGGGTGACGCGGCAGCCGAAGCGCTCCGCCCCCTTGGGAAGCAGCGTCGGCGGCCCGCAGACCGTGACCTTGGCCCCCATCTTCGTGAGGAGGTGGACGTTCGAGCGCGCGACCCGGCTGTGGAGGATGTCGCCGATGATGCTGATCCGCTGACCCGCGAGGGTGCCCCGCCGTTTCCGGATCGTGAAGGCGTCGAGGAGCGCCTGGGTCGGATGCTCGTGCGCGCCGTCTCCCGCGTTCACGATCGAGGCGCGGCCGTGCTGCGCGAGGAAGTGCGGGGCGCCCGCTTCCGAGTGGCGCATCACGATGAAGTCGGGGGTCAACGCCTCGAGGTTCCGCAGGGTGTCGAGGAGGGTCTCCCCCTTGACGAGGCTCGAGGTCGAGGTCGAGAAATTGAGGGAATCGGCCGAAAGGCGTTTTTCCGCGACCTCGAACGAGGACCGTGTCCGCGTCGAGGGCTCGACGAAGAAGTTGACGACCGTCTTCCCGCGGAGGGTCGGGACCTTCTTGATCTCCCGCGCCGCGATCGGGGCGAATCCCTCCGCCGTGTCGAGGATGAGGGCGATCTCATCCGGCTCGAGCGGCGCGATCCCGAGGAGGTGGCGCCCGCGGAGCTTCACGGCCCGTCCTCCTCTCTCGGGTCGACGTCGTCGTCGGGGCGTACGACCCAGACCTCGTCCGCTCCTCCGTCGGTTTCCGAAAGCCGCACGTCGACCTGCTCCGCCCGCGAGGTCGGCACGTTCTTCCCGACGAAATCGGCGCGGATCGGAAGCTCGCGGTGGCCGCGGTCGACGAGGACGGCGAGCTGGATCCAGCGCGGCCTCCCGAGGTCCATGAGGGCATCGAGCGCCGAGCGCACCGTCCGCCCCGTGAAGAGGACGTCGTCGACGAGGACGACCGCGGCGTCGTCGAGGTCGAACGGGATCTCGGTCCTGCGGAGGACGGGGTGCTCCGCGATCCGCGTCAGGTCGTCGCGGTAGAGGTTGATGTCGAGGACCCCGACCGAGGGGGCGCGCCCCTCGATCGCCTCGAGCTTCGCGCGGAGGCGATGCGCGAGCGGCACCCCGCGCGTCTGGATCCCGACGATCCCGAGGCCGTCGAGCGAGCGGTTCTTTTCGAGGATCTCGTGGGCGATGCGGGTGAGGGCGCGTTCGATGGCGGCGGAGTCGAGGATGCGAACGGCGGGATGGGACATCGTCCGACTCCTTGCGGCCTCGCTGGGCCGGCTTAAAGAAGCCAATGGACCTCGCGGATGGTAGGTGAGCGACGGAGGGGTGTCAAGCGCCGTTGACCGCCCATCCGCCTTTGTCTATCCTCGCCCTCCTTCCTCGGAGACGCGATGCCGACGGACTTTTCGACGCGCGTGAGGCGCAACCTCGATCTCGGCCGCGGCAACTTTCTCCTGGAGTTCGAGGCACCCGAAGAGGCGCTCCGCATGGCGCCCTCGCAGTTCTTCATGATCGGGATTCCCGGCTCCGAGGTCCTCCTCCGGCGCCCGTTCAGCGTCTGCGGCGTGCCGGGCACGTTCGCGGACGGCGCGTCCGGATGCGTGCAGATCCTCTACCGGGTCTACGGCCGCGGAACGACTCTCCTCGCCCACATGGCCGAAGGAGCGACGCTCCAGGTCCTGGGCCCGTTGGGCCGTGGATTCGGGCCGCCCGAAAACCGAAGCGCCGAGCCGTGGCTCGTCGCGGGGGGGATCGGGTCCGCGCCCTTTCCCGCGTTGATCCACCTCCTCGAACGGGAAGGACGTCCGTCCCCTCGCCTCTTCTACGGAGCGCGGACCGATTCCGACCTGCCGCTCCTCGACTGGTTCCGGAGGCGCTGCGCCGGCGTCGACGTGACGACCGAAGACGGGAGCGCCGGGACGAAGGGGCTCGTGGTCGATCCCTTGCGCGAGGCGCTCGACGCGCGGAAGGGCGAGGTCCACCTCTACGCCTGTGGCCCGACGCCGATGCTCCGCGCCGTCGCCGCCCTCGCGCTCGACCGCGGCGTCCCGTGCGATCTCTCCCTCGAAGCCCCGATGGCCTGCGGGTTCGGGGTCTGCCTCGGGTGCGTCGTTCCCTGCCGCGGCGAGGAGCCGGGCTCCGTCCGCTACGAGCGCGTTTGCGTCGAAGGGCCCGTGATGCGCGCCGAGAGGCTCGCATGGTGACCCCCGATCTTTCGGTCGAGGTCGGGAGCGTCCGGCTCAAGAACCCGGTCCTGACCGCCTCGGGGACCTTCGGATACGGGCTCGAGTTCTCCCCCTTCTACGATCTCTCGACCCTCGGAGGCGTCGTCGTGAAGGGGCTCTCCCCGAAGCCGCGACGGGGAAACCCGCCCGAGCGGATCGTCGAGACCCCTTCGGGGATGTTGAACGCGATCGGCCTCCAGAACGTCGGCGTCGACCGTTTCCTCTCGGAGAAGCTCCCCGCCCTTCGCGCCTTCGACACCGCGGTCGTCGCGAACGTCTTCGGGGAGACCGAGGCCGAGTACGTCGAGGTCTGCGAGAAGCTCGACGGGGTCCACCATCTCGCGGCGGTCGAGCTGAACGTCTCCTGCCCGAACGTCGAGGAGGGGGGGATGATCTTCGGGACCGACCCCCGGAGACTCGGCCAGGTCGTCCGCGCGTCGCGGAAGGCCCTTCGAACGACGCCCCTCTGGGTGAAGCTCTCCCCCAACGTCACCGACATCCGCGAGACCGCGAAGGCGGCGGAGGCCG
>CAZVOE010000171.1:0-6500 GCA_964628935.1 uncultured Acidobacteriota bacterium
ATCGTCGTCAGCCTCGACACGTTTCGCGCCGATCGAATGGAGGCGTATGGAGGCGACGGGACGCTCACGCCGCACCTCGACGCCTTCGCCGCGTCGGCGACCCTCTTCCTCGACTCGACCGCGCCGACCCCGATCACGCTCCCGTCCCACGCCACCCTGTTCACGGGGCGTTACCCGACGGCGACGGGGGTGCGGAACAACGGGACGTTCGTCGTGCGCGAAGAGGAAACGACCCTCGCCGAGGTGCTCCTCGCCGCCGGCTGGTCGACGGCGGCGGTGGTCGCCGCGTTCCCGCTCCATGCCCGCTACGGCCTCGCCCAGGGTTTCCAGACGTACGACGACGCCTTCCCCGAGGTTCGCGAATCGGAAACCCCTTCGGTGCCCGTCTTCTTCAGCGAGCGGCCCGCCTCGACCGTGACGGATCGCGCCCTCGACGCCTGGGCGCGCTTGGGTCCTGGGCCGCGATTCCTCTGGGTGCACTACTTCGACGCGCACGCGCCCTACGCCCCGCCGGAGCCGTTCGCCTCCCGGTTCGCGGATCGTCCGTACGACGGGGAGGTCGCGTTCGTCGACTCGGAATTCGGGCGGCTCGTCGAGGGAATCCGCCGCGACTCTCCGAACGCGTGGATCGTCGTCACCGCCGATCACGGGGAGAGCCTCGGCGAGCACGGCGAGAAGACCCACGGCATCTTCGTGTATCAGGCGACGGTGCGCGTTCCCCTCGTCGTCTCGGCGCCCGGCCGATTCCCGGAAGGGGCGAGAGTGTCGGAGCCGGTCTCGCTCGCCGACGTGATGCCGACCGTCCTCGACGCGCTCGGCGTCGAAGCCCCACCCGGCGCGGATGGCGCGAGTCTGCTCGGCCTCGTCGGCGGCGGACCTCCTCCGCGACGACCGGTGTACGCGGAGTCGTATCTTCCGCGCCTCCAGTTCCGTTTCCACGAGCTCCTCGCGCTGCGTCGGGGCGCGCTCAAGTACATCCAAGCGCCGAACCCCGAGGTGTACGACCTTTCGTCCGACCCGGACGAGACGAGAAACCTCGCGGCCGTCCATCCCGACCGGGCCGACCTCGCCGAGCGGCTCGCGGAGTTCGTGGCCGCGGCCGACCCGGACGCCTCTGCGCGCGCGAGCGGACGCCTCGACGCGGAGGCCGAAGCGCGTCTGCGCAGCCTCGGGTACGCCGCCGCCGGAAGCTTCGATCCCGGCGGCCTCGATGGGGGCGCGCGGGACCCGAAGGCGATGGTCGACTACCTCGCGCGCTACGACCGGGCGATCGCGTTGAATGCGGCGGGCCGGCTCGAGGAGGGAATCGAGATCCTCCGCGCGTTGCTCCCGGAGGTTCCGGAGAACTTCATGGCGAGGTATCAGCTCGCGGCCGCACTTCTCGCGGCCGGACGTCTCGACGAGGCGGCAGAGGCCCTCCGGGAGGTGGTCGAGGCGGCCCCGGAGTTCTCGAACGGGCACCTCCTGCGCGCCGAGGTCGAGGCCCAGCGCGGAGAGATCGACGAAGCCGTCCGGAGCTGCGAGGCGGCGGCGGCGACCGATCCCCACTCGGCCGAGCCGTACTTCGCGATGGGCCGCCTCCTCGAATCGAACGGTCGCTTCGAGGCGGCGGGGGAAGCCTTCGTCGAAGGACTGCGGCGGGCCCCGGACGACCGCGAGATCGCGCGTCGCCTCGTGGAGCTTCGGGCGGAACGCGGGGAGATCGGCCGCGCGATCGGCGATCTACGGTCGATCGCGGCCGCGGCGCCGCGGGCGGCGGGGGTGCGCGCCGCCCTGGCCGGTGCGCTCCGGAGAAGCGGGGACCCGCAGCGAGCCTACGCCGCGGCCGCCGACGCGTTGCGCATCGATCCGAGGTCGGTCGACGCCCTCCTCGTCTCGGGAGAAATCCTGCTCGACGCCGGCCGCTCCGGAGAGGCACGGGAACGCCTCGAGCTCGCCGAGCGCCTCGATCCCCTCCGGCCGGACGTGCAGGTCGCGATCGCGGCGTGCGACTTCGCGCTCGGGAAGTCCCTCGAGGCAGAGGCCCGCCTCGCCGCTCTCCTCGAACGGGCGCCCCGGTACGCCGCGGCGTACCGGGTGCGGGGGGAGCACCTCGAGCGAATGGGGAATGTCGAGGGGGCGATCCGCGCGTACCGGCAGGCGCTGGCGCTGCAGCCGGGAGATCGGGCCGCGCGCGCCGGTCTCGCTCGTCTGAAGGCTCGCTGAACGGCGTCGGCGTGAGCCGCGACACCAAAAGAAAGGGCGGGGTTTTCACCCCGCCCTTTCCGGAGGGAAGCTGCAAAGGGAATCAGAACGCGCGGTTCATGTTCTCGCGGATGCGGCTCGGCTGGGTCGCCGGACGACCCTCGATCTTGCCCGCGATGTCCTTCGAGAACGTCAGGCCGTTGTACACCACGCTGATCGTGGTGAGGTTGGTCGCGTGCTGCGCGAGGAAGTCGGCATACGCGTTGCCCATCGCGCGGAAGCCGGGGTGCGACAGGTCGAGCGTGCCGCGCCGCTGGCCCTGAATCGTCGAGAACAGGCTGACGTTCGCGGTCATCGGGATGGTCGTCTCGAAGCCGGCGTTGTTGTTCAGCTTGATCGTCGTGTTCAGGTTGTTGAGGTCATAGAACAGGCCGGTCATCCCGAGCTTGTTCCCGATCCGGCCCATGTTCACGAGGCTGATGCGGTCCTCGAGGGACATGAAGCCGCGGCCGCACTCGCCGTAGTACCGGGTCGTGCTGAGCAGCAGGGAGATGCTCCGGATGCCCTTGCAGTTGATGTTGTAGGTGTAGTCGAAGATGTCGACGTCACCGACTTCCGGGTCCTGAGCGGTCACCATCGAGCAGCCCTGCCAATCGGGATTGCAGTACTGATCGTCGTGGAAGGTCGGGAAACCACCGGTGGAGAAGTTGTTGTAGTTGGTGATCACCCGATCGCCGTTCGCCTTCTGGTCGACGAACGCGATCCACTCATCGGTGCCGTCCGGCCAAATCGTCGCGATCTGGCTGGACTCGATGAGGTGGGCCTTCCCGTTCGTGTTGACGACGCCCGAGCCCTGACCGTTCGCCACCTGGTCGTTGTCCGTGATCAGCGAGTAATCGGTGATCGCGCAGCCAACGCCGAGCGACAGCATCGCGCAGAATCCGAGATAAAGCAGCTTCTTCATTCGACTGGCTCCTTTCGAAAGGTTTCGGTTCCCTACCCAGCGACTTCAAACAACGTACGGTGGATGCTTCCCCCCTTTCCGATCCTTCCCCCTGTCCCCGTTCGTCGTGACGCCCCGAGCCTCACTTCGGAGGAGCCCGACTCCCGGTCGGTACGTTGTCGCCCGGACTATGTACGACGGGACGCTGCGGCAGGCAAACGGAAATTCATGTCAGTCTTGGATATTGTGTGGCCGAATTTTGCCGTTCTCGACCCTGCCCGCGGACGCACCGGCCGCAGCACTGGAGGGCCCCGCTTGGGGATCAATTCACGTAGCCGAGGGACCGAAGGGTCTCGTAGAGTTCCGGCGAAATCCGCGTCGGGCGAATCACGCCCGTGTCCTCCGCGAGCCACGCATCGAGCATCCGCCCGAGGCGTCCCGCGACCTCGACCTCAACCTCGAATAGATCACGACTTTCGGCGAAGTCGGCCTCGACATCGAACAGGCGCCGTTCCGGCGGGGCGTCTCGGCGGGGAATGTGGACGAGCTTGTGGGGCCCGACGCGGACCCACCGCCGCTTCCCGGCCACCCCCTCGACTTCCCGACGGTCGTTCTCTTCGTGGAGGCTCCGGTCCGTCTCTCCGAAGCACGGTCGGTCCTCCGCGCTTGCGCCGCTCCAGTACGGCGCGAGCGAGGACCCGCGGAACGTCCCCTCGACCGGAAGCCCCGCGAGTTCGAGAAGTGTGGGCGCGATGTCGATGCTCCGCGTCGTCCATGGCACTCGCAGCGCCCCCGGGACGACACCGGGGAGAACGATCGCGAGCGGGACCCGGATCTCCGGCTCGGAACCGAGGTCCCCGTGCTCGAAGAAGTAGCGGTGTTCCCCGAGCGCTTCCCCGTGGTCGGGGGTGACGCACACCGCCGTCGTCTCGGAGAGCCCCGCCCGCTCGAGGCGCTCGAGAAGCCTTCCGAGCTCCTCGTCGGTGAAGCGGATCTCGGCGTCGTACAGGTTGACGAAGGCCGCCACCTCGTCGGGGGGCATCTCGTTTCGAAAGATGACCGGGCCCATCCGCCTCCGGTTCGCTCGCAGGTCCTCGTAAAGTCGTCTGGGACGCGGATCGAGGGGGCCGAAGCGGGCCGCCCACGGCTCGGGAGGCTCGTAGGGCCAGTGCGGGTCCATCACGTGGACCCACAAGAACCAGGGTCGCCCGCGGCGAGAGACCTCTTCGATCCACGTCCATGCGAGGCCGAGCGATTGATCGGCACGAGGGTAGCTCCGGAAGTCGTCGAGGTACTCCTCGAACCCCTGGCCGAACCCGCTGGCTGCGACGAGACGGGGGTGGGTTTGGATCCCCGCGGTCCTGTACCCCGCGTCCCGGAAGATCTCGCCGAGCGAGCGATTCTCCCGCTCGAGCGGCAGGAGGATGCTCCGCGTCCCGTGCTCGTGGGGATAGCGCCCCGTCAGGATCGAGGCGACCGAGGGATTCGTGCGCGGAGAAACCGAAGAGTGCTGCTCGAAGAGGACCCCGCCCGCGGCCCAGGCGTCGAAGCGAGGGGTCGTGTTCCGCCCGTACCCGTACGCCCCGACGTGGTCGGCGCGCGTCGTCTCGATCGTGACGAGAAGGACGTTCCGGCCGTTCCCCCGGACGGGACGACGGCAGGCGGGGACGGTCCCCCCCGCCGCACCGAGACCGGCGAGGGTCGCGAGCCGGACGAAGTCCCTCCGCTTCATGGTCCGGGCCATCTCCGGAGGCGCTCCCGGTTCGCCGCGGTATCCCGAAGGAAGAGCGCGATCGGGGCGTCGGGGCTCCCGTCGGGGAACGGCGGCTCCCCGCGAATCCATCCGTCATGGCCGACGAGCCCCCCCGCGATCGGGTCGGAGGCGTCGACGAGGACCCATCCAACGTCCCATCGCGACACCGCGTCTTCGAGGCGGGCCTCCCAGCCGGGCTCCGCGAAGAGGATCGGGTTGTACACCCGGTGGCGGAACATCCCGTAAAGGTCGTTGCGGCCGTCCATGAACACGCGCTCCTCAGGGTACATCCGGAACATGAGAAACCCGCCGAAACGGTACGAGTTGAATCCGTTCCCCTCCACCGCCTCTCGAACGAGGAACCGTACCGCTCGCTCCGGCATCGGGCGGGCGGTCCGTTCCTCGAACCGGGGAACGGGACCGACGAACTTCGCCCCCGACACCCCGACGATCGCGATCGCGAGAGCGCCGGCCCCCGCCCACCGGGGCACGCGGTCGAGGCGCCAGGCGGAGGCCGCGGCGCGAGCCCCCGCCGTGACGAGGACCAGAGCCGCGAACGGGAGGTGGCGCAGCGCGGTCGTCAGAAGGGCGCAGAAGACCCCGATCCTGAGGATCTCGGCCACGCGAAGGGGTCGGGCCCGAAACCACGAGACGGCCGCCCACGCGAACGTCCCCACGAGGAGCGGAAGGCGCCGGAAATCCGGAGGGAACCACTCGGCGTTCCCCGCGTGGATCTCCGGTTGGAGGACGTAGCGGAGCGGGTGAATCACCTGCTCGAAGCCGTGCGGGTTGAGGGCCGCCGCGAACGGCATCAGCGCGGCCGCCCCGAGAAGGCGTCGGACGCGCCGCCGGGAATCTCGGTCACGCCGGCCGTCCCAGAGGGAGCCGACCGCCTCGACCCCGACCAACACGACCCCGACCGGGAACGCCGCGTGGACGTTCGCCCACAGCGCGGTCGCCGCGAGGATGGCGGGTACGGCGAATCGTTTTCCCGCGCGATCTTCCTCGAGGAGCCAGAGGATCGCCGCGAAGATCGCGTACGACACGATTTGCGGCCGCACGTCCCAGAAGAGATTGCCGAAGGTCAGAAACGCGCAGAGCCAGAGCGCGAGCGCGCGCCCGAGCCCCGAGACCCCGATCCGCCGGAGGGCGGCGGAAAGAAAGCCGAGCGTGAGCGCGAGAAAGGCCGCCCGCATCAGGATCAGTTTGATCCGTCCGAGGGGCGTCAGGACGAGCGCCCCGTCACCGTCCCGCTCGGTCTCCCCGAGACCGGCCGCGAGCACTTGGAACCCCCATTCGTTGTCGTGCCAGGGCTCGCTTCCGAACGTC
Organism: uncultured Acidobacteriota bacterium; assembly: GCA_964628935.1. Classification (GTDB taxonomy): domain Bacteria; phylum Acidobacteriota; class Polarisedimenticolia; order Polarisedimenticolales; family DASRJG01; genus CAYLHQ01. The sequence goes on from CAZVOE010000171.1 coordinate 6,210, forward strand.
GCCGATCCCACCCCTCGCGACGGGATGTCCCCCGTTTCGAGGATCCGCTTCCCGACGGAGAGGTGGTAGTACGCGTCGACGCTCGTGATCGGGAAGAGCGCGAGCCAAGCGGCCGCCGCGATCGCGATCGCCGGGACCCAGCGTTCGGCGGTCGAGGTGCGGTCCAAGGCGGCCTCCCGGGAAGAGGGGACAACTGTCTACGGGACCCGCGGCCCGATGGCAAGCCCGAAGGCGTCCAACGTGGCCGCGAGGTTGTGGAGCCGGGATCGTCCGCCGGCGGACGAACCGTCC
>CAZVOE010000172.1:0-6487 GCA_964628935.1 uncultured Acidobacteriota bacterium
CCGCGCGACGAGGTCGACGTCGCGCGCGTCCGCGCGGGCTTTCCGGTACGGGTCACGATGGACGCCTTCCCCGACCGGCACTTCCCGGGTCGTGTCGTCCGGGTCGCGCCGTACGTCCTCGACGTTCAAGAGCAGAACCGGACCTTCGAGGTGGAGGTCGAGTTCGACGATCCTGCCTTCGCCCGCACGCTCGTCCCCGGCGCGTCGGCCGACGTCGAGGTGGTCCTCGACGCTCGGGAGGGCGTGCTGCGCGTCCCGTCGTACGGCCTGATCGAGGGGAAGCGCGTCCTCGTCGCGAGGGACGGCGAAGCGCGCTCGGTCGAGGTCGAGGTGGGGCTCCGGAACTGGGAGTGGGCGGAGATCCGGTCGGGACTTTCCGAGGGCGACCTCGTGATCACGACGCTCGACCGCGCCGACGTCACCGACGGCGCCCGCGTCCGGGTCACCGACCTCCGGGCGTCATGATCGAGCTCGACCGCGTCAGCCGGACCTACGACCTGGGAACGAAACCGGTGCATGCCCTCCGCGAGGTGACGCTGTCGTTCGAGAGGGGGGACTACGTCTCGGTCATGGGGGCTTCGGGGTCGGGAAAATCGACCCTCCTCCACATCCTCGGATGTCTCGACCGTCCGACGGCGGGCACCTACCGCCTCGACGGGCGCGAGGTCGGCGGTCTCGACGAGACCGAGTTGGCCCTCGTCCGTCGCCACAAGATCGGCTTCGTGTTCCAGTCGTTCCACCTCGTCCCGCGCCTGACCGCTCAGGGAAACGTCGACCTCCCGATGGCGTTCGCCGGCATCCCCCGCGCGGAGCGGGCGGAACGGGCCGAGCGCGCCCTCCGCGCGGTCGGTCTCGCCGATCGCACCGATCACCGCCCCGACCAGCTCTCGGGCGGCGAGCGGCAGCGCGTGGCGATCGCGCGCGCCGTCGTGATGGAGCCCAAGGTCCTCCTCGCCGACGAGCCGACGGGGAACCTCGACAGCCGCTCGGGGGCCGAGGTGATCGCGCTCCTCGAAGGGATGAACCGCGAGGGGCTCACCCTCGTGGTCGTCACCCACGACGCCGCGATCGGGGAGCGCGCGCGACGCCACGTCCGGCTCGCGGACGGGCGCCTCGTGGAGCCGGCGTGACGGCCCGCGACGGGATCGCCTTCGCGACCGGGGGGCGCCGGGGGCACCGGCTCCGCGCGGGGCTCTCGCTCACGGGCGTCGCGATCGGAGTCGCGTCGGTGATCCTCCTCACGAGCCTCGGCGAGGGGGCGCGCCTGTACGTGACCGGGGAATTCTCGGCGCTCGGCAGCGACCTCTTGATCGTGATCCCGGGGAAGACCGAGACGACCGGCGGGCCGCCGATCCTCGGCGGCGCCCAGAACGATCTGACGCTCGAGGACGCCGAGGCGCTCCGCCGCCGTCTCCCGCAGGTGCGCCGCGTCGCCCCGATCCTGATCGGGACCGCCGACGTCCGCTTCGGATCGTTCGCGCGCGAGACCGTGATCGCCGGGGCGACCCCCGATTTTCGCGGCGTGCGCGAGGTCCGCATCCGCGCCGGCGCCTACCTCCCGGAGGGCGATGAGACGAGGGCACAGCGCGTCATCGTCCTCGGCTCGAAGCTCGCCGACGAGCTCTTCGGGAACGAGAACCCGCTCGGCGCCTGGGTGCGGGTCGGCGATCAACGGTTCCGGGTGATCGGCGTCATGGCCCCCCGCGGCGTATCCCTCGGCGAGAACCTCGACGAGGTCGCGCACATCCCGGTCGCCGCCGCGATGAAGCTCTTCAACCGGACGAGCCTCTTCCGCGTGCTCGTCCAGGCGAACGCCTTCGAGGAGGTCGAATCGGTGAGGCGCGGCGTCCTCGAGGTCCTGACCGAGCGACACGACGGGGTCGAAGACGTGACGGTGCTGACCCAGGACGCCGTGCTCGGGGCGTTCTCCCGGATCCTGACGATCCTGACGGCGGCGCTCGCCGGAATCGCCGCGATCTCGCTCGCCGTCGCCGGCATCGGGATCATGAACGTCATGCTGGTCTCGGTCTCGGAGCGCGTGCGCGAGATCGGGCTTCTCAAGGCGCTCGGGGCGACCCCGCGACAGGTGCTCGGAGTCTTCCTCGTCGAGGCGACCGTGCTCGCGATCGCGGGGGGGATCGTGGGGGTGATCGTCGGCCTGACCGCGGCGACCGCCGTACGGGGGATCTGGCCGGCGTTTCCCGTCGAGCCTCCGGGGTGGGCGATCGCCGGCGCCCTCGCCCTCTCCGCCGTCGTCGGGATCGGATTCGGCGCCTTCCCCGCCCGGCGAGCCGCCTCCTTGGAGCCGGTGGACGCCCTCTCGCGGCGCTGATCGCGCCGACGCGGAGCGTCGCCCGCCCCGGCCCGGGCGGTCGGGGCGTGTCCGTCGCACGAGGAGAGGGCGATGACGAATCCGTGATCGAGGTGCCGCTCCGTGTCGCTCCCCGCAAACTCTCGGCGGGGAGACGGACTTTTTCGAGCCGCGCCGACGCCGGCGCCTCCGGTGGCTCCGATGGAACGGCGGTTGCACCGCACCTCCGCGGATTCGGAAGCACGTATTCGGGGACGAGCCATGAACGAACACGAATCGAGGAGTCCTCGCCGCGGCGAAGCGGGGTTCACCCTGATCGAGTTGCTCATCACCGTCGCCCTGATCGGCATCCTCGTCGGGATCGGAGCGTCCGTCGCGTTCCACGCCTTCGACACCGCACGGGCGAGCCGCACCACCGCGAACGTCCGGCAAGTCGCGAGCGCGATCCTCCAATACGAAGCGAACACGAGCATCCTCCCCGGCTCGGCAGGAGTTCAGACGGTCGCGAGCATCATCCCGGCCCTCGGGGCGACCGCCGGACGCCTCGACCCGGAGGACGCGTGGGGGAACTCGCTCTACTACGAACCCGTGACGTCGGGCGGGAGCCAGACCTTCCGCGTGTACTGCTACGGGAAGGACGGCGTCTCGGACGGGGCGATCACCGGGAACTGGGTCGACTTCACCTCGGACATCGTGATCGAGGGGGGTCTGTTTCTCCAGGGGAAGTGGTAAGCCATGTCGGAAGCCGCCCTTTCCCGGTACTGGAGCGTGCTCGGCCTCCCCCCCGACGCGTCGGCCGAACAGATCGACACGCAGTACTACATCCTGATCGAGAAGCTCCCCGAGAACCCGACGGAGGAGGAGGAGCGGCAGTTCGAAGAGATCCGCAGGGCCTACGCGGTTCTCCGCCGCGCGTGCGCCACGAGAGAGACGAAGGGATTTCGGAGGATCTCGTCCGCCTTCGCCGCGCGCGCGGGTCTCGTCCTCGGCGCGGGCTTGCTCGTCGGAGGGATCTTCGTTTTGGCCGTGAACTACAGGTCGCTCGCGGTCCGCTTCACGGAAGTGCCTCCCGGCACCGAACTCCGCGTCAAGGACTCGAAGAAACCCTTTGGCACCGTCCTCGAGTTTCGGCGCAACCACACCTTCGCCGCGGGGAACCCCGGCCCGGCCTACAAGGTCCGGCTGGCGGAGACCGGCGAGGAGGTCTGGGTCGGCGAGCGGGTCGTCGAGCTCGGCATGAGCCGCTGAGTTCCTGGTAGAGTCGGGGGGCGGAGGCCCGCCCCCTTGGCTCCTTCGGATTTCGCCCGCTACGCCTGGCAGTCGGTCCGGTCGCACCGGCTCCGGACCGCCCTCACGACGCTCGGCATCGTGATCGGGATCGCCTCCGTGATCCTCCTGACCTCGATCGGCGAGGGCACGCGGCGCTTCATCCTCGCCGAGTTCACCCAGTTCGGGACGAACCTCCTCGCGGTGAGCCCCGGCAAGGTCGAGACGACCGGGGTGCCCGGTTCGATCCTGAGCACCGTCCGCAAGCTGACCGTCGAGGACGCCGAGGCCATCGCGCGCGTCGGCGGCGTCGAGAAGGTCGTTCCGCTCGCCCTCGGGATGGCTCGAGTCGAGAAGGGGGAGCGGGGGCGGAGCGTGTTCGTCTACGGGGTCAACGAGAACGTCCCCGACGTGTGGAAGTTCCGCGTGCGCCAGGGGCGGTTCCTCCCCCCGTCGGACCCGCGGCGCGGCCCTCCGGTGACGGTGCTCGGGCAGAAGTTGGCGCGGGAGATCTTCGGAGATTCGAATGCGCTCGGGCAGTACGTCCGCATCGCGGGACAGCGCTTCCAGGTCATCGGAATCCTCGAGCCGAAAGGGAGATTCCTCGCGTTCGACCTCGACGACACCGCGTACGTCCCCGTGGGCCGGGCCCTCAAGCTCTTCAACCGGGACGAATTGGTCGAGATCGACGTGATGTTCCGCCCCGGCACCGACGTCGACGCCCTGGTTGCCTCGGTCAAGGAAGTCTTGATCGCGCGGCACGACGGGAAGGAGGACTTCACGATCGTCACGCAGAACGAGATGCTCGACGTGCTCGGGCGCGTGATGGACATCGTCGGCGTCGCGGTGGGGGGGATCGGCGGAATCTCCCTCGTCGTCGGCGCGATCGGGATCCTCACGATGATGTGGATCGCGGTGCACGAGCGCACCGCGGAGATCGGGCTCGCGAAAGCGGTCGGCGCGACGCCGGGACAGATCCAGGCGCTGTTCCTCCTCGAGGCCTCGGTGCTCTCGGTCGCCGGAGGCGCGATCGGGATCGCCACCGGGCTCGGAATCGCGTGGGCCCTCACCCTGTGGGTCCCGGGCCTGCCGGTCGCGACCCCTCCTGAGTACGTCGCGGCGGCGCTCGGCGTGAGCCTCGCGGTCGGACTTCTGAGCGGGGTCCTCCCGGCGCGGCGGGCCGCGCGGCTCGACCCGATCGAGGCGCTTCGGGAAGAGTGACGCCCATTGCGCGCGTAACAACCCGGTTACACCACTCCTCTATCCTCGCGCCTTTCGCCGGGGATGGTGTTTGCCCGCTTCGAAAGTTCCGGTCGTCCTCGCCCTCGCCGCGGCCGCGCTGCTCTGCGTCGTCCTCGGATGGCGTCCGCTCTACAGCCCCGACATCGGGTTCTACCTCTCCTACGGGCGGTCGATCGCGGAGACCGGCTCGGTTCCCTTCGCCGATGCGCTGACGTTCACGCGTGCGGGGACCCCGCTCGACCTCGCCCCCTGGCTCTTTTCGCTCCTCTCTTGGTGGCTGTTCGATTCCGGTGGCGCCGACGCGTTGATCGTCGGGACGATCGTCCTCCACCTCGCCGTCTTCGCCGTTCTCGTCCTCCTCGCCTCCCGCCGGACGGGATCGGCGTCGGTCTTCTCCGGTGTGCTCAGCGCCCTTTTCGCCCTCGGCTCCCTGCACGAATACCGGCCGCACCTGTTCTCCTGGCTCGCCCTCGCCCTCGTGCTCCTGTGCCTCGACGCCCACGATCGGGGGAGCCGGCGCGCCGCGTGGGCGATCCCCGCGATCCTCGCCGTCTGGGTGAACCTCCACTCCCTCTTCGTCCTCGGCCTCGTCGCGGTGGCGATTCACCTCGTCGCGGGCGCCCTCGAGCGCAGACGGATCGACCGCCGCCTGGCCGCGGTCGCGATCGTCTCGCTCGCGGCCTCGTTCGTGACCCCGTGCGCGGGGGCGGTCGCCACCTTCCCGATCCGGCAATTCGCGATCCTGAGCGGCGGGCTCGTGAAGTCGGAGATCGTCGGGACCGCGGAGTTCCTGAGCCCGTTCCGCACCGCGTTCTACTCGGCGCCGGGTCGGTTCACGCTGTGGCAGCCGGTCCTCTTCGTCCACCTCCACGTCGCGCTCGTCGCGGTCGCCGTCCTCCTCGGCGGCAAGCGCTTCCGGTTGCGCGACTGGCTCCTCCTCCTCGCCTTCGGGTGGGCGTTCTCCGAGGGAATGAAGAACCACGGCTACTTCTTCGTCGCCACCTTCCCCGCCGTCGTCGCGGCGCTCGAGGAGGCGGCGCAGGGACGGCGAGGGCGCCGGATCCCGCTCGCCGCCTCGATCGCCGTCCTCCTCCTCGCCCTCGTCGTCTCGGTCCAGGTCGCGAACGGCTACTGGTACGGCCTCCAGCGCGCCCCGCACCGGTTCGGCGGCGGCGTGAACGCGATCGTCCTCCCGGTCGAAGCGTCCGCGTTCCTGCGCGACCGGGTCCCGGGGCCGGTCCCGCTCCTCAACCAGTGGGACGGCGGCGGATGGCTCGGCTTCGCGACGCGCTGGCCCGTGTTCATCGACGGGCGGAACGAGGTGATGGGAGAGGCGTTCTACCGCGAGTACCTCGCGATGAAGACCCCCGAGGGGCTCGCCCGTGGGATCGCGCGCTTCGGGATCCGTGCCGCGGTCGTCCCGGCGATCGACCTCCCGGAGTGGTTCGTCTGGTTTCGAAGCGCCCCCGACTGGCGCTGGGTCCACCGGGATCCGAGCCACGCGGTCTTCGTCCATCGCTCGCTTCCGGTCCGCGCGGCGGACGTCGTCCCGTCGGGGATGCCGGCGTTCCCGTTGGAGCGCGCGGACGCGATCCTCGCCGCCGCCCGCGAGCGGACGAACCCCTCGCTCCTCGCCTCCCTCACCCGGCGACACCACGAGCCCTCGAT
>CAZVOE010000173.1:0-1333 GCA_964628935.1 uncultured Acidobacteriota bacterium
CTCCGTACGGAAGACGAACCGCCTCGTGGTCGTGATCGAGAAGGCGCCGCGCGAGCCACAGCCGCCGGCTCGGAGAGACCTCGAGCGTTCGGTCCTCCACGGCTCGGAGCGCCCGCTCGAAGTACTCGGCCCCGGCGGTGAAGGTGCAGGCGCCGTGGAGGAGCCCGCGGATCGGGCGCCATTCGAGGCGCCACGGGGACCAGAAGCGGGGCTCTTCCCCGTCGGGCCCGCGCGGGACCACGAGGGGGCGGAGGGTTTCGATCGTGTGCACCCGCACGTGGACCGTCTCGTGGAGGAGGTCCTCGGCGAGGCGGAGGAGCGGCGCGCTCCGCACGTGGATGTAGAGGATCCCCGGGCGGCGCAGGGAGGAATACGACACGGTCGCCCGGTCGGTGACCGGGACGACGCGCCAGGCGAGCGCGCGAACCTCTTCGGCCGCTTCGGGCCACACGCGGTCGAGGAGGTCGAGAGCGCGCGCGACGCGCGCGTCGAACCCTCGATCGCGCTTCCCGACGGCGACCCGACTCCCCTTCGCGAGGAGGACCGCCCCGGTGGACGGCCCGGCGTCCACGACCGGGAACGCGTCGCTCCGGCCGAGGACGAGCGTCCCCCCGGGCGTCCCCTGGAAGCGCACCGCGGCCGCCGGGATCTCGAGCTCGTTCGCGGGCCTCCCGAGGTCCACGTCGGGGGCGAAGGAGACGCGGGCCGCGCGGGGGCGTCGCCCCGGTTCGAGCCAGGGAAACGCGAGGAGCGGGGCCTCTTCCGCGAGGCGGCGGAGCCTCGCCTCGGCATGGGCGCGCACCTCGCGCCGGAAGCGCGGGGGGATCGACCCTGCGGGGGCGAGGTCGGCGAGAACCCCGGCGTCGGCGACGAGATCGACGAGGCGCGAGAGGGACGCCGCCCGGGACGCCTCGGCGAGCGCGAGGGCCTCCTCGACCGCGAAGACGAAGCAACGCACCGGCCCCGAAGCGGCGGCCTCGGCCGGGAGCCCCCCGAGGAATCGACGGGCGCGGACCGCCGCGGCCCCCGGACGGACGCGTCCCCACCGCGCGAGCGCACGCTCGAGACGGGCGCGCTCGAAGGCCGCGAGCCGGCGGCGTTCTCCGGCGCGGTCCGCCCCGGGAAATGGGCTCATCGCATTTTCCGGGCGTTCCGGGATGTTCACGCCGCCACTCTATCCGAGCGCCGTTCCGCTTGACATTTCTCAAGCCGAGCCCCTTCCGGCGCCGTTCGATTCTTCGTACATTCCGCGCGATGTGGTGTCCGCACTCCCGGGGGGGTTCCATGCGCTCTCGTAGACCGTGCCTCGTGGCGCTCGTGTCGATCGTTCTGG
>CAZVOE010000173.1:1343-5666 GCA_964628935.1 uncultured Acidobacteriota bacterium
CGGCCGCATCGGCGGCCGAGGTCCCCTCGGGGTTCCGGCTCGAGCCGGTCGTGGGCGGCCTGACGGAGCCCTCGTCCCTCGCCGGGGCGTCCGACGGGCGGATCCTGATCACCGAACGGACGACGGGGAACGTCCGCCTCCTCCAAAACGGCGAGCTTCTCGCCACGCCGGTCTGCACGGTGGCGGTGCAGGCGACGGGCGAGGGGGGGCTTCTCGGCGTCGCCGTCCATCCGAACTTCGCCGCGAACGGTTGGTTCTACCTCTACTACACGTCCTCGGGCGGGCAGAACAAGGTCACGCGCTACACCCTTCTCGGAACCTCGTGCACCGGCGCCTCCGACCTGCTCTCGCTCGGAGCGGGCGCGTCGTTCCTGCGGAACGGGGGAGGGATCGCGTTCGGCCCCGACGGGAAGCTCTACGTGGCGACGGGCGACTTCGAGAACGGCCCCGACGCGCAGAACGACCTCTCGTTCGCCGGCAAGATCCTCCGGCTGAACGACGACGGATCCGTCCCCGCGGACAACCCGACGCCGGGGAGTCTCGTGTTCGCGAAGGGCGTGCGCGACGGCCGCGGCCTCGCGGTCGGAGCGGCCGGAAACGTGTACGCGACCGACGCGGGCTCGAACGTCGGGGGGGTGTACGACGAGTTGAACCCGGTCCCCGCGGGCGGGAACCTCGGCTGGGATGCCGCGACCGGGGACTCGAACGGCGTCTACGACGATCCGCTGACCGAGTGGTCGCCGGTGATCGGCGTCCGCGGCCTCGACGCGTACGGGTCGGCGGTTTTCCCCGACGCGGCCTCGGACGGCATCGACAACGACCACGACCGCTTCGGCGCCGACCGAAACCCCGGGGTGAGCCGCGCCGACGACGACGGGAACGGCACCTGCGTCGGTTCGAACAACAACGAGCTTTTCTGCACGAGCAACGCGAACTGTCCCCCCCGCGTGAACATCTTCACGGAGGCCGCGTTTTGCGAGTTCCGCGACGAAGAGGACGAGTACTGCCCCTCCGGAAGCGCGTTCGGAGACGACGGCTGCGGCGCCGCCGGCATCCAGGGCGTCGACGAGGCCGACGAGTCGTTCGTGAACAGCCTCTTCTTCGCGGCCGCCGACGCGTCCTCGATTTACCGGGCCGTGCTCGAACCCGGCGCCCTGGACCAGCTCCGACAGGCGGAGAAGTTCGTCGACTCGACGTTCCTCCCGAATTGCCCGACCGGCTGGACGGACACGATGGCCGGCCGCGACGGGTTCCTGTACGCCCTCGCGACGAACGGCGGCGGCGGGAACGGCGCCCTGTACCGCGTCGTGCACGACGCCGCTCCCGGTCCGCGCGAGGTCTCGAAGCCGGGAAGCCACTTCCCGCTCCGCGTGGAGCGGGGGGGAAGCCCGAACGAGGTGCAGGTCTTCTGGGAAGACCTCCGGGCCGATTCGAGCCAGCCGCGGGACGACGGGAACGCCGATCCGGCGCTCCGGCAGCCGCTCCAGCCCGTCCGCGAGTACACCGTGTGGCAGGGAACTCTCGGCTCCTTCGCGTCCCACGCCCCCGTTTCCGGCCTCGGCAACACCGCCGGCACGCCCGTCAACGACGCCGTCCGGAAGGCGACCGTCAACGCCGGCGCGGGGAACTACTACTTCCTGGTTTCCGGACGGAGCGCGAACCTCGAGGGAACGCTCGGGACGCGCAGCGACGGGACGCCGAGGCTCGGCTACGCCGTGACGAATCTCTGCGACACGATCGGCTATCACTCCTCGGCGAACTCGTACGCCCTGTGGCTCTGCGGCCAGGACTTCACGCTCCGCGACGAGCACGGCGAGACCCACTCCCTCTACGAGTTCCGGGGACAGGTCGTGATGCTCGACCTCTCCGCGATCTGGTGCCCGCCCTGCCGCTCCGAGGCCGACGCGCTCGAGAACGTCCACCAGCAGTACAAGGACCGGGGGGTGCGTTTCCTCACGGTCCTCATGGACGAGGACAACCAGCTCGTCGACTTCGGCGGCCGTCCGAACCCGGCCGAGTGCCGCAACTGGGGAGACCGCTCCGGCTCGATCCCGGACCACACCTTCCCCTGCTGGATCGACCCGAACGACGGCTCGAAGGACGCCTGGCCGAAGTACAACAAGTTCAGCGCGCTCCCGACGAACGTGATCCTCGACCAAGGCCTCCGGGTGATCTACTCCGGCGCCGGGTACGACGAGGCGACGATCAAGAACAAGCTCGACCGGCTCGTCGGCACGGTCGACTCGTGCGTGCAGTAGACGGGAAGCCGGAGGGCGGCGTCATGATGCGATCGCTCGCGGCGGGGGGCCGCCGCCGCGCTGCTCTTGGCGGCGCCCGTCCGCGCCGAGGAGGAGAAGTCGTCGAGCCGCCTCGAGGAGGATTCGGGCGTCGCGCTGCAGACCGTCTGCACGAACTGCAACAACGCCGACCTCACCGTCGGAGGGCTCGGGAACGACTACGTCCCGATCCTCTGCGACGGCCTCGCGATCCCCCCCGGGCTCGGGCAGATCTACCTCCTGTCGGTCATGCCGCAGAGCCTGGTCGACAAGGTCACGGTCCGGCGAGGCGCCGGCGACGCCTCCCTCGAAGGGGCCGCGATCGGCGGAGGGATCGAGATCGAGCGCCACCGCCCCGAGGAGAAGGTCCAGTCGAACGTCTCGGCGGACGTGGGGAGCTTCGGCTGGAACGGGCAGCGGCTCGACGCCCGCGGGCGACACGGGTGGTTCGGTGCCTCGCTCGTCGCCACCCGCGCCGAGTCGGACGCGATCAACGCGAACGAGGACGCCCCCGGAGGCTACGAGAATTGGGACCTCGCGCAGTTCGAACGGACGACGTGGGAGGCCCGTTTCGACCTGCAACCGAGCCGGAACCACTCGATCCGGCTCGGCGCCTCCGGGTACGACGAGTCGCAGGAGAACGGCCGCGCCGCCTACGACCGACCGACCTCCGACGCCGTCGGGGCCGCCGTGTACAACCTGGAAAACGTCGATCTCGACCGGGAGCAGTACGATCTCCTCTACGAAGGCCGCTTCCCCGACGGCTCCCGGATGGAAGCGGGGTACTTCCGGGCCGACCGGTCCACCGACATCCGGGAGACCCAGGTCCGGACCCTTCCGGAGTTCCTCCCGACCTACGGAATCACCGAGATCCAGGACACCGCCCACGCGAGCTGGTCCCGGGCGTTCGGGCTCCACTGGAGGGCCCGCGCCGGGGCCTCGTGGTCGTCGCGGGACTCCGCGGTGATCGACGTCGTCTTCAACGCGCTGAGCGGGCTCCCCCCCGACCGCTGGTTCGACGAGGCCTTCGAGGAGACGGTCGAGGAGACGGGCCTGTGGGCCGACGTCGAGTGGTCGCCGAACGCGACGCTCGATCTCTCCTTGGGCCTGCGTCGCGCCGACTACGCCGTCACGGACGAGGAATCCCGTCCGGCCTGGGTGGGCATCCCCCTCCCCGAGGGGGACCGGATCCTCCCGCGCGCCGCGCTCTCCTGGAAACCGACCCCCGCGTGGACGCTCCGCGCGACGGCCGGCGCCGGGTACCGGCCGCCCCCGCCCACCTACGCCGAGGTTTGCTGCGGCCGGCGCTACCGGAACAACCGCGGGGTGGCGATGGAGTCCTCCCGCGCCTATGGGCTCGAGGCGACCTGGCAGCCGGGCCCGAAGGTGCGGCTGAACGCGGGCGCCTTCCTCACCGACTTCGACGACCTCGTGGTCAAGATCGCGACGTTGACCTTCGAGTACCGGCCGACGTATCAGAACGCGAGCGCCCCCGAGGCGCGATTCGCGAACCTCTCCTTCGAAGGCCGCTGGGAAGCGGCGCGCTGGGTCACGTTGCGGGGCTCGTTCTCCTGGCTCTCCGCGGAAAACCGCTCGGACAACGATCGCGTGGCGGCCCTGATCGACTTCTTCGGAACCCCGGTCTCGCGCGATTACCCGATGGCGAGGATCCCCTACCGCGCGGAGCGGAACGCCGCGCTCGGGGCCGACTTCCGGATCCCGTCGGGGACGACCGTTTCCGTCTCCGCCCAGTACACGGGCCCGATGTTCCTCCAGACGTTCGATCGCGACAACCCGGTGATCGAGCCGGGCTACTTCTCCGAAACGCAGGACTACCTCGTCGAGACCGAGGGGTTCACCCTCGTGAACCTCCGCGTCGAGCAGCGGCTTCCCAAGGGAGTCTCGCTCTACGCGGGAGTCGACAACGTCTCCGACGAGTTCCAGTCCGACCTCGGCGACCCGCGGTTCGATTACAACTGGGGCGCGCTGCGCGGGCGCTACGTCTACGGCGGGATCGGCTGGGGGAAATAGGGGACTGGCACCTTTT
>CAZVOE010000173.1:5676-6383 GCA_964628935.1 uncultured Acidobacteriota bacterium
GCCCCAGGCCCCGTTTTCATTTCGCCCGCTCGGGGAACTCCCGCGCGAGCCTCTCCTCGGCGGCGCGCGAGAGCTCCTTCGCGCCACGGACCGCGTCGAGTTTCGCGAGGGCTTCGAGCGCGTCCCGCTGCGCCTCGCGGGTCGACCCGTCGTTCGAAAGGGCGTGGAGGACCGCCGCCCCTTCCCTTCCCTCCCCGGCGGCGACGAGAGCGGTTCCCAGGCGGAGCCGGGACGCGTCCGAGAGCATCGTCGGCGTCTCGCGGATCCGCTTCGCGGCCGCGACGAGCACGTTTCCCGCGCGGCCGCGATTCCCGAGCCCCGAGAAGTACTCTCCGACCGCGAGGAGAGTCTCCGGATCTTCCTTCCCCTCCATCCAAGCCCGGTAGGTCGGATACCCCGCCGCCGCGCGCTCGAGCGCGGGGAGGAGCGAGGCGGCATCCTGGAACCCGGTCCGCCGGCCGAGCTCCCTGCCGTCCTCGTCGAGGAAGAGGACCTCGGGGTACGCCTGCACCGCGTATCGGTCGATGAAGATCGGCTGCGCGTCGGCGTCGACCTTGAGCGGCACGAACCCTCCCGCGGCCGCGATCACCCGGGGATCGGCGTAGGTCTCGTCGTCCATCCTCTTGCACGGGACGCACCACACGGCCCAGACGTCGACGACGACCGGGACGTGGCGCTCGGTCGCGGCGCGGAACGCGGCGTCGATG
>CAZVOE010000174.1:0-6251 GCA_964628935.1 uncultured Acidobacteriota bacterium
AGGCGGCGGAGGCGGCCGGAACGGCGGCGGGCGCGTCTTGACGAAGATCGCCGCCGTCGCCGCCAAGGAGTTCCGCCAGGCGGGCCGTGACCCCCTGACGCTGATCATGCTCCTCGGCGTGCCGGCCATGATGATCCTGCTTTACGGCTACGCGCTCAGCTTCGACGTGCGCCACGTGCGCCTCGCCGTCGAGGACGGCGACCGTTCGGCGGCCAGTCGGGCACTCGTCGAGGCGCTCGTCGCTTCGACCTACTTCGAGATCGCGGCGGAGCTTTCACCGAACGGCGACATCGGCGGAATCCTCGAACGACGCGTGGCGAAGGCGGCGCTCGTCATCCCGGAGAACTACGCCGAGAATCTCGGGGCGGGGCGCGCGGCGGCCGTCCAGTTCATCGTGGACGGCACCGATGCGAACACGGCGAACACGATCTTGGGGTACGTCTCGGGCCTCGTCGCCGAGGAAAACCGACGGATCGCGGCCGCGGACGGCTCGCTGAACACAGCGCCGATCGATTACCGTCCGCGCGTCTGGTACAACCCCGACCTCCGCTCCACGGAGTTCCTGGTGCCCGGACTCGTGGGGTTCATCCTCATGCTTTCGGCGGTCGTTTCGACCGCGATCTCGGTCGTTCGGGAAAAGGAACGCGGAACGATGGAGCAGCTCCGCCTCACCTCCCTGCGCCCCGGCGAACTCATCGCCGGAAAGGTGATCCCGTACCTCGTGATCTCTCTCGCCGCGGCGATCGCGATCTTCGGGACCGCGCGGGTCCTTTTCGGTGTCGAGGTTCGTGGCTCGTACCTCGACCTGCTCGCCGTGACCCTGGTCTACCTTCTCGGGGCGATCGGGTGGGGGCTCCTGGTCTCGAGCGTTTCCGAGAATCAGGCGATGGCGTTTCAGCTCGGGACGATCACCTCGATGCTCCCCGCGATCTTCCTGTCCGGATTCATCTTTCCGATCCGGTCCATGCCGGAAGTTCTTCAGGCGGTCACCTACTTGGTCCCGGCGCGCTACTTTCTCGTGATCCTCCGCGGGATCGTCCTCAAGGAGCAACCCCTCGCGGCCTACCCTCGGGACTTCGCACTACTCGCCGCGTTCGCCATCGCGGTGCTCGGTCTCGCCTGGCTCCGGCTGATCCGGGAGAGGTCCTGACCGTGCGCGTCCTCCTGCGGATCGTGGTGAAGGAGTTCCTCCAGCTCCGGAGGGACCGCAAGATGATCCCCGCAATGATCGTCGGGCCGCTCCTGCAGCTTCTCGCGCTCGGTTTCGCCGCGAACCTCGACGTCACGGACGTTCCCATGGCGGTCGTCGACCTCGATCGGTCGTCGGCGAGCCGAGAGATCATCGAGCGCTTCCGCGCGTCCGGACGGTTCCGGCAGGTGGCGCAGGATCCCGACGTCGCGACCGCCGCCCTTCGGATCGCGCGGGGGCGCGCGGACGTCGTCCTGGTCGTGGGAGCCGATTTCCAGGCGCGAATCGAAACGGGGCGTGCCGGGATGGTGCAGGTGCTCGCCGACGGAACCGACTCAGGATCGGCGGTGGTGGGCCTTTCCTACGCTTCCCGGATCGTCGGCGACGCGTCCGCCGACCTCGCGCGCACGCGGGGCGCCGGCCGCTCGGGGTCCGTCGAACTCGAGCCGCGGGTCTGGTACAACCCCGACCTGAAGAGCCGCTGGTTCTACGTCCCCGCAATCCTCGCCATGGTGCTCATGCTCGTCACGATGATCCTCCCCTCCATGGCGGTCGTCCGAGAGAAAGAGATCGGGACGCTCGAGCAGTTGATCGTGACTCCCGTGCGACCCTGGCAGTTGATCGTCGGGAAACTGGCTCCATTCTTCGTGGTCGGTGTGATCGACATGGCGTTGGTCACAGGGCTCGTCGTCGCTCTCTTCCGGGTGCCCCTCCGCGGGTCGTTCGTCCTCTTGGCGGCGATCTCGTGCCTGTTTCTCCTCAACACGCTCGGCCTCGGCCTCCTCGTGTCGAGCATGGTGCGTACCCAGCAGCAGGCGATGATGACCGCGGTCTTCCTGCTCATGGTCCCGATGATCTACCTCTCGGGGCTCATATTCCCGATCGAGAACATGCCCCGGGGGATCCAGTGGTTCACTTGGGCCATCCCACTCCGCCACTACAACGACGTGATCCGAGGCGTCTTCCTCAAGGGTTCCGGCCTGGATGTGCTCTGGCCTGAGGCGGTCGTCCTCGCCGTCTTCGGCGCCGGAGTGCTCGCGCTCGCGGCGCTTCGATTCCGGAAAACGCTCGATTGAGGATCAGGAGGCCCGTTCCCCGAACGACGCGATCGCCTCCCCCTCGTCCTCGAATACGTCGAAAAGGTCGAACACCTCGGTGATCTTCAGGACCCTCCGAACCCGCGCCGTGAGATGGACGAGCTTGATCTCGCCCCCCCTTCCGGCGAGCGACCGTTGTGCCTCCAAGAGCGCCCCGATGCCGCTCGAGTCGAGGATCCCGACGCGGCGCAGGTCGACCAAGACGGAAGAATGCCCCGCCTCGAGAATCCGGTGGATCGTCCCCCGGAACGGCGCCTCACCGTCGCCGAGAACCATGCGCCCCGCCGGCTCGACGATCGCCACCCCCCCGCGATAACGGATCGAGGGGTTCATCCATCGCCTCCACGGTTCGATTGTCCCGACGATAGGCCCGGCGTGGCGCGGCCGTCAAGCGTCTCCTAGGATGGCGCGAAGGGAGGAAGCTCGATGGCCGGATTCACCTACCACGATCTCTTTCCCCTCTCGCCCGACGACACCCGGTACCGCCAGCTGACACGCGATCACGTTTCGGTCGTACGCTTCGAAGGCGAGGACATCCTCCGTATCGAGCCCGAGGCGCTTCGCCTCCTCGCGCGGGAGGCGATGCGCGAGATCTCCTTTCTCCTGCGACCGAAGCACCTCGAGAAAGTCGCCGCGATCCTCGACGACCCCGACGCGACCGAGAACGACCGGAACGTCGCCCTCGCGATGCTTCGGAACGCCGAGATCTCCTCCGACTTCGTCCTCCCGTTTTGCCAGGACACGGGGACGGCGACCGTCTTCGCGAAGAAGGGCCAGCGCGTCTGGACCGGCGTGAACGACGAAGAATGGCTCTCCCGGGGGATCTGGGAGACATGGCAACGCGAGAACCTCCGATACTCCCAGACCGTTCCCCTCAAGATGTACGAAGAGAAGAACTCCGGCGACAATCTTCCGGCGCAGATCGACATCTACGCCTCGCCAGGCTCGACGTACGACTTCCTGTTCGTCGCGAAGGGAGGCGGCTCGGCGAACAAGTCGTTCCTCTTCCAGGAGACCAAGGCGGTCCTCAATCCGGAGAGCCTTCGCCGGTTCCTCACCGAGAAAATGAAGGCCCTCGGAACCGCGGCCTGCCCGCCGTACCACATGGCGTTCGTGGTCGGCGGCACCTCGGCCGAGGCCTGCCTCAAGACGGTCAAGCTCGCGAGCACCGGCTACCTCGACGGCCTCCCGACCACGGGGGCCGCCTGGGGGCAAGCCTTCCGCGATCTCGAGATGGAGCAGACGCTCCTCGACGCCGCCCGGAAGTGCGGCTTCGGAGCGCAGTTCGGCGGGAAGTACTTCGCACTCGACGTCCGGGTGGTGCGGCTGCCTCGGCACGGAGCGTCGTGCCCGATCGGGATGGGGGTCTCCTGCTCCGCCGACCGCAACGCGAAGGCGCGGATCGACCGGGACGGAATCTGGCTCGAGGTTCTCGAGCGCGATCCGGGCCGTCTCATCCCGGCCCGATTTCGGGGGGTGTCCGATCCGGGCGCGGTCCGCATCGATTTGAACCGGCCGATGCCGGAGATCCTCGCCGAGCTCGGCCGCCATCCGGTCACGACCCGGCTCTCGCTCACGGGGACCCTGGTCGTTGCGCGCGACATCGCGCACGCGAGAATCAAGGAACGGATCGACCGCGGGGAGGGGATTCCGGAGTACCTGAAGAACCACCCTGTCTACTACGCCGGACCCGCGAAGACCCCCGAGGGAATGGCGTCGGGGTCGTTCGGACCGACCACGGCGGGCCGGATGGACGCCTACGTTGACCTGTTCCAGTCCCACGGCGGATCGCTCGTGATGATCGCGAAAGGGAACCGGAGCGTTGAGGTCACCGAAGCCTGCAAGAAGCACGGAGGCTTCTACCTCGGCTCGATGGGCGGTCCGGCCGCCCTCCTCGCCAAGGAGCACATCCGGAAAGTTGAAGTGCTCGAGTACCCCGAACTCGGCATGGAGGCCGTCTGGCGGATCGAAGTGGAAGACTTCCCGGCATTCATCTTGATCGACGACAAGGGAAACGACTTTTACCGGCAGATCACGTCGGGGATGGCACCCAAAACGTAACAAGAACGCCCTTGCTTCGTCACAGTCTCGACACCAAACTGAAACGCATGAAACAAGCGGTTCAGAGCGTCGTGCCGGAGATTTCGGGCTTCGCCGGACTCCTTCTGGGGCTCGCCCTGCTCGTCATGAGCTTCCTCGGCGCCGAGTGGCAGTTGCTCGGAATTCCGGGCCTTGCCTTCGTCTTCGGGAGCCTCCTCTACGGGTTGAAGTAACCGCGCCGCCGAGGCGTCCGAGCGGGACGCTAAGATGGCCGGCATGTCGCTCCGACGTCCGGTCGTCGTCACCGGGGCCGCGGGCTTCCTCGGTACCCGGTTTCTCAGGCGCATCCGTTCGACCCGCCCCGTCATCGCCATCGACCGGCGTTTGCCCGACGATCCCTCCGATCTCGTTCACGACTCCGTTCGCTGGATTCAGATCGACCTCGGCGATGCCGACGCCGTGCGGGACATCTTCCGGGAGATCGCCGCGTCGGGCGGGGCCGAGCACGTCGTGCACCTCGCGGCCTACTACGACTTCACCGGGGACGACCATCCCGAGTACCGCCGCACGAACGTGGACGCCCTGCGCTGGGTTCTCGAAGCGAGCCGGCCGCTCGGTCTCGCGCGGTTCTTCTTCGCGAGCTCGACCGCCGCTTGCCCGTTCCCCCCTCCGGGTGACGCGATTCGCGAAGACACGCCGCCCGAGGGCGACAACGTCTACGCGGTGAGCAAGCGAATCGGAGAGAGAATGCTCGCCGAGTACGCGTCGGATTTCCCCTCGTGCATCATCCGGTACGCGGCGATGTTCTCGGACTGGTGCGAGTACCCGCCGCTCTACTTCTTTCTGGAGACGTGGCTCTCCGACCGATGGAACGCGAGGATTCTGGGAGGGCGGGGGAAGTCGGCGATTCCGTTCCTCCACGTTCGCGACGCTGCGGTGTTCATGGAGCGGCTGCTCGACCGCTCCCCCATCCTCGAACCGGGGGAGGTGGTGCAATGCAGCCCCGACGGTTGTACCTCCCACAGCGAACTCTACCGGGTGGCTACCGCGTACCACTTCGGTCGCCCGCGGAAGGCCATCCATGTGCCGAAACCGCTCGCGGGGCTGGGCATCCGAGCGCGCGAAGCCGCGGGTCGCCTCCTCGGCAGCCCTCCGTTCGAGCGCGCGTGGATGGCGAAGTACATCGACCTCGAAATGACGATCGACGCGCGGAGGACCCGCGAGCGACTCGAGTGGGCGCCGCAGCCGCGGCTCGGAATCCTCCGCCGGATTCCATTCATGATCGAGAACATGAAGACCGATCCGGTGAGCTGGTACCGGCGCAACCACGAGGTCCTCGATCACCTGCGGAACGTGCCGCAATTCGAGGTCTCGCGGCTCGTCGAGCGGCACAGAGAGAGGATCGAGGTGGACTACGCCGCGATCTTCGAAGGAGAGAGCGGGCGCGCGCGGTTTCCCGACTACGCGCGTCTCGACGCGGGCGACCGTGACATGCGCTCCGGCATGGTCGTGCGTGCCCTGATCCGCTCCCTGAGGACGGGACGGAAGGGGGTCTTCATGGAGTACTGCCGGGACGCCGCGGATCTGCGACGGCGGCAGGGCGTTCCGGCGGAGCAGATGCTCGACGCGCTCCGGTCCTTCGGCCGCATCTGTCTGGAGCACGTCCGCCGCGACCCCGAGGCGGCGGGTCTCGCCCGCGCGATCCACGACCACCTCGAGATGACGATCGAGTTTTCGGTCGACCAGGTGCTCGACGTCTACGAGACGATGGCGGAGAGGTGACGTGTGGCGCCGTCGCTCCCGGTTCTCGCCGCGATCGCCCTCCTCGGGAATCCGCTCTCCGAACCGGCTCTCGAAGAGACGGTCCGCGTCGAGCGGGCACTCGTCGAGGTGCGTGTGCTCGACGCGGACGGCAGGCCTGTGCG
>CAZVOE010000175.1:0-6247 GCA_964628935.1 uncultured Acidobacteriota bacterium
GCGGAGTATCTCGCGCGCTCGGTCGAGGGCGTGAAGACCGTGAAGAACGAGATCCGCCTCGGGGACCCGACCATGGGCGACCTCTTCTCGGATGCTTGGATCGTCTCCAAGGTCAAGGCGAAGCTCGCGGCGGATCCCGAGATCAACCCGTTCCGCATCGATGTCGACGCCGTGCAGGGCATCGTCACCCTGAGCGGGACGGTTCCGACCCGCGCGGTCCGGAAGGAGGCGCTCGACCACGCCGAGAACACCAAGGGCGTGCGCCGCGTCGAGGACCGGCTCGTGGTCGAGCCGAAGAAGGCATCCTGAGTCGCGGCGCGGGGCCGCCCGGGCTCAGTGCAGCGCGTCCGGCGGCCCCGTGACCTCGAGGCGGCCGATCTCGTACCGCGTCTTGCAGTACTCGCAGACGACCTCGAGGCTCTCCTGTCCGGGATCGAAGAGCGAGCCCGGCTCGGCGTTGGCGAGGCTTCGGATGTTCCGCACCATCCGCTCGCGCGAGCAAGAACAGCGGAACCGGACGGGGCGGTCGGCGAGGGGATGGAACCCGAGCCGCGCGAACGCGTCGCGGATCTCCTCGGGGCGGCCGAGGGCCCGCGCGAACAGGGGCTCGAGTTCCCTTTCGAGCGCCTCCCACCGGGTCCACAGCGCGCCCATGGAGTAGACGTACTCCTCCCGCCCGTGGATCGGCGGCAGTTGGTGGAGCATCGCGCTCTGGTCGCTCGACTGCGAGACCAGGACGGCGCAATGCACCTGGTACGAGTGCTTGAGCACGAGGTTGACGATCTCCCGGAGAGGCGTGCCGTCGAGCTCGAGGACCGACTCGTACGGGGGGCGGCCGCCGGGGAAGAGCTTGAGGAGTCGTACGAGCCCGCGGACCCCAGCCGGGAACTCGCGGAACTCCGCCGGGACGATCGCGCAGCGCATGTCGCCGTGGTGGGCGGTTTCCACCTTGAGACGGAAGCGCGGCTCCTCGCCGTCGATGTAGAAGCCGAACTGCTCCCCCCGCTTCACGAGCGCGATCATCGGCTGCACCGAGAGGACGGCGTCCCGGAAGTAGGCGAACCCGGCGCCGGTCACCGCCGTCCGCACGGCGATGTCCTCGATCAGGCGCTGTCCCTCGAGGAAGTAGAGGGCGAACTCCCGCGCCTCGTCGAGGAAGGTGTAGAGGCGGCTCTCGAACGTCAATCGCGCTCCAGGGCCGCGCGGGCTTCCGCGAGCTCGCGCTTCTTGGCGGCATCCACCTTCGGAAAGGCGAGGCCGAGATCGCTCATGGCGTCGACCACCGCCGCCGCCACCACGAGGCGGGTGAACCACTTGTTGTCGGCGGGGACGACGTACCAGGGGGCCCAAGGTGTGGCGGTGTTCCGGATCATCTCCTCGTACGCCTCCATGTAGGCGTCCCAGTGGTTGCGCTCGTTCGCGTCGGCGAGCGAGAATTTCCAGTTCTTCTCGGGGTTTTCGAGGCGCTCGAGGAAACGCTTCTTCTGTTCTTCCCGGGAGACGTGGAGAAAGAACTTCCGGATGACCGTCCCGTTTCGGGTGAGGTACCGTTCGACCGCGTTGATGTCCTCGTAGCGTTCCTCCCAGATCCTCTTTCCGACGAGGGAAGCCGGGATCTTTTGACGGTCGAGGATCTGCGGATGGACCCTCACGACGAGCACTTCCTCGTAGTACGAGCGATTGAAGATCCCGATCCGCCCTCGTTCCGGGAGACGGCAGAGGCAGCGCCAGAGGAAGTCGTGATCGAGCTCCTCTGCCGAAGGGGACTTGAACGAGTGCACCTGGCAGCCCTGCGGGTTGATTCCCGACATCACGTGCTTGATCGTTCCATCCTTCCCCGCGGCGTCCATCGCCTGGAAGATGAGCAACAGCGACCATCGGTCCTGGGCGTAGAGCTTCTCCTGCATGGCCGCGAGGTACTCGACGCCCTTCCGTAGCGCCTCTTGCGCTCGTTTCTTGTCCTTCAAGCCGGCGGTGTCTGCCGGGTCGACGTCCTTCAGGCGGAACTTCTTCCCTCGATCGATCCGGTACGGGCGGGTGAACCGCTCGGCGCGCTTCTCGGGATTCTTCATCGGTCCTCCTCGGCGTCTGGGTTCCGCACCGCCCCTATCGTAGCGGGGAACGGCGTGGTCGCGGGTTCCCTAGAATGCGCATCCCGGAGGTGGTCCCGTGCTCGACACCCTGACCGGCGTTCCTTCCCGTCGCGTCCTCATCCTGTTCGCTCACCCGGCGATCGGGAGATCGAGGGTCAACCGGGTGCTCGCGGCCGCGGTGCGCGGCCTGCCGGGAGTCACCTTCCACGACCTCTACGAGGCCTATCCTGACTTCGACGTCGACATCGGGAGGGAGCAAGTACTCCTGGCGGAGCACGACGTCGTCGTGCTCCAGCATCCCTTCTACTGGTACAGCACACCCGCGCTCGTGAAGGAATGGGAAGACGTCGTGCTCCAGCACGGCTGGGCCTACGGGCGGGAGGGCACGGCCCTCCGGGGAAAGGCGCTCCTGAGCGCCGTGACGGCCGGGGGGCGAGAATCGAGCTACGGTCCGGGGGGAGGAAACCGTTACACCGTCGTGCAATTCCTCGCGCCGATCGAGCAAACGGCACGGCTGTGCGGGATGGAGTGGCTGCCGCCGTTCGTCGTCCACGGGACGCACGGGATGACCTCCCAGGACGCGGACCGGCACGCGGAGCGCTACCGCTCGACGGTCGAGGCGCTCCGCGACGGGAGGCGGGCATGAGCGGCGATTTCTTCGTCCAGGCCTTCGTGTACCTCGCGGCGGCGGTCGTCTCGGTCCCCGTCTCGAAGCGCCTCGGGTTCGGGTCGGTGCTCGGCTATCTCGTCGCCGGCGCCGTCATCGGACCGTTCGGGCTCGGATTCGTGGGCAGCGAGGGGCAGGACGTCCTTCACTTCGCCGAGTTCGGCGTCGTGATGATGCTGTTCGTGATCGGCCTCGAGCTGGAGCCCGCCCATCTCTGGCGCCAGCGGGGAGCGCTTCTCGGAATGGGAGGGGTCCAGGTCGCCGCGACGGCGGCGGCGATCGGCACCGCGGCGGTCGTGGCCGGGTTGCCCTGGAGAGCCTCGCTGGCCCTCGGTCTGATCCTGGCGATGTCCTCGACGGCGATCGTGCTCCAGAGCCTCTCCGAGAAGGGCCTCCTGAACACCGAAGCCGGTTCGAGATCGTTCGCGGTGCTCCTCTTCCAAGACGTGGCAGTCATCCCGATCCTCGCGATCCTCCCCCTTCTCGCCGCCTCCGGTGGGACGGCGGACGGTGCGGACGCCGGGTCGCACGGGGCGGCCTGGGTCGACGGATGGCCCGCGTGGGGACGGGGGCTCGCGGTCCTCGGAGCGGTCGTCGCCATCGTCGGGATCGGCCGCTTCGTCGTCGGACCGGTCTTCCGCTTCATCGCCCGGGCCCGGCTCCGCGAGGCGTTTACCGCAGCCGCGCTCCTCCTCGTGGTGGGAACCGCGATCCTGATGACCCAGGTGGGGTTGAGCGCGGCCTTGGGGACGTTCCTCGCGGGGGTCGTGCTCGCCTCCAGCGAGTACCGGCACGAGCTCGAAACCGACCTCGAGCCTTTCAAGGGGCTCCTTCTCGGCCTGTTCTTCCTGGCGGTCGGCGCATCGATTGACTTCGGGCTCGTGGCCGAGCGCCCGTTCTTCGTCGTGGGGCTGGCGTGCGGGCTCGTCGCCCTGAAGTGCGTCGTTCTGCTCGGACTCGGCGGCGTCGCGGGGATGGGAGCCGACCAGAACCTCCTCTTCTCGCTTGCGCTCGCCCAGGGCGGCGAGTTCGCGTTCGTCCTGTTCTCCTTCGCCGCCCAGAGCCGGGTGCTCGACGCCTCGGTGACCTCGCCCATGGTCGCGGTCGTGGCCCTTTCGATGGGGGTCACGCCGGTGCTCCTCCTCGTCTTCGAGCGCGTCATCCGCCCGCGCTTCGGCACGACCGAGCGTCCTACCCGCGAGGCGGACGCGATCGAGCGGGAAAGCCCCGTCCTGATCGCGGGGTTCGGCCGGTTCGGCCACATCGTGGGACGGTTCCTGCGCGCGAACGGCGTCGAGGCGACCGTTCTCGACGTCGACTCGGATCATGTCGATCTCCTCAGGCGTCTGGGGATGCGGGTGTACTACGGCGACGCCTCGCGCGTGGACCTTCTCCGGGCCGCCGGGGCCGAGCGTGCGAGGCTCCTGGTGGTGGCCGTGGACGAGCCGGGGAAGGCGATGGAGATCGTGGCGGCCGCGCGGCGCCACTTCCCGCATCTGACGATCCTGTCGCGGGCGCGCGGGCGAGCCCACGCGTACGAGCTCATCGACGCGGGGGTCGAGAGGATCTACCGGGAGACCCTGGACTCGTCCCTGCGGGTCGGGGTGGACGCCCTCCGGCTGCTGGGAAGACCGGCGTACGCCACGCTCCGGGCCGCGCGCCGGTTCCGTCGCCACGATGAGGAGTCCGTCCGCGCGCTGGCGGCGTTACGGCACGACCGCGGCGCGTACTTGAGCCGCGCGCGGGAGTCGATCGAGGACCTCGAGCGTCTGATCGCGGATGAGGTGCGTGAGCTCGGGCCGGAGGCCGACGCGGCCTGGGACACCGAGACGCTGCGCCGCGAGTTCGGGAAACCCTAGCGAAGGTGTTTCTTCAGGAACGCCCAGATTTCTTTGCGGGACTCCCGGGCGAGATTCGAGTCCATGCGGTTGAAGCTGTGACCCCCAGGCGCGTCCTCGTAGATCTTGTACTCGAACTCTTTTCCGGCGGCCCGGAGCTGCGCGATGAGATGCTCGACCTCCGAGACGTGGACGTCGCGATCGTTCGTGTTCGCGTGGACGAGGAGCGGCCGCTTCAGCTTCGCGACGTTCCAGACCGGCGACCGCCGCCGGTACTCCTCGACGTCCTGGTTCGGCGTCTTTCCAATGTGGTACGGGGCGGAGTAGAGGTCGCGGTAGTCGTCGGTCTGGTATCCGAGACGCGCCACCAGGTCCGCGACCGGAACCCCCGCGTATGCCGCGCGGAACTTTTCCGGATGGTCGAACACCGCCATCAGCGCGATCAGTCCCCCATGGCTCCAGCCGAGGATTCCGACCCGATCTCCGTCGACCACGCCGAGAGTCTCGACGGCCCAGTCGCGCGCCGCCACGGCATCGTCCACCTCGCGGCCGCCGTAATCGATCGCCTCCCAGTACGATTTCCCGTAGCCGGTTCCTCCACGGTACTCGGGGGCGACGACGACGTACCCCTCCGCCATCAGCTCGCGGACGACGTGGGTGTAGTACGTGTCGAAGTCGGCGTGCACGCCGCCGTGAGGGAGGACGAGCAGAGGATGGCGCCGGCTCCGGTCGAGGCCGCGCGGCACGAAGACGTAGCACCACATCCGGAACGGGTGGCGTGCGTGCGCGATCCCGTACGTCTCTTCGCCCTTCGCGGTGGGGACGGTGGGAAGGAAGACCTTGTCGATCTCGGCGACGTCCCCGACCCTCTGGAACCAGAGGACGTCGTCGATCTTCTTGAGGAGTTCGTCGAAGCGGTGCTCCGAGTCCGCGAGCCGGCGCTCGAGGGCTTCGAGCCGGGCGGCGGAACGATTCGGATCGGAAGAGTCTCCCCCCTCGGCGGCCGGGAGGACGCCCGGGGCGAGACTGACGGCGAGAAGCAGGGCGATCTGGGCTTTCATCGGGCGGACCTCCGGACCGATCCTAACGGAATCGGGCGGCGGCTTGCGCCCTGACGAAAACCGGAGAAGATGTCCGGGGGGTCCGGTTGGCCGTATAGGTTAGGGCGACGGCCGTCCGGTCGGCAGGTCCGATGGGGGGAGTATCCGCGATGAAGCTCGTGCGCGTGTCGTTTGTCCTGATGGCCGTCGTCGGTTCCGTTTCGATTCTCCGCGCCGACTCGCGGGTCGCGGGCCCGCGGCTGGTGCTCGAGCGGGCCGGCGAAACGACCACGATCGCGGTGGAAGTCCATCGCGCGACCGGGGCAGTCGAGCGGCGGGCTCTTCGGACCACCTCCGCCGAGGTCGCGGCGGGCCCCACCGGGGCGGATCCGACCGGTTCCGCCCTCTTCGCGCGCTGGAGCGAGAACGGCGCACCGTGGACGTCGTGGAGCCGGGATGCGGGCGCCACCTGGAGCGAAGCCCGTCCTCACCGGACGGAGATCCGCCTCGTCGCGGGTTCCGTGGAGCCGGGGCAGCCCATCCCTCCGGTCCCGCCGGGACTCGCCCTTCCGGCGGACGGAGAGATCTTCCTGGTTCAATTCCGCTCGA
>CAZVOE010000176.1:0-6242 GCA_964628935.1 uncultured Acidobacteriota bacterium
AACGGAGCTAGAAAAAGGGGACTGGCACCTTTTCCTAGTCGGAAAAGATGCCAGTCCCCTTTTTCGTCCGTACGTTTCTCACCTTCGCCTCCGTTCGGTCCTCGATCCGGGCGCGGTCGCGGCGATAGTTCTCCTCGATCTTCGCGACCTCGGCGGGGTCGCCCGCGGCCGCCAGGTGCTTTCGGTGGAGGATCTCGAGTTCCGCGAGCTTCGCCTTCGCCTCCTGCCGGAGCCGTGAGATTTCCCGCTTCTGCGCGTCGGTGAGCGGCTTTTCATCCGCGACACCGTCTTCCCGATCCTTCGCCCGCAGACGCTCCATCGCGAGTTCGTACGCGGACTTCAGAGGGCGGTCGTCGGCCATGGTTCCTCCCTTGCCCATTCTAAACGGCCACGACGAGGCAAGGGAGGCGCTCGAGCGGAGAGCCGGGGTCGAACTCCCGCACGTCCCGGGCCAGCCGTTCGGCACTCGCCCGGCCGAATCGGGCCAGGGCCGCGAAATCGCGCTCGGCCAGGCGAAACGCGGAGGCGCACGCCCCGACGAACGCGTCGACGAGTGCCGCCGGCGCCCGCGGGCCGTCGCGCGCAAGGAGGATGAACGCGGCCGCGGCGTCGGCCGGAAGGGGCGATAGCCGCAGTTCCCCCCGCGTGGCGTGCCACGCCACTGCGGTGAGGAGGAGACTGCTCATCCGGGGGGGAGACTCCTGGTGGCCGGCACGCGCGCCGTCGAGCGCCGCGAGATCGGCCCGGAGTTCCCGTCCGAGGACCGCACCGACCCGTTCGACGAGATCGAGCGCGAGCGAGACCTCTTCGATCTCGCTGAGCGCGCGGAAATCCCGAAAGGCCTCTTCGTCGTGGCTCCCGTCGAAATAGAGCGGGCGGGGGAGGGAGAGGCCCGCAAGCTGCGCCCGGAGGGGAGGGTCGACACGGGCGAGCGACTCGGCGGCGTCCTTCCCCCACGTGCCGCCACCGAAGAGGCGACGCACGCGGTCTTGCAGGGCCGAGAGGCGCGCGTGAGTCTCCCGAAAGAGCTCCACGGGCGGGACTCGGGCGAGCACGTCGGCGGCCGCGATCGGGTCGACGGCGCCGCGGCGCTCGAGAGCGGAGACCACGTACCCCGCGGCCTTTTCGAAGGAGCGCCGGTGGGCGGAAGGCTCCCCGGTATCGCCGTCGTCCGCGACGAGCACCCGGTTCGCGAGCGCGACGAGGCCGGAGAGGGTCGCTTCTCGGTCCGTGGCCGGCATCCGGTTGATCGCGGCGTGGAGGAGCGAGCCCTCGGTTCCCGCGCCGAGAACGAGGCTCCGGGGCGGAATCGACCGGCCCTCGTCGATCACGGGTCCGACCGGGACCTCGGCCATCTCGCCTCGCGGCGCCGCGTAGATCTCGAGGGCCTCCTCCTTGCGCACGAAGCCGTGCTCCTCGAGGCGACTCGTACGGAACTGGAGCGCGCGCTCCTCCAACTCCGAAGGAAGCTCGAACTTCGCCGCGTGCACGATGCCGAGATAGCGCTCCTGGTCGTCGCGATAGAGGATCTCGGCGAAGCGGCGGGCCGCCGGGGCGTGCTCCGGGATCGTGGGGGAGAAAAGGTGCGCGCCGTCGGGGGAGAGGAACCCTCGCTCGTCCCCGATCTCCGTCAGGCCGTGTCCCTTTGTCGGTTCCTCGTGGTCGATCTCGAGCGGATGGACCCGCAACCATTTCTGAAAGAGGAGAATCAAGGTCTCGTCGTCCGCCTTCCGAAGGAACCTACGGAGCGTCGGCTCGCCCGCCTCGAGGAAGAGCGCGGCCCAGGCTCCGGAGCGATCGGCATCGAATCGGTCGCCCCGCCACGACTCGAGGTCGATGACGTGTTCGAGTTGCTCCGCCGAGGCGAGCGCGAGGAGCGGCTCGGCGTCGAGAGGACCGACCTCGCGCACCGTCAGGTAGAGCTCGAAATCGGGGAGGGATCGGACGAGCGGCATCGGCTTCGGCGCGTGGAGAAGGAGTTCGAGACGGTCGCGGGGCGCGAGCCGGAGCGCGAGCTCCGCCTGGTCGCGGGGGGAAAGGGCCGCGAGCCGCGCCTTCAGCCCCTCCGGATCCCGCCGCACCAGGGAACGGAGGTCCCCGGCGAGATCGTCGATTTCGTCCGGGCGTCTCAGGGACCCGCCCAAGGGTTCGGTCATGCTCGGTCTCCTGCGAGGTCGAAACGCCATCATATAGACTCCTTCCGTGACGCTCCGCATCGACCCCGCGGTCGCCTCGCTGTGCCGGATCGTGGCGGTGCGCGCCACCCCCGTGGAGGTCGCCCCCGCGTCCTCCGGACTGATCGAGGAGATGGATGCGCTCGCCGAGGAACTCTCGCGAGCGTACGCGGGCAAGCGGCCGTCGGAGATCGAGGGGCTTCGCGCCGCCCGCGATCTCTACAGGGCGTTCGGGATCGATCCGACACACACCCGCCCGTCGTCGGAGGCGCTCGTGCGACGGGTTCTGAAGGGACAACCCCTTCCACGCGTGCTCAACGCGGTCGATGTCGCCAATCTCTGCTCGGTGCGGTTCCTCCTCCCGCTCGGCCTCTACGACGCCGCGAAGGTCCGGGGGGAGGTGATCCTCCGGCGCGGGGGGCGAGGGGAGGGGTACGCCGGGATCCGGAAGGACCGAGTGAACGTCGAAGGGCGCCCGACCCTCGTCGACGAAGAGGGCCCCTTCGGGAACCCGACCTCCGACTCGTTCCGGACCAGCGTCGACGCGGCGACGTCCTCCCTTTGGATGGTGATTTTCGCGCCGCGCGGGTTCTCCCCAAGCACCCTCGGGACGTACGGGAAGTGGGCGGCGGAGGCGATGGCGCGGCACCTGGCCGGGGCCGAGGCGGTCCGGACCGAGGTCTCTCCCGTCTCGTGAACGGGAGAGGGCGTGAACCGCGGACCCTCGCACCCGCCCGCCGATCCCCGGCCGACGTCAGTGCCGATCCGCGCCAGGGGTCGAAGCGCGGCTTTCCCGTCGTTCACGATCCCGCGCGCGTCGTCGCGCCCGCGGCCGATCCTCTTCTGGAAAGTCGTCGTCGAGGTGGGCAGCGTGCGTGCGGGGCGCGTCTTCGTCGGGGAGAGGGGGCACCCCGAACCGCCGGTCCGCGGCGGAACGGGGCGGTATGCGTTCCCCGTTCCTCCGCGACCGTCGTGCGGGCCAGCCCGCTTTTCTCTTACCTTACGAGCCATCCCTCCCCGCCGCTGGACAATCTGGGGAAATTTATCGATAGTCGACAATTCTTGAAGCGCGTGCGACTTCGCCCCAAGGGAGACGAACCCCAGCCGGCGACGTCCTCCGGGTCCTGACGACGATCGAGGAATCTCCCCATGTCCACACCGCCCTATTTCACCTGGCGCCCCCATCCCTGGCACGGCCTCGAGGTGGGACCGAACCCTCCGGAGGTCGTTCACGCCTACGTCGAGATCACCCCGTTCGACCTCGTCAAGTACGAGGTCGACAAGGCGACGGGGTACCTCCGAGCCGACCGCCCGCAGCGGACCTCCTCGACACCTCCCGCGTTGTATGGCTTCGTGCCCCGAACTTACTGCGGTGACCGGGTCGGGGCGCTGAGTCCCGGCGCTCACGGCGGCGACGGCGACCCGCTCGACATCTGCGTGATCAGCGAGCGGCCGATCACCAAGTCCGAGGTGATCGTTCGCGCGCGGGTCATCGGCGGGATCCAATCCCTCGACGCCGGCGAGGCCGACGACAAGATCGTCGCGGTGTTCGAGCACGACGCCGTCTGGGGGGACATCGACGAGCTTGCGATGCTTCCCCCTCCGCTTCTCGACCGCTTGCGCCACTACTTCGCCACCTACAAGCTCCGTCCGGACGGTACGAATCCGGTCGCCGTCGCCTCGATCTACGATCGTCGGAGAGCGCTCGAGGTGGTGCGCGCGGCGGTGGAGGACTATCGGGAGACGTTCTCGGGGAACTTCGGGAACTGAAAGAAAAAGCGGAATGTCCCCTAGAACCTCATCAGCGCGCGCGCGGCGGCGAGCACTCCTTCGTCTCCGGGGAGGAACGCGTCCTCGAGGGGAGGGGAGTAGGGGACCGGCGTGTCGAGCGCCCCGACGACGCGAACCGGCGCGTCGAGATCCTCGAAGCACTCCTCCTGGATCAGCGCCGCGAGGCTCTCGCCAATCCCGCCGGTGCGCGAGTCTTCGTGCGCGATCAGGACCTTCCCGCAGTGCCGCGCGATCGCGAGCAGCGTCTCTCGATCGAGCGGGACGAGCGAGCGGAGATCGAGGACCGAACAATCGATCCCCTCGGCGGCGAGGGTCGCCGCCGCCCGGAGGCAGAGGTGCACGTACGCGCCGTAGGAAACGAGTGCGAGATCGGACCCCGCACGGCGGAGCGCCGCGCGTCCGAGCGCGACCGGTTCGGGCGGTGAGTCGGCGAGCCGCTGTCTGATCTTCGGGTCACGGTACAGGGCGATGTGCTCGTAATAGAGGACCGGATCCGGGTCGGCGACGGCGGCGGCCATCAGGGCGCGCGCATCGTGGGGCGTCGAAGGGACGACGATCTTGAGTCCGGGGGTCCGGTAGAACCACGGTTCGGTGTTCTGGCTGTGGTACGGCCCCGCCCGGCGAAGGCCGCCCCACGGCATCCGCACGACCATCGGGACCGACCCGCCCCAGCGGTAACGGATCTTCGCGGCGTTGTTCACGAGCTGGTTGAACCCGGTGGCCACGAAGTCGTTGAACTGGATCTCCCCGATCGGCCGCATCCCGGCGAGCGCCGCCCCGGTGCACACCCCCAGCACTCCCGCCTCGGCGATCGGGGAGTTGAGAATGCGCGCCCCAAACTCCTCGAGGAGCGGCCGCAGGAGGAGGAACGCGTTCCCGTACTTCCCCCCGACGTCCTCGCCGTACACGAAGACCCGCCGGTCGGCGCGAAGGGCGTCCCGCACGCCGAGCATCACCGCTTCGAGGAACGTCGCCCCCTTCGGATCGAAAGGAGGGGCGGTCTCGACCGGAGGGAGAGGCGGAATCGCCCGGCGCCTGCGCGCGAGCGGATCGGCGAGCGGCTCCGTGCGGCCCCTCGGCGCCTCGCCGGCGAGCACCCCCGCGCCGGCGAGTGCCGGATCGGGCCACGGCGCATCGATCACGGCGTCCGCCTCGCGCTCGACGAGGGCGAGCGCTTCTCCGCGGATCTCGTCGAGGGCGTCCTCGGCGACGACTCCCTCCGCGACGAGCCGTCGGAAGTACGTCTCGATCGGGTCCTTCGCCGCCCAAAAAGCGAAACTCTCCCGATCGGCGTAGCCCGCATCGGAGGGGGGCGCGTAGGTCCAGGACGGGTGCGGGTCCTTGCCGAGGTAGAGCATGTCGTCGTGGTGCGCGTGCCCGCACATCCGCATGCACACGAGCTCGATCAGGGTCGGACCCTTCCCCTCGCGGGCTCGCTCCGCCCCCCACGCGAAGGCGGCCGCGATTGCTTCGGGGTCGGTCCCGTCGATCGTCACGCCGGGGATCCCGTACCCCGGCGCCTTGTCGGCGAAGGCGCGGACCGCCGACTGGTCGGAAACCGGTGTCGAGAGCGCCGTCTGGTTGTTCTCGACGCAGAAGACCGCCGGGAGGCGGCGCGCGGCGCAGAGATTGATCGCCTCGTGCCACTCTCCGAGGGAGGTTCCCCCTTCGCCGATGAACGAGACGGCCACGCGGTCCTCCCCCGCGAGGGCGAACGCCATCGCCATCCCGGCCACGTTCATCGTCGAGATCGCGAGAGGGGCGGACGCGGGGAGGACGCCCCACCCGAAGTCCCCGATGTGGAGGTCCTTCCCGTCCATGGGAGGGCCCGCTTTCGCCATCTGCGCCGAAAGCACCGCCCGCACGGCGTCGGCCGTCGGACGCATCGCGAGCGCGGCCCCGAGGTCGCGGATCAGCGGGGCGATCACGTCGCCGTTCCATCGGCCGTCGGCTCCGCGGTACCGTTCCCCCCTCCGGAGGCGGAGCGGAGCGGCATAGATCGCTTCCTGGCCGAGCGAGCGGAACCCCTTCCCCTGGAAGGCGGCGGAACCGTAACGAACGTCGCCGCCCGTGAAGAATTGTTTGAGGCGGTTGTCGACCGCCCGCGTCAGGACCATGCCGCGCAGGATCTCGCGCTTCTCGTCGGGGGAGATCGATTCGCGGATCGCTTCCCGCCGGAAGAACCCGAGAACATCCTCCCGGACCTCCTCGACCGCCTTCGCGCTGCGCTCCGCCGCCGTCACCCCGGGGGCGGGCTCGGTCACGTCTTCCGGCAAG
>CAZVOE010000177.1:0-6182 GCA_964628935.1 uncultured Acidobacteriota bacterium
GGCCGGGAAACCGGTGATCGTCAGCATGGGGGACGTCGCAGGATCCGGAGGCTACTTCGTCGCCATGAACGCCGACAAGATCGTCGCGCAACCCGGTACGATCACCGGTTCGATCGGCGTCCTCGCGGGGAAGTTCCTGACCGAGAGGATGTGGGACAAGATCGGCCTCTCTTGGGACGACGTGCACACGAGCGCGAGCTCGACGATGTTCACCGGGCTCCACGACTACACCCCGGAGCAGTGGGCCCGATTCCAGGCGGCGCTCGACCGGATCTACGACGACTTCACGACGAAGGTCGCCGAGGGAAGGAACCTCCCGATCGAGAAGGTCCGCGAGATCGCGAGGGGACGGATCTGGTCGGGGGAGGACGCGAAGGCGATCGGCCTCGTGGACGAGATCGGTGGGTTCCCCGTGGCGCTCCGGCTCGCGCGCGAGGCCGCGGGGATCGCTGCGGACGAGGCGATCGAACTGCGCGTCTTCCCGGCCCCGAAGACCTTCTGGGAGACGGTGTTCTCGAAGGGGCCGGACAGCAGCGAGGACCGGGCCGAAGTGGTCGTCGGCCGGAGTCCGTGGGAGACGTTCGCCCCGGCGCTCCGACTCGCGAGGCGGCTCGGTCTCGTCGATCCGCGCCCGCAGGACGTCCTGACGACCCCCGAGCTCGCTCCGGCCCCCTGAGCCGGTGCGGTGAGAACGTCCGCGGCGTCTGCGGGGGGAACGCGACGACGGGGCCGATCCCGCGTATCCAACCGGCAGCAGGGGCCGCGGCGCCGAACGACCCCCCCCCTCCCCGCCCCCGGGGACCCGCCGGATGCGCGGGTCGCGACGACCCGCGCTTCCGGTGCCCGTGGTTGCCGCGCGCTCAGTCGTAAAGCAGGAAGCGGGTCCGATCGGCGCGGAAGCGCTCCGTCTCGGCCGACCAGGCGCGCTCCATTTCCCGGATCGGCTCCTCCCGCTCGATCTTGTCCCGAAGGTCTCCGCGGCCGAGAAGGAGGTCGATCGCGAGCCGGTCGGAGACGAACTCGTAGGCGTCGGTCCGCCACGCGAAGGAAGAGGGGTCGAGGGCTCGCGCTTCGCGCAGGAGGAGCAGGTACGACTCGAAGGGACGGAACGCCCGCCGATCTTCGAGATGGATCTGGACGCCCGAGCAGGTTCGACCCGCGTGCTTGTGGAACGTCGGGCGGAACCAGGTGGCCCGGGCCCGGAACCCGGAGAGGCCCTCCCGGCGCGCGGCATCCTCGAGACGGCGCGCGAGCTCGCCCCCGTCGAGCCAGGGAGCCCCGACGAGCTCGAACGGCCGGGTCGTCCCGCGCCCCTCGGAGAGGTTCGTCCCCTCGACGAGGCAACCGCCGGGATAGACGCGCGCGGTGTCCGGGGTGGGCATGTTCGGAGAGGGGAGGATCCACGGAAGCCCCGTGTCCTCGAACTCCATGGCGCGCCGCCACCCTTCCATCGGCACCAAGCGCAGGTCGCAGCGCACGCCGACGGCGTCGCGGAACCACCCGGCGATCTCGGCGGGCGTCATCCCGTGGACGACCGGAATCGGATAGCGGCCGACGAAGGAGGCGAGGGCAGGATCGAGCACCGGCCCCTCGACGCGGACCCCCCCGAGCGGATTCGGGCGGTCGAGAACGACGACCGGGATCTCGGCCGCCGCACACGCTTCCATGACGTAGGAGAGGGTGTAGAGGAAGGTGTAGTAGCGGCTCCCGACGTCTTGGAGGTCGCAGACCACGGCGTCGAGTCCTTCGAGGTCCTCCGCGCGCGGCCGGAGCGACGATTCGTCCGATCCGTAGAGGCTCACGACCGGCAGCCCCGTGCCGGGATCCACGCCGCCGCCCACCGCCTCCATGTCCTGGGCTTCGCCCCGCACCCCGTGCTCCGGACCGAAAAGGCGGACGAGCCGAAGGTCCGGGCACGCGCGGAGGAGATCCGCCGCGTGCCGGAGGGCAGCGTCGACCGAGGCGGGATGGGCGACGAGGCCCACGCGCGCGCCGCGTGCGAGCCCCGCCGCGCGGGCGGGAGACGCGACGAAACGTTCGAGGCCGGGCCGGACGATCGCCATGCTCACGGTCCTCCCGAAGGGCGCGAGAGTGTACCAGCGGCGGTGGGATGGAGGGTGAGCGTCACGAGCTCCGGAGGAACCCCGATCCGCATCGGGAGGAGCGAGGTGCCGACTCCGGAGGTGACCAGGAACGGGACGCCGCGCCACATGTGGAGGCCGCGAGCGTACCGCCGCCCGAGGTGGGTCGAGGCGTGGACCGGTCCGAGGAGCGGGAGGCGGATCTGGCCGCCGTGCGTGTGTCCCGCGAGGACGAGGCAGGGACGGGTGCCGGGGAGCCCGGCGATCTCGCGAACGATGTCGGGGTCGTGGACGAGGACGACGCGCGCTCCCGTCGGCGGCGCCGCGAGCCAGGCCGCGAGGCGCGAGGGCTGCGCCCATCGTCCGAGGAGCGCCTCCGGCCGCTCGAATCGCTCGGCGAAGATCGTTTCCGCACCCGAGGCGACGACGAGATCCGCGATCGAGCGCGTTCCGGCGCGTCCGACGAAGGCGAGGGTGCGGGCGGCCGGCTCCGGGACAACGGCGTCGACGTCCCACCGCACGGGTTCCTCCTCCCCGTCGATCCAGAAACGCGCCCGGAGCGAAGTTCCTCCCGTCACCGGCGCCGAGAGGACGCGAACGCGGCACCAGCGGCCGGGTGGGGGATCGAACCTCGAAACGGTCCTCCCGGAAAACTCCGCACGGTCCGAGGCGAGGGGGGCGAGCCGGAAATCGGGGCGCATCTCGTACCGCACGAGGCGCCACCCCTGCGAACCCGCGGCGTCCTTCCCCGAGATGGCGAAGTAGGCGCGCGCGTCGTCGACGCGGAAGGCGAGCGAAAGGTCGAACGGGCCTGCGGGGAGGATCGGGTCGCGGGTGGAAAGGCGGGTCCAGACCGTTCCTCCGTACGCCACCGCGAACGAGCGTCCCCCCTCGGAGTCGACCGACCACGGCGCCGCGTCCGAGATTCGGTCGGCGACGAAGAGATCGAGGCTCTCCCCACGCACCTCGAGAGTGCGCCGCTCCCCGGCGAGCACGCGGACCGTCTCGGTCGGCCACGCCTCGCGCAGCGACGCGAGATGCGGGGACTCTTGCTCCCCGGGGGCGAGGAAGCGTCGCCCGGGAGCGGGAAGCCGATCGAGCCAGTCGCCAGTCGCGCGGAGGGCGTCGGGGGAGAGGACGGAGGAAGACTCGTTGACGAGGTCCCCGGCGATGAGGACGAGGTCGGGATCGAAGTGCGCGGCGGCGTCGAGCAGGCCCGCGCGCGCCGCCCGCGCTCCCGGAGCGTCCACGTCCGAAAACAGGGCGATCCGGATCGGGCCGTCGCGGAGCCCCGCGCACGGGAACTCGATCGGGACGGCGCGGAGCATGCGCGGCTCGAGGAGGGTGCCGTAGGCGAGGAGGGCGAGGCCGGCGAGCGCCGCGCCCCACGCCGCGATGCCGATCGATCGTCGCGTCACCGCCCAAGCCTAGCAGCAGCGTCGTATAGTGCAGCGATGCACTACTTCTGTATCGACATCGAAGCGTCGGGACCGGCCCCGCCGCAGTACAACCTCCTCTCCCTCGGCGTCACCGTCGTTCGCCCCGAGGGGAACCGCCACGCAATCGGGGATTCCCTCTATCTCGAGTTCCGCCCGGTCTTCCCCGGCTTCGACCCCGGCGCGCTCGCGGTCACGGGCCTCGACGTCGAACGCCTCAAGCGGGACGGGACCGAGCCGGCGGACGCGCTCCGGAGATTGAACGCCTGGGTCGAGGAGCGGAATCGCGGCTCCCGCGACCGTCCCTGCTTCGTCGGGCACAACGCCGTCTTCGACTGGGCCTACCTCAACTACTACTACGTCCACTTCGCGGTCCCGAATCCGTTCGGGTACAAGGGGATCGACACGAAGAGCCTGGCGATGGGGCGGCTCGGGATCCCGTGGAACGACACGTCGAAGGAATCGCTCCAGCGGATCCTGCGCCTTCCACCGCAGGACCCAGGGCAGATCCACCGCGCCGACTACGACGCCCACTACCAGGCGCTGATCCTGAAAGCGCTCCTCGACGCTCCCGCGCCCACCGCGCCTTGACACCCGCGAGGACGGGCGCTACGCTCGCCGGCTTCTTTCCCGGAGCCTCGCGATGCATCGGGACGTTCCTCGAGTCGACCCTTCCGCCTGGGTCGCGCCCGGCGCGGTGCTCGCCGGAGCGGTGACCCTCGGCGCCCGCGTTTCCGTCTGGTACGGGTGCGTTCTCCGCGGCGACCTCGAGCCGATCACGATCGGCGACGAGACGAACGTGCAGGACCTCACGATGGTCCATGTGGACCGGGGATGTCCGACGGTCGTC
This sequence comes from uncultured Acidobacteriota bacterium, assembly GCA_964628935.1. Taxonomy (GTDB): domain Bacteria; phylum Acidobacteriota; class Polarisedimenticolia; order Polarisedimenticolales; family DASRJG01; genus CAYLHQ01. Next base: position 4,368 of record CAZVOE010000177.1, read on the forward strand.
GGCCGCCGTGTCACGATCGGCCATCGCGCGATCGTGCACGGCTGCACGATCGAGGACGGCGCGGTGATCGGGATGGGGGCGGTCGTCCTTTCCGGGGCGCGGATCGGGGCCGGGGCGCTCGTCGCCGCGGGGGCCGTCGTCCGGGAACGCGCGACCGTCGCCCCGGGGACGGTCGTCGCCGGCGTGCCCGCCTCGCCTCGGGGTGCGGTCGACGAAGGGATGCGTGCACGGTTCGCGGAGGGGGTCGAGAGCTACATCCGGTTGTCCGAGGTCCACCGGGCAGGCCGGTTCGGGAGCGAACGCTGATGGACGCCGCGGCGCACCCGCTCTTCGCCGATCTCTGCACGCAGAGCCGAAGGGTCGTCCTCGTGACCCACCTGAACCCCGACGGCGACGCCATCGGCTCGCAGATCGGGCTCGGCCGCTACCTCGCGAGCCTCGGCCTCGACGTCCGAATCGTCAACCACGACCCGACACCGTCGAATCTGGCCTACCTGACGACGGAAGGGCCGGTCCCCGAGGTCTACCGGCCGGAGTCGCACGACGCCGTCCTCGACGCCGCCGACGCCCTCGTCGTCGTCGACAACTCCGCTCCGGACCGCCTGGGGCGGCTCGAGGGGCCGCTCCTCGCCCGCGCGTCGAAGACCTGGTGCATCGACCATCACCCGACGCGAGGCACCCCGTGGGAGAAGAACATCCTGGACGATCGGGCGAGCGCGACCGCCGCGATGATCCACGAACTGACGTCGGCGCGCGGTTGGACCCCGGACCCCGCGGCGGCGGCGGCCCTCTACGCCGGGCTCGCGACCGACACCGGGTTCTTCCGGTTCAACTCGACGCGCCCGTCGGCTCACCGGATCGCGGCGGCCCTCCTCGAGGCGGGGGCCGATCCCGCGCGCTGCTATGCCGAGGTGTACGAGCGGAACAGCCCCGCATTCACGCGACTCCTCGGCCACGCGCTCGCGGGGCTCAGCCTCTCGAGCGGCGGCGCCGTCGCGACGGTCATGATCACGCGGAAGACGATCGAGGAGTGCGCGGCCGAGGGGGTCGACACGTCGGAGATCACGACCCCGCTCCTCGCGATCGACGGGGTGAAGGTCGTGCTCTTGTTCCGCGAGCTCGCCGGGGGGAAGGTGAAGGTGTCCCTCCGGTCGAAGGGGGATCTCGACGTACACCGTCTCGCCCTCGAGTACGGGGGGGGCGGACACCGCAACGCGTCGGGGATCGTGCTCGACGGAGACCTCCAAGGGGTCGCGGCGCGGATCGTCGCGCGCGCCGGGGAGTGGTTCGAGGAGGCGCGGGCGTGACGGTCGAGGTCCTGTGGTTCGCGTCGCTCGCGGACCGAACCGGGACGAGGCGGGAAGAGGTGGAGACCGAGGGGATCCCCGACGTCGCGGGGCTTTGGGAGTTGCTCGTGGAGAGACATCCCGCCCTCCGCTCGATCGGGATTCGCCCGGTCGCGGCCTGCGACCGGAGGCGGGTCGCGTGGAGCGAGAGCCTGGAAGGGGTCCGCGAGGTTGCATTCCTCCCTCCGGTGAGCGGCGGATGATCGAGGCGCGCGTCGTCCGCGAGCCGATCGAGATCGGAGACGTCGTCGCGCGCGTCGCGGGGCCCGACGCGGGGGCGATTGCGCTCTTCCTCGGCACCGCGAGGAACGAGCACCTCGGCCGCACCGTCCTGGCACTCGAATACGACGCGTATCCGGCGATGGCCGAGGACGAGATGCGCCGCATCGGGGAGAGGGTCCTCGGAGCGCACCGCGCGCTCCGGATCGCGATGGTCCACCGCACGGGCCGTCTCGAGCCGGGCGAGACC
>CAZVOE010000178.1:0-5981 GCA_964628935.1 uncultured Acidobacteriota bacterium
CCGCCTCGTGGACGACCGAGAGGTTCGCGAGGGCCCCCGCCTGCTGCGCGCGGACGAGCCCCCCCGTCGGGAGCGCGAAGGCGACCGCGGCGGCGACCGCTCCCGCAGCGGCCGCCGACGCGAGGCGCGGCCTCCCGATTCCGATCCCCCGCAGGGAAAACGCCGTCCCCGCAGGGACGGCGAGGAGGAGAGCGAGCGGCAGGCGGTGCCGGCTCGAGACGTAGAACAGGAGCGGGGTCAGGGCGCACCCGGCCGCGGCCACCCAGAGCGGGAGCCAGTCCCGGGAGACTCCTCGCGCGACCCCGCCGACGACCGCGAGGCCGAAGAGCACGGCGAACGGGAGCGGGGTCAAGAAGCGCACCGGGTTCCGGTCGAGGCTCGGCGCGTAGTCGAGCCCGTGCTCGGCGTTGTCGAGCGTGAGGGCGAGCCGCCGCGCGAAGAGGAGAAACGTCCCCGCCGGGTCCTCGAGACGGGCGGCGACGGCCTTCCTCCGAAAATGCCGGTCGGCCTCGACCGCGTCGACCTCCCGCCCCTCCTCGAGGGAGGCGAGCGCGACCGCCTCGTCCTGCTGCGTCGCGAGTTGCCCCGAGAACCCCTGGACGGGGGTGTACACCCCGACCGCCCCGGGGGCGTTCCCGAGCCACAGGACGATGCCGGCATTCGCGGAGACGGGGACGAGGTGGCCCGAGATCGCGAGGTTCCGCGCGGTGACGGGACCGATCGCGAGCGCCGCGCCGAGGCCGGCGAGGAGCGCCCTTCGCGGCATCCTCCGGAACGCGAGCGCGAGCGCCCAGAGGAACGGGATCGGGAGAAAGCCCGGGCGCGCGAGCGAGGCGAGCCCCCCGAGAACTCCCGCGAGGACGGCGGCGCGCCCTCCCTGTCCCTCGGCGCCGGCGCCGACCGCCGCGAGGAGCCCCCACGCGAGGAGCGCGATCCCGAGCGGCTCGGAGAGCGGGCGCGAGGCGAAATAGAGGGCGGGATGGTAGAGGAGGACGAGCGCCGTCGCGGCGATCGCCGCGCCGTCCCCCGCGAGGCGCCGCGCGACGAGGCCGAGCGCCGCGGCGGACGAGACCATGAGGGCGTGCTGGAGCAGGTAGAGGAAGCCGAAGTCGAAGTCGCCCCCCCCCGTCAGGAGGGCGAGCGCCATCGGATAGAGAGGTCCCAGGTAGTGGACGCCGCCGAAGTCTCCCGTCTTCTCCGCGATCGCCCGCGCCCAGACGAGGTAGTACTCCCCGTCGAGCATCGGGCTCTGGAAGGTCGGGTCGAACGACGGCTGGAGGACGACGTACGCGACCCGCACCGCGAGGCCGGACGCGAGGATCGCTCCCCAGACGATGCCGAAGCGGTTCACCTGTTCCCGATCTCCCCACCGCCACCCGAAGATCTCGGCCTCGACGTATGCACCTCCGACATTATGCCGGAGGTGCATCCTTCCCACGCGGGACGGCCGTCGCGCTCGCGGCTGGATTGCGCCCACCGGGACACCCGGACTACATTCCGCGCGTCGGCGGTCGTCCCTTCGCGAACGGCACGGAGTCCTCATGATCCGGAGTATTCGAATCTCGAACTATCGGAGCCTCGGCGGAGATCTGGACGTCGCCCTCGGCCCGCTGACCGCCCTCGTCGGGCCGAACGGAGCGGGCAAGAGCAACTTCCTCGACGCGCTCGCGTTCCTCGCCGACGCGATGCACCTCGGCCTCGAATCGGCCCTGACGAAGAGACAGGGAATCGGCGCGGTCCGGCGTTGGGGAGCCGGCCGGCCCTTCGACGTGAAGCTGGAAGTAGAAGCCGCCGGGGGGGACTGGAGCGGGTCGTATTCGTTCACGCTCACCGGGGACCGGATCGAAGAGCAGCGGGTCAAGTCGGAAACGGCGGCCGTACAGGGGCCACACGGCGTCACGCAGTTTCGGGCCGAGAACGGATCGTGGGAATCCGGTCCAGCGGACTTGCGCCCGAAGGTGAGCCCGAACGCGCTCGCGCTCCCTCTCCTGGCGGCGGACGAGCGGTTTCGACCTCTCGCCGACGAGCTCCGCGGGATTGCGGTGTACACGATCTTCCCCGACACGCTGCGGGAGCCGCAGAAGTACGATCCGGCGAAGCCCATGGGCCGCAACGGCCAGAACTGGGCTTCGATCCTCAAGGACGACCGGGACGGTACTCTCGTGGCCGACCTCGTCGCCGTTCTCGAACGCCTGACCGGGGACGTGCGGGGCCTCAGGGCGAAACCGGTCGGGGGGTATATCACGGTCAAGTTCGAGCATCGCGTTCCCGAGGGCACCCGGCGAACGAAGTGGTTCGACGCCGCACAGGAATCGGACGGTACGCTCCGCGTCGCCGGGATCGTCACCGCCCTCAGGCAGGCTCCCGCTCCCACGCTGATCGGCCTCGAGGAGCCCGAGCTGACGGTCCACCCGGGCGCCTTCGATCTCATCATCGACTATGTCCGGGAGGCGACGGCGGACCGACAGGTCGTGCTCACGACCCACAGCCCCGAGCTACTCGATCGCCTTCTCCCGGAGGAAATCCGACTCGTGTCGCCGACACCGGACGGGTCCCGCATCGACCCGGTGCCCGCCGAGCGGGTCGCCCTCGTCCGGGAGGGACTCTTCGGTCTCGGCGAGCTTCACCGAGGGCCCGGGCTCGACGGCGGATCCGCCGCTTTTCCGTTTCAGGTCCACGAGCCTTGAGGCGAATCGGGCTCCTCGTCGAGGGACAGGGCGACGAGCGCGCGGCCCCGGCCCTTCTTCACAGGCTCGGTCAAGATCTCGGTCATGCGGACGTCGTCTGGGACCCTGTCGTTCGCGGAAACGGGATCGCGTTCGAGGGGGACCTTCGGAAGCACGTCGAGATTTTTCGGTCAGATTCGCGCCTCCAGGGCTTGCTCGTCCTGAGGGACGAAGACGACGGATGCACCAAGGATCTCGCGCCGAGGGATGGCCGCATCCTTTCCTCGATGGCCCTTCCCTTCCCGTCCGCAATCGTCCTCGCCGTTCGGGAGTTCGAATCGCTCTTTCTCGCTTCGATCCCCTCGCTCGCGGGCAGGCGTCTTCCCGCGGGAGCGCACGACCGCCCCGGGCTGTCCGTCACCGCTCGAGCCCCTGAGGATCCGGAGGCGGTGCGCGACGCGAAGGGATGGTTGACGCGGCGGTGGAGCGAAGGTCGCGCTTACAAGCCTTCCACGGACCAGTTGCCCCTCGCGCGGCTCGTCGACTTCCGACTCGTGCGTTCGTCGGGGCTTCGATGGTTCGGCTCGCTCGAACGGGCGCTTCGCTTCCTTGCCGGGCCCGCCGGGCCCGGGGACGTATACCCCCGACCCGCGTGACCTTCGGCCGCGCCGTTCGCTACACCGGCTGCCGGGGAACGTCGTTCTTGGGGTCGGGCTGGGCGGGTCGCTCGATCTTCACGTCGCGGAGCGAACCGAAGACCTCGAAATAGCGTTCCGGCCAGTACTCCATCGTCGCCTCCCGTGGAGAGTGCCTCCGAGTATACCCGCGAGCCGTGCGGCCGCGCGCTACCCACCCCCCGCCCCCCGGGCCGCCTCCTCGCGCCCTCGCAGGGTCCCCTCGCTCCGGTCGCCGCGGGCCAGAGCGGCGTCGAACGCCTCGAGAGCGCCCGCGAAGTCCTCGCGGCCGAGGCGGATCGCTCCGAGGAGGGACCAGGGCTCGGGAAGCGATGGGGAGCGTTCGATCGCCGCGCGGAGGAGCCCCTCGGCATCCCCGGTCGCCCCTCGCGCGTAGCGGACCGCCGCGAGGCGCCAGATCGCCCCCGCGCTCCGCGGGTACCGCTCGACCGCACGGGAGAGCAAGGCGTCGGCCCGCTCGAGGTTCCCGCGGAAGAGCTCGAGGTACCCCACTCCGGCGAGCCCTTCGAGCCGGTCGGGCTCGTGGCGGAGGACCGTTTCGAACCAGCGGAGGGCCTCGTCCGCCTTCCCCGCGCGCTGCGCCGCGAGGGCGCGCGAGAGCGCCTGGTCGGCGAGGAGGTAACGGGCGTAGCGCTGTCCCGATTCGGCGACGGGCGCGAGCAGCTCCATCGCGGCCTCGGGAGAGCCCCCCTCGAGCGCGACTTCGGCCTCGGTGACGGCGTCGTAGGCGGAAGCGAGCGCGACGTAGGACGACGCGAACTCCTCGGGAAGACCGAGCCGGCGGAGCCGCTCCTCGCGCGAGGGGCGGTGCCGAAGGATCTCGCCGAGGTTCTCCCCGACGGTGATCGAAAACAGCGCGCGCGGGGCGAAGAACTCGGTCCGGGGGCGGTCGTCGGTGTTCCGAGGGGCCTCGCCCGCCCACCGTCGCAGCTCCCCCTCGTCCATCTGGAAGTAGGAGAGCACCTCGACCGGCCCGCGCACCCCGACCCCGAGGAGGCTCGCGGCGACTTCGGGGCGGAGAACGCGGCGCCGGACCTCCTCGAAGTCGACGGGAGGAAACGGCTCCTCCCGACCGAGGAGCACGAGGCTCACCCCGGTCGAGAACGCGCGCACGTGCGGGAAGACGTCGAGGAACGACGCGACGATCGTCTTCACGTCCGCGGGGCGCATCCTCCAGATCGGAGCGAACTGGCACATCGTCCCGCCGGGAGCGAGGCGCTCGCGCGCAAGCTCGAAGAAGTCCCGGGAGTAAAGCGCACCCGAGCCCGTGAGCGAGGGGAAGTTCGGCGCGGACGAGATCACGTCGAACCGCTCGTCCGTCATCTTCAGGTAGTTCCGCCCATCGTCGAGGACGACCTCGACGTTCGGACGTTCGAGAACCCCGTGGTTCTCCTCACGGAAGAACCGGCTCGAAACGAAGACCCCCTTCTCGATCTCGACGGCGACGAGCCGCTCGACGTCGTAGAGCGCGACGGCCCCCGCGGTCACCCCGGCGCCGAGGCCGACGATGCAGGCTTTCCGCGTCGGCCCCGGGTGGAGCGCCATCGGGAGGTGGCCGAGCATGCGCTGCGAGAACATGTCCTCGAACTGGTCGGACGCGGTCGTCGAGCCGTTGACCGTGATGAACTTCCCGACCTCGCTCTCGAACGAGATGATCGTCTCGTTGTACCCCTCGGTGAAGGTCTGGAGGACGTACTGGCTGAGGGGCCCCCCGACCGAGGGGTTCCCCTCCGCGTCGTAGTACTTCTGCGGCTCGACGTAGACCCCGGCGCCGAGGAGGGTGCGGTTCCAGCGGGGCCCCGTGACGACGGCCGCGGCGACGACGACGATCGCGAGCCCCATCGGAACGGCGAAGCGGAACTGGAGTGGGCCCCGCTCGACGAGGAGGCTCCCGAACGCGAGGGCGAGGGCGACGAGGATCACCCCTCGAAGCGTCCACTCCATCCCGAAGGCGGGGAGGAACACGAACCCGGTCAGGAAGGAGCCGAGGATCGCCCCGACGGTGTTCCACGCGTAGACCCGGCCGATCCGCGCTCCGGTCCCCTCCCGCACCCGGGAAGCGACGCGGACGACGACGGGGAAAGTCGCCCCGAAGGCGAGCGCCGGGGGAAGGATGGTCAGGACGGAGAGGACCATCTTCGTCGCGTTCATCCCGTCGAAGTCGAACCCGAACGCGCGCAGCATCGCGAGGAACCACAGGGGCATCCGGTTGACCGCGAGGCTTCCGAGGAGGGCGAAGAGCGCGACCGCCACTTGGGTCACCGCGAGGAGGCGCACGGGGACCCTGGCGCGGTCGGCGACGGGCCCGGCGACGAGCGAGCCGAGCGCGATTCCGAGGAGGAACACCGAGAGCATCGCGCTGAAGGAGTACACGGTGCTCCCGAAGACGAGGACGAGGACGCGGAACCAGACGATCTCGAAGGCGAGGCCGCAGAAGCCCGAACCGAGCGCGACCCACAGGGGCCAGGAGGGGACGGCGAGAGGCTCGTCCGGGGAGGGCGCGGGGGTCTCTCCCGGGGACGACTCCCCTCCCTCCGCGCTTCGCGCGTCGAGGATCCAGGCGCCGATCGCGACGGTCGCGTTGAGGAGGAAGGCGAAGGCCGTCGTGCGGGTGAGGCCG
>CAZVOE010000179.1:0-5978 GCA_964628935.1 uncultured Acidobacteriota bacterium
CGAGGAGCCGTGCGAGCGGCGGCGGCCGCTCGGCCGCGCCCGTCTCCGCACCCCAAGGGTCCCCGGACTCGCCTCGTGCGGAGGCGCTCGGAGCGCGCCTCGCGGGCCGGACGGAACGACCGTCGAGGACCGCCTGCCAGCTCTCCTCGACCGCGCGGACGAAGTAGCGAAGGGAACGCGCGCGCGTTCCTCCCTTTCGGGCCGCGACCTCCTCCAACGTTTCGAGGATCAGCGGAAGTGGGACCCCGCGTGCGTGCCAGTCCGCGAGCGTCGTCCAGTCTCTCGGAGAGAAGACGACCGGCCGTTTCAGGATCGACTCGAGGCGGGACTCCACCGCACGCGCGAACGATGCGGCTCCGCCCTTGCGCGCGCTCACGGCAGGTGCTTCAGGTGCAGGACCAAGTGGTCGATACAGGGCTTGGCGACCCGGAAGCACTCCCGAAAGGCCTCGATCGGGCGTCCGATCGGGTCGGGGAGATCCGGGGCCCCGCCGCGCGGGAGAGCGTCGGATTCGAAGGCGCGGATCAGGAGGGCCGGGGGAGCGTCGCCGGGGAACCGGCGGCGCAGTTCTTCCAGTTGATCGAGGGTCATCACGACGACGAGGTCCGCCGAACGCACGTCGGACGGCCGAAGTCCGGCCGAACGGTGGCCGTCGAGGTCGAAGCCGTTCTCCCGCGCGACCTGCCGCGCGTGGGCGTCCGCCCTTTCTCCTTCGATTCCCAGAAGCCCCCTCGACTCGACCAGGAGATTCGACAGTCCCTCCGCTCGGGCGCGGTGCCTGAGGTACCCGGCGATGAGGGGACTCCGGCAGATGTTCCCCGAGCAGACGACGAGCACCTTCAACGGCGGTTCCGCTCCCAGAGCAAACGCAGTCCTTCGAGCGTCAATCCCGGATCGACCGCCCGGCAATCCGGCAGCCACCCTTCGAAGACCGACGCGAGGCCTCCCGTCGCGACGAGTGGAGCCTCGGCCCCGAGCTCACGGCGGATCCGTCGCGTGAGGCTTTCCACGAGGCCGAGGTACCCGTGGAACAGCCCGGACTGGATGCTCTCTTGCGTGCTGCGCCCGATCACCCGTGAAGGGGGGCGCAGCTCCACCCGCGAGAGGCGCGCCGCACGCTGGAACAGTGCCTCCGCGGAGATGCCGAGCCCCGGAACGATCACTCCCCCGACGTAGGCCCCTTCCCGGTCCACGACATCGAAGGTCGTGGCCGTCCCGAAATCGACCACGATGACGGGCGCCCCGTACCCGTGGATCGCGGCCACCGCGTTGACGATCCGGTCGGCACCGACTTCATGGGGGTTGTCGTAGAGGATCGGGACCCCCGTCTTCATTCCGGGGGCGACGAACAACGGCTCCGTCTCGGTGGTCCGCCGGACGGTCTCGCGGATCACCGCGTCGAGATCGGGCACGACGGAAGCGACGATCGCGCCGCGCACCGCGTCCGGGCGGAACCCCTCCGACGCGAAGAGGGCTGCGAACAGGACCCTCCACTCGTCGGACGTGGCGTCCTTGCGGGTGCCGATCCTCCAGTGCGCGCGGCGCTCGCTCCCGTGGAAGAGTCCGAGCACCGTGTGGGTGTTGCCGACGTCGATCGCGAGGAGCATGAGCGCTTCACTCCATCCAGCGCACGGACTCTCCCTGGGTCGCCTCGCCGCGCCTCCCGTCCGAAAGGAGCAAGTCCAACGTCCCCGTGTGGGTCAACCCGATCACGCGCGCTTCCGACCGGATGCCCCCTCCGTCGATCCATTCGACGCGTCTTCCCGCGAACGGAAGGGCGCCGGCTTCCCAGCGTACACGAACGGGGTCCCATGCTCCCGATTCCAGGAGATCCGCGAAGCCGGCGAATCGGACGAGAAAGGCGGCGATCAAGTTTTCCCGCGCCCGAGCCCGGAGGGAACCTTCCATCGCCACGGACGTCGCGAACGGAGCGAGTTCGGGAGGAAAATCCTCCGGCTCGTGCGCGACGTTCACCCCCAGTCCCACAATGACCGAGAGGCGCGGCGGGCGCCCCCACGACTCGGCGAGGACCCCCGCCAACTTACGCCCGCGAACCGTCAGATCGTTCGGCCACTTGATACGCGCGTCGACATCCGAGACTTCGAGGCAGGCATCCCGGGCCGCCGCGGCGGCGGCGAGCCCGTAACGGCCGAGCTCCTCGGGCGGGCGGGCGGTGCGTCGGAGCACCGACATGTAGACGCCGAGCCTCGGGGCCGAGTGCCACGCCCGGCCGCGGCGGCCCCGCCCCCGGCTCTGTTCCTCGGCGATGACGGTCGTCCCGGTCGGCGCTCCGCGATCGGCCAGTAGGCGGACCTCGTCCTGGGTCGACTCGACGCAGCCGACGACGCGCACGCCGGTGGGATCGAAGCCGTCCGGCAGCGCGCTCCGGATCGCGTCCGGATCGAGCGGGGGCGTCCGGTTCATTCGGCGGCCACGACCTCCATCGCGACGTCCGCGGCGGGCGCGGAGTGCGTCAACCAACCGAGACTCATGCAATCCACGCCGGTCTCGGCGACCGCGCGGAGGGAACCCGGCCGAAGCCCGCCGGACGCCTCCAGCACGATCCGGCCCCGGCCCTCCGACGCGCACCTTCGCAGCGTCTCGAGGTCCATGTTGTCGAGCAGGGCGCGCCCGGCGCCGGCCTGGATCGCCGCCCGGAGGTCCGCGAGCGAACGGACCTCGACGGTGATCCGACCGGGCGGGATCCCGCGCTCGCGGAGGGCCGCGACCGCGGCCGCGATCGATCCCGCCGCAGCGAGGTGGGTGTCCTTGATCATTGCGGCGTCGAACAGCCCCATCCGATGATTCGACGCCCCTCCGACGGCGACCGCGTACTTGTCGAGCCGGCGGAGGCCGGGCGCCGTCTTGCGCGTGTCGAGAACGGTGACGCCGGTCCCTTCGACCTCCCGAACGGCGCGCCGCGCCGCAGAGGCGATCCCGGACAAGCGTGCGAGGAAGTTGAGGGCCGTGCGCTCTCCCTCCAAGAGCGCGCGTACGTCGGCGTGAACCGCGACGAGTTCGGTTCCGGCCTCGACCTCGTCCCCTTCGTCGACCGCAGCGCGGGCTTGCGCCTCCGGATCGAGACGGCGGAAGACGGCGACGGCGACGGGGATTCCGGCGACGACGGCGGCGCTCCGCGCCAGGATTCTCGCGCTGGCGGCCCGCGGAGCGGGAAAGAGCGCGCGCGTGGTGACGTCTCCGGCGGCGCCGAGATCCTCCTCGAGAGCCGCGTCGATGCACCGCTCGACCGTGGCGGAATCGAGGGGGGGAATCGTCGTCAATCGGCCGGTCCCTTTCCGAGCATCGCGAGGCCGTTCTCGATCTTCCGCTTCCGCTCGAGGAGGTCGCGGTGGAGCCCCCGCTCCTTTTCCACGACCGCGGCGGGAGCCTTCTCGAGGAACGAATCGTTGTTCAGCTTCTTGACGCAAACCTCGAGCTCCGCTTCGACCCTGGCGAGGTCCTTCGCGAGACGCTCGCGCTCCGAGGTGAGGTCCACGAGTCCGTCGAGCGGAAGCGCGACCTCGAAGCCGCGGACGACGCCCCTGGCCGCGACCAAACCATCCTCGAAGGCGTCCACGATCCGCACGGCGGAGGCCTTCGACAGCCCGGCGACCAAGTCCGCGTGGTCCGCCACGAGTTTCGCGTGTCGCGATGTCGGGGCATGCACGAGGACTTCGATTCGCTTCGAGGGGTCGATCCGAGATTCCGCGCGTAGGTTGCGGATGCGGACGACGAGTTCTTGAAGGATCTCCATGTCGCGCTCGATGCGTTGATCGATCCTGGCGGGGTCGCTCCGGGGCCAGCGCGCCTCGGCGAGGTAACGGCCCTCCTTCGGGAAACGCTGCCACAACTCCTCGGTCACGTACGGAACGAACGGATGAAGGAGGCGCAGGACGACGTCGACCGTCTCGAGGAGGATCGCGCGAGCGGTGCGACGACGATCCCGGGGTGCGTCTTCCGCGAGATCCGGCTTCACCATCTCGAGGTACCAATCGCAGAATTCGTGCCACACGAAGTGATAGAGGGCGTCCGCCGCTCGGTCGAAGCGGTACTGCTCGAGCGATCGCTGGACTTCGTCGATGCACTGGTGGGTTCGGGAGAGGATCCACCGGTCCACGAGGCCCAGCCCCGAACCGGGGACGGTTTCACGCACCGGATCGTCGCCGATACGCAGAAGGACGAAACGGCAAGCGTTCCAAAGTTTCGTCACGAACGCGCGGTAGCCGTCCATGCGGTCCTGCGACAGCGGAATGTCGTTCCCCGGGGCCGCGAGCATCGCCATGGTGAGACGGACGGCGTCCGTTCCGTACGTTCGCTGCAAATCGAGGGGATCGACGGCGTTCCCCTTGGACTTCGACATCTTCTGCCCGTGGGCGTCCCGCACGAGACCGTGGATATAGACCTGCCGGAACGGTACGTCTCCCATGAACTTCAATCCCATCATCATCATCCGGGCGACCCAAAAAAAGATGATGTCGAACCCCGTAATGAGCACGTTCGTGGGATAGAAGCGCGCGAGATCCGGCGTCCGTTCCGGCCAGCCCAGGGTCGAGAACGGCCAGAGCGCGGAGGAGAACCAGGTGTCGAGGACGTCCTCGTCCTGCCGGAGACCTCCCCCGCAGCTCGCGCATCGCGCGGGCGCGTCTTCGGCCACTTGAATGGCTCCACACGCGTCGCAGTACCACGCGGGGATTCGATGACCCCACCAGAGCTGTCTCGAGATGCACCAATCGTGGATGTTCCGCATCCACTCGAAGTACGTCTTCGTCCAGTTCGCGGGGACGAACTCCGTCCGGCGTTCCTCCACGGCCCGAATCGCGGCCTCGGCGAGCGGGCGAATTCGGACGAACCACTGCGTCGAAATGAGGGGTTCGACGATCGTGTGACACCGCTGGCAGCGACCGACCGCGTGGCGGTGGTCCCGCACGTCGAGAAGGAAGTCGCCGTCCTGGAGGCGCGAAACGATCTTCTTCCTCGCCTGAAAGCGATCGATTCCCGCGTATTCGCCGGCCGCCGGGCCCATCCGCCCCGTCGGCTCGATGACCGAGATCTCCTGCAGCCCGTGCCGCCGCCCAGCGGCGAAGTCATTCGGATCGTGGGCGGGGGTCACCTTGACGGCGCCGGTGCCGAACGAGGGATCGACGAAGGCGTCGCCGATCACCGGAATCTCCCGTCCGACGAGCGGAAGCACCACCCGCCTCCCGACCAGTTCGGAGTAGCGCGCGTCCTCCGGGTGGACGGCGACCGCGGTGTCTCCCAACATCGTCTCCGGCCGCGTCGTTGCGACCGCGACCCCCTTGCCCCGACCGTCGGCCGCGGGATAGCGGATCGTGTAGAGCTTGCCGAGTTCTTCCTCGTGGATCGTTTCGAGGTCCGAGAGCGCCGTATGGCAGCGCGGACACCACTGGACGATGTACCGGTCCCGGTACACGAGGCCTTCTTGGTACAACCGAACGAAGACGGTCCGCACCGCGCGCGAGAGCCCCTCGTCCAGGGTGAAACGCTCCCGAGTCCAATCGACGGACGCGCCGAGCGTCCGGAGAGTCGCGGTGATCCGGCCCCCGTACTCCTCCTTCCACTTCCAGACACGCTCGACGAATGCCTCCCGCCCCAGGGCGTGGCGGTCGGTCTGTTCCGCCGCGAGTTCGCGCTCGACGACCATCTGGGTCGCGATTCCGGCGTGGTCCGTCCCGGGAAGCCACAGGACGTCGTACCCTTCCATCCGCCGCCAACGGGCCACGATGTCGTGCAGCGTGTAGACGAGGACGTGCCCGATGTGGAGGCTTCCCGTCACGTTCGGAGGCGGGATCACCATGCAGAAGGGCGGCTTGGCGAGATCGCGTCCCGCGATGAAGATGCCGGCGTCGACCCACTCGCGACTCCAGCGATCCTCGACGGAACGCGGGCGGTACTCCTTGTCGATGGCCATGACGGATGCGTCCTCGGGGCGTCGTTCGCCCACGTCAGGGTTCGTCGCG
>CAZVOE010000180.1:0-5958 GCA_964628935.1 uncultured Acidobacteriota bacterium
GGCCCCGCGAACGCCTCGTACTCGATCTCCGCGATCCGCTCCTGCGCGTTCAGGACCCGGGCCTCGTGCTCCTTCAGCTCGGGGGTCACGAACCGCTCTCCACCCGCGATCGTCTGCTTGCGGACATAATCGGCGGGAACGAGATGCAGGTTCGGTCGCGACACTTCGATGTAGTAGCCGAACACCTTGTTGAAGCGGACCTTGAGCGAGGCGATGCCGCTCCGCTCGCGCTCGCGGGCTTCGAGAGAGGCGATGTACGCCCGGCCGTCCCGGCGGATCGAACGGAGCTCGTCGAGGTCGGCGTCGTAGCCGTCCCTCAGGAGCCCCCCCTCCTTGAGCCCGAGCGGCGGGTCGTCGGTGATCGCGGCGGCGAGCCGCGCGGCGAGGTCCTCGCAAGGGTCGAGCGCCGAGACGGTCTCCCGAACGAGATGCGACGCGAAGGACGCGACCGCGGCCGCGAGGGCGGGCAGCGCCTCGAGAGAGCGCCGAATGGCGACGAGGTCACGGGCGTGGGCGGTGCCCGCCACCGTGCGACCGGCCAGGCGCTCGAGGTCGCGCACCTCGCCGAGGCGCCGGCGGAGGGCGGAACGAACGTCGCCGCGTTCCACGAACTCCTCGACGGCGTCGAGTCGCGCCTCGATCTCTCGGGGGGAGAGGAGCGGCTCGAGGATCCACTCCCGGAGCAGGCGGGCGCCCGGCGCCGTGACCGTGCGGTCGATCACGCCGAGCAAGGACGAATCGCGCGATCCGTCCCGGAGGGAACGGTCGATCTCGAGGTTGCGCCGCGAGGCGCGGTCGACGAGGAGGCGCGCGGAGGGCTCGTGTCGCACGATTCGATCGAGGTGCTCGAGGCCGCTCCTCTGGGTGTCGCGGAGGTAGGCGAGGAGGCCGCCGGCCGCCGCGGTCGCGGCGGGGGCGTCGCGGAGGCCGAACCCGTCGAGCGTGGCGACCGCGAAGTGTCGCTTCAGGATCTCGACCGCGGCCTCGGGCGAAAACGAGTACGGCTCGGAGGCGGTGAGCGCCGCCTGCTCGCGGACCCGACGGCTCGCTTCCTCCGGCCAGGCGAGATCTTCCGGAAAGACCACCTCGCGCGGCGCGAAGGAGGCGAACCGTTCGATCCACTCTTCCCAGCGTCCGCCGGGGTCTTCCCACGCGAGGAAGTCCCCCGTCGAGGCGTCGATGAAGGCCCCGCCGAGCCGGCCCGAGACTTCGGCGACCGATGCGATCCAGTGGGGAGTTCGGTCGTCCAGGGAGTCGGGATCGTCGAGCGTGCCCGGGGTCACGACGCGGACCACCTCACGGCGGACGAGCCCCTTTGCCTTGCGCGGGTCCTCGACCTGATCGCACACCGCGACCCGCCGTCCGGCGCGGACGAGACGAGCGGTGTACGCTCCGAGTTGATGGTGCGGGAAGCCGCACATCGGGGCCGCGTGGGCGGTTCCCTTCCCGCGTGCGGTGAGGGTCAGCCCGAGGATTCGGCTCGCGTCCTCCGCATCGGCGTCGAACATCTCGTAGAAGTCGCCCATGCGAAAGAGAAGGATGGTGTCCCGGTGCTCGGCCTTCAGCGCGCGGTACTGGCGGAACATCGGGGTGAGAGAATCGGGCGTGCCCATCGGCGCGAGTATAGCCGTTCGATCGCTTGACGCTCCCGACCGGTCGAGTTTATAAAGCCCGCCGATGGAGGAGCGCGGCCTTTCCGCCGACTTGAGCGACCAGGACCGGATCTTCCTCCTCTTCGCGTACCTCGGGCCGCTCGGGATCCTTCCTCTCGTCGCGAGTCGGAAGGAATTCGTGAAGTGGCACGCGAAGCAGGGGCTCCTCTTCTCGTTCCTCGCCGTCGTGGTCTACTTCGTCCTCAAGGCGATCCACCTCGCGTTTCGACGCTGGGCCTGGGAGTGGGTCGGCGAGCTCTACTGGATCGTGGTCGCGATGGTCGGACTCGGAGCCGCCATGCTCCTCCTCCTCTGCGTTTCGAGGGCCCTCGAAGGGGAGCGGTTCAAGATGCCGGTCCTCGGCGACGTGACCGATCGATTCTAGCCCCGCTCGTCACGGCGCTTCGGGCAACTCCCACTCGGCCTCCTGGAAAACGAGCGACGCGTAGTTCCCGCTGAACGCGGTCTCCCGGAGGGGAAGTCTCCGCACCGCATACTCGATTCCCGCCGCGACGAACCGCGCGCGGATCTCCCGGAGACGCGAGGCGGCCTCGTGTTTCGCGGGGGATTCCCAGGTCCCCGCCTGAACCGGCTCGCGGGCCTCGAGCCGAAGGGCGCGCGCGGCGGCGGCCGCGTCGCGCAGCGCCTCCTCGAGCGCTCCGCGATCGTACCGGGTCCAAGGCACCCCCAGCGGATCGGCGGCCGGGATCGAGCCGAGCGTCGCGGCCTGGCGTGCGAGGGCCGCGGCGTATCGGGGGTCCGATCCGTTCTGCATGTCGATCTTCTCCGCGAGCCGCCAGGCCTCGGCCGCTTCGTCCCACCTCGCGGTGCGCGCGCAGGCGGTCGCGAGGGCGAGGAGATCGGATCGATCCGCGTTGCCGAGCTCGACGACGCGGCGCCATTCGGAGCGGGCGGCCTCGAAGTCGGCCCGCGCGGAAGCGGCGCTCCCGAGGAAACGGCGCGCCCACCGTTCGTGGCCGGGCGCGGCCGGTCCTTGCGCGAAACCCGACACGGCGCGACGATAGGCGGCCTCGGCGCGGTCGTTTCGACCCGCGTCCTGGGCGAGCTTCCCGACCTGGAACCACTCCATCGCCGACTTCGGCTCGTACCGTTCCGTTTCGAGGCGGAGCAGGGTCTCGGACGCCACCCGCCGCGCGTCCTCGGGACGGCCGAGGTTCGCGTAGGCGTTCGCGAGATAGAAAGGGACCTCGACCGCGCATCCGGGGATGTTCTCCGCTTCGAGCGCGGCCGCCGCGCGCGCGAGCGCCTCCCGCGCGCCGGTCGCCTCGCCGATGGCCGTGCGGCAAAAGAAGAGCCGATAGAGAAGGGTGCCGTCGAGCGTCCCTGCGGCGTCCATCTCCGAGAGGATCCGGCATGCGGAGAGGTAGTCGCCAGCGTCGTAGGCGGCCACGGCCTCGGCACGGGGGGAAGCCGTCGTACCCGCGAGTGAAAGCGCGACGAGGAGGGGGACGAGCACCGGGTCACCTCCGAGGCGAGCAGTGTAGCGCGCCACGGCTCTGGTAGAGTCGGGGCGGACAAGGGAGGAGGTCGGCCCATGACCGGACGACGGACGGCGGGAGTCGCGGTCGTCCTCGCGGCGTTGTGGAGCGCGGGCGGCGCCGGCGCGCCCGCCGACGCACGGGCGGCGTTACGCGCGTGGCTCGAGGGTTCGACGACGCTCGAGGGAAGGTTCGAGCAGAGGCTCCTCTCAAGCGCGCTCGGGACGGGGCCCTCGGAGACCGGACGCCTCTACCTCGCCCGGCCCGGGCGCGTGCGGTGGGAGTACGAATCGCCGGAACCCAAATCGGCTCTCGTCCTGGACGGACGCACGCTCGTCCACCTTCCGGCCGACCGGCAGCTCCTCCGCGGCCGCCTCGAGGAGGACAGCGTGCTCCCCAGGCTTCTCGCAGGCGGCTCGCGCTTCGACGAGGGGTTCACGGTCGAGGACCTCGGCCGCGGGGGGCGCGAGGGGACGCGCGCGCTCGCGCTCGTCCCGAAGGGATCGGCCGAGGGCGTCGTGAAGGCGACGGTGGCGGTTCGCGAGCGCACCGGAGAACTCGAGGAAGCGGAGATCGTCGACGCCGCGGGGAACCGGATGCTCTACCGGTTCTCGGAGTGGCGCCGGAACCGGCCGTTGCCGCCCGGGATCTTCTCCCTCGAGCCGCCCGCGGGGACCGAGATCGTCGACCTCGATTGAGGGGGGGCAGGGCGGGTGTTACACTCGCGGGTCCTTTCGGGAGGCGAGGTTTGAGCGGAGCGAGCGGCTTCGTCGGGGGCGCGGGGAAGACCCTGCGCGACCCGGCCCTGGGCGCGGCGGAGATCCGGTCCCTCGTCGCCGATCGACTCGAGCGGGTCGAAGCGCTCTTCCGGGAGCACATCGCATCCCCCCTTCGCATCGTCGACGAAATCGGGGAATTCGTGGCCGACGGGGGGGGAAAGCGAGTCCGACCGACCCTCCATCTCCTCTGCGCGGATCTCTGTGGCTACCGTGGCACCCACGATGTCCTCCTCGCGACCGTCCTCGAGTTCATCCATTCGGCGACGCTGATCCACGATGACATCATCGACGAGGCAAGGACGCGGCGGGGAAGGCCGTCGGTCAACGCCCGATGGGGAAACAACGTCACCGTCCTCTTCGGGGACTGGCTCCTCGCCAAGGCGATGGAAATGGCCCTCGAAGCCGGGAGCCTCGAGGTCATGCGGCGCCTCGCGGAGATCACCCTCCGGATGAGCGAGGGAGAGATGCTCCAGACGCGCTACGTCGGGCGGCTCGACCTTTCCGTCGCAGAGCACCTCGACCTGATCGAGCGAAAGACCGCGGTCCTCTTCGGGGGGTGCTGCGAACTCGCGGCGATCCTCTCCGGCGTCGACCCCGCACGGGCCGCGGCGCTGCGCCGTTTCGGGATCGGCGTCGGAATGGCGTTCCAGATCGTGGACGACCTGCTCGATTTCACGGGGAACGCGTGCACCCTCGGGAAGCCGGCGGGGAGCGATCTCCGCGAGGGGAAGGCGACCCTCGCCGTCATCGATCTCCTCGCGGCCGGTTCGCTCAGGGCGAGAAACCTCGTCGCGAGGATCATGCGGAACGGCCGCCCGGGCGGTCCGGAGATCCTGGAGCTCAACCGGCTTCTCGCCGAGAGCGGGGCGCTCGATCGGGCTCGGGCGCGGGCGCTCGATTACGCCGCCGCGGCGCTCGCGGAGCTCCAGCTGTTCCCCGACAGCCCCGCCCGCCGCGCCCTCGAGGGGGTGCCCGACCTCATGATTCTCCGGGATCGCTGACCCGCCACAACGGGTTGGGGTCCGTTCTGGCGCCGCTCCAAGGCGTTGCGGTGATCGTTGTGGCGCCGCCAAAACCCGTGTATAGTCGCGGCTTCGGGCGGCGCCGGACGACGGGGATGCCGGCCGGGACTTTCGCATGCTCAAGATCGAACGGATCGAACTCTCCGGGTTCAAGTCGTTCTGCGACTCGACCGAGGTCGTCTTCCCGTCCGGGATCACGGCCGTCGTCGGTCCGAACGGATGCGGGAAATCGAACATCGGCGACGCCATCAATTGGGTGCTCGGGGAGCAAAGCGCGCGGATGCTCCGGGGATCGAGCATGCAGGACGTCATCTTCAGCGGATCCGAGGCCCGGAAGCCGACCGGAATGGCGGAGGTCACCCTGGTTCTCCGCGATCTCGACCGGACGGACGAGGGAAAAGAGATCCGCATCACGAGGCGTCTGTTCCGGGACGGGGAGAGCGAATACCTCCTCAACGGAGCCAAGGCGCGCCTGCGGGACATTCAGGATCTGCTTCGCGAGGAGCGCGTCGGGGCACAGACCTACGCCACGATCGAACAGGGCCGGATCGACCAGATCCTGAACGCGAAGCCGAAGGACCGGCGGCTCATCATCGAGGAGGCGGCCGGAGTCGCGGGGTTCAAGCACAAGCGGCGCCTGGCGGAGCTCAGGCTGGAAGCGACCCAGGCCAATCTCCTCCGCGTGCAGGACATCCTCGGGGAGGTCACCCGGCAGATCCACTCGCTGAAACGCCAGGCGGCCAAGGCGCGGCGTTACCGGCGTCTGCGCGACGAATTGAGGGACGCCGACGCGATCCGCTTCGCCCTCCGCCTTCGGGCGCTCGACGCCGAGCTGGCGCGGCTCGTCGCCGCGGAGGGGAAGGCGCAAGGGGCGGAGGCGGAGGCGGCGGCCGATCTCGCCGCCCTCGAAGCGGCGCTCGTCGAGGAACGGGAGAACACGGAGGCGCTCGAGCGGAGCGCGCGCGCGCGCTCGGAGGCCCTCCATGCCCTACGAATGGAGGTCGAG
>CAZVOE010000181.1:0-5928 GCA_964628935.1 uncultured Acidobacteriota bacterium
TGGAGCGAGAGGGGCGACACGGACCGAGCTCGAGGAGGCGCTCCGGATTCCGAAGACCTGGGAGGACTCCCGCGGAGGGTGGGTCGAGGCGCTCGCCGCGATCGAGGAAGGGAGGAGCGACGGCGTGGACGTCCGCGCGGCGAACGCGCTCTTCGTGGCCGAGGAAACGCGCTTGCTGCCAGGCTTCGTCGAGGGGCTCCGAAAAGGGCTCGGCGTCGCGATCGAGCGCGTGGACTTCGGCCGCGACCGGGGCGGTGCAGGGGAGCGGATCAACCGTTTCGTCTCGGAGGCGACGCGCGGGAAGATTTCGGGCCTCGTCTCGAGCCTCGACCCGAGGACGCGAATCCTCGTCGTCAACGCCGTGTACTTCAAGGGGCTCTGGGCTTCTCCGTTCGAGCGGGAGCGGACGGAGACCCTCCCGTTCACCGCGGCGTCGGGGCGGGCAGTTCCGCGACCGTTCCTACGGAAAAAAGAAGAGTTCCTCTACTTCGAGGACGCGGATCTCCAGGCGCTGGAGCTTCCGTACCGAGGCGGGAGGGTCCGGATGCTCCTCCTCCTCCCGAGAGCGAAGGACGGGGTGCCGGCCCTCGAGCGCACTCTCGACCGGTCCCGTTTCGATGCGATCGTGGCCGGGATGCGCACGCGGGACGTCGACGTCTCGATCCCGAAATTCAAGGTCGAATCGTCCTTCGAGCGGCCGTTCCTCCGAGCGCTCGAAGGGCTCGGCATGAAGACCGCTTTCACGGAGGCTGCCGATTTCTCGGGGATGACCGGCGCGCGAAGCCTCTTCGTTTCCAGGGCGATCCACAAGGTCTTCGTCGCGATCGACGAAGAGGGGACCGAGGCCGCCGCCGCTACAGGGGTCGGCATGCGGCCGGTTTCCGTCGTCCCGAGCGCGCGTTTCGTCGCCGATCACCCGTTTCTCTTCGCGATCCGCGACGTCCCCACGGACACGATCCTGTTCCTCGGGCGGGTGGAAAGCCCGTGAGCGCGGGCCCGGTTCCAACGGGTGCGGTTCCTAGGCTCGAGGAGGACGATTGCGGAGGCGAGCGCGTCGTCGAGGCGGCTGTCGCGCCGGAAGGCGTGCAGGAGAACTTGCGGGTCCAGCCGGACCGCCGGCCTCATGGGTCCAGACACGCGCACGGGATTTCTCGCTGTCCATGCGCCGCGAGAGCGAACCCGGCTACACTTGGTGCGGTCTTTCGAGGAGGGACCCTTGAACCGACGCTCGAACGAGGTCGATGTTTACATTCGCAAGGCTCCCGAGTTCGCGCGCCCGATCCTCGAGAAGATCCGCGAGGCGTTCCACGCGGGGTGCCCCGGCCTCGAGGAGCGGATCAAGTGGGGAGTGCCGAGTTTCGAGTACAAGGGGATGCTCGGCGGAATGGCCGCCTTCCGGCGGCACGTCTCCTTCGGGTTCTGGAAGGCCCGGCTCATGGCCGACCCTGAGGAACTCTTCCGGGGTGCACCCCGGGCGAGCCCGATGGGGGTCCGGGTGAACACGCTCGCCGACCTCCCCCGCAAGAAGGTCCTCGTCGCTTACGT
Source organism: uncultured Acidobacteriota bacterium (assembly GCA_964628935.1). Classification (GTDB taxonomy): domain Bacteria; phylum Acidobacteriota; class Polarisedimenticolia; order Polarisedimenticolales; family DASRJG01; genus CAYLHQ01. The sequence goes on from CAZVOE010000181.1 coordinate 1,546, forward strand.
GAAGGAAGCGAGACGTCTCAACGAAGCGGGGATCAAGGAGCCCAAGCTCGCGCGCCCGAAGCGCTCGGCGCGCGTCGAGGTGCTGACCGAGCTCGTGGAGGCCCTCGACCGGAATCCCGCGGCGCGGAGGACGTTCGACGCCTTCCCCCCCTCCTGCAAGCGCGAATACGTCGAGTGGATCCTCGAGGCGAAGCGGGAGGAGACCCGCGCGAAGCGGCTGGCCACGACCATCGAGTGGCTCGCGCAGGGGAAGCGGCGAAACTGGAAATACGAGACGACGCGGTGACCCGGACCCGGGGCCGCTTCCCGCTCCACCTGAAGATGCTCCTCGGTGGGGTCGCAGGAGCGGGGGGGGGCCTCCTGGCGGGCGCGCTCTTCCCGGAAGCGCCGGGCCTCGACGCCTTCCTCCGGGTCGTGACGCAACCCGTCGGCCAGATTTTCCTCCGTCTGCTCTTCATGCTCGTCGTGCCGCTGATCTTTGCGGCGCTCGTCCTGGGCGTTACCGGGCTCGGCGACCTCCGGAAGCTCGGCCGGATCGGGCTCAAGACGTTCCTGTACACGGTGATCGTGTCCTCGATCGCGGTCGCGGTGGGGATCGGGATCGTCAACGCGCTCCGTCCGGGCGAGGGGATGTCCGACGAAGCGCGCGCACGCTTGCTGGAAGGGGCGGCCGAACGCGCGACGGGGCTCGCGGCCGCCAAGGGCCCGAAGGCGGGGATCGACCTGCTCGTCCGGATCGTTCCCGACAACCCCATCCGCGCGGCGGCGGAGGGGGACATGCTCGCGGTGATGTTCTTCTCGCTCCTCGTCGGAATCGGAATCGCGCTCACCCCGACCGATCCCGCGCGCAAGTTCCTGGGTGCGATCGAGGGTCTCTACGACGTCACGATGCGTCTGATCGGGATCGTGATCTCGCTCGCCCCGTACGGCGTCGCCGCCCTTCTTTTCACGCTCACGGCGCAGGTCGGAATCGAGGTCGTCGGGCAGCTCGCGCGGTACGTCGGCGTCGTCGTGCTCGCGCTCGCCTTCCATCAGTTCGTCGTCTATTCCCTCGCGGTGCGGTTCCTCGGAGGGATGAGCCCGCTCGCGTTCTTCCGCGGCGTCGACGAGGCGATGCTGACCGCGTTCTCGACCGCTTCGAGCAACGCGACCCTGCCGGAGGCCCTTCGGGTCGCGGAGGAGAACCTGAAGCTGCCGAAACACGTCTCCCGCTTCGTGCTGACCGTCGGATCCACGGCGAACCAGAACGGGACCGCCCTCTACGAGGGAGTGACCGTGCTCTTCCTCGCTCAACTCTACGGGGTCGACCTGACGATCGCCGACCAGGCCCTCGTCTCGTTCATCTGCATCCTCGCCGGAATCGGGACGGCGGGGGTTCCCGGCGGTTCGCTTCCCGTGATCGCCCTGATTCTCGGGATGGTCGGCGTCCCCCCGGAGGGGATCGGGGTCATTCTCGGCGTCGACCGCTTTCTCGACATGTGCCGGACGACGCTCAACGTCACGGGCGATCTCGCCGCCGCCGTCGTCGTTTCGAAGGGGGAAGCGGGGAAGGGCGCCCTCTCGTGAGAAGGAGCCCGTTTCCCCTCATGCCCGGAAGAACAGCGATTGCTTCGCGACCGGTTCGGCGCGGCGCTCCATCGCGGCCATCTGCTCCGTCGAGAGCGGCGTGAACTCCCGTGCGATCGCGACGTTTTCCTCGAGCTGCGCGATCGAATCGCAGCCGACGATCACGGTCGAGACGGGAAGCGTCAGGACGTACCGAAGCGCGTCCTTCATGGTGAGGCCGTTCGACGCCAGCAGGCGGCCGCGCGCGGGGACCTTCATCCCGATGATTCCCATCTGCTTCTCGACGGCCAACGGTAGGAGTTTCCCCGCGAACGGAAGACGATAGCGATCGGCGGCGTTGAGGGCGAGGAGGATGGCGTCGAAGGGAAATCGCCGGATCGCCTCGATCAGCACGACCGGATCGGCATGGCCGGTGACGCCGAGGAAGCGAACGATCTTCTGTTCGCGAGCCTCGACGAGGGCCTCGATCGCACCGCCCTTCGCGAAGATTCGGTCGACCTCTTCCATGCGGGAGAGGTTGTGGATCTGCCAGAGGTCGATTCGATCGGTCCGGAGCAGCTCGAGGGAGCGCTCGAGGTGGCGGAGCGAGCCCTCGCGGGTCCGGTCGTGCGTCTTCGTCGCGAGGAAGACATCCTTCCGTCGCCGTGCCATCACCTCGCCGATGTAGCGCTCGCTCCAGCGCTTCTCTTCGCCTCCGTAACGCGCCGAGGTGTCGATGTAGTTCACGCCGAGATCGAGCGCGCGCTCGATGAGCGGGACCGCGATCGCCGCGTTGTCCGCCTGTTCGATCGCGGCCTGTCCTCCGAGGGAGAAGATCCCGACCGGAACCCCGGTCCGTCCGAGGTTTCGCGTCGGCATGCCGGAGGCCTTCGCCGGAGTGGGTCCTTCCTTCGGGGAATTCGAAACGGCGCCCACCGCCATCCCCGCCGCCGCCGCGCCGCCGAGCTTGAGCAAGTCTCGTCGCCGGATCGCCATGGCTCCCTCCCGCGAGACGAGACTACCTCGCTCCGGCGGCGGGGAAAAGGGGGAGTGGCACCCTTTCCGAAGAAGGTGCCGGTTCTCGGTGCTCCGAGAACGCGCCCCTCCTGCCTACCGCCGAAACTCCGCGCGCCGGAGCGACGCCATCCGGCTCCGCCGACCCGACCCCGGCCCCGGGCGGGCAAAGCCTCCATCGTCGAGGACGGGAGGCCGACCGATGCTCGAAGGGAACGCGACGCGGCGGTTCGCACCGGCGCTCGCCGTCGGGCTCGATGCGATCGCGGACCTGCGGCGCCCGATTCGCCGGGGGGCGCCCACCGCAGAGATCGAGTCCCGAACGAGGAAGAGTGGCGCCGAGCTCTCGCCGGTCGAACGGTTCTTCCGCGCGCTCGCCGGGGACTCCTTGTAGCCGTGAAAGGAAAGCATGAGCGCTTCCCGTTTCGCCATTTCCGGTCGTGGGTCTCAAAACGCTTGACTCCGCACGTTCGCACCCGTATGGTTCGACGCATCCATCGCGGCGGACCCAGCAAGTCCCGTTGCGCTCAGCGGCAACCTCGGGGGGGGTACCGATGCGCACCTCGCGGCCCTTCGCCGTTCTCTTCGGCGACTCGGTCGTCCGAGCGTGGAGTCCGGTTCTCAACGAGTCCCCGCGAGGAGGTGCGGGAGAGTTTGCTCTCGCCCTCGTTGCAGGCGATGGGAGAGCGCGCCCCGACCTTCCTTCCGATCGCTATTGTCGCGTTCGTGCTCCAAGAACTCCACTTCCTACCGAAGGTCTTCGAATCGGAGGCGTCGAGTGCCTTTTCGGCCTGGAGTACTAGTCGCATGAGACCGTGGCATCGGGAGTGGAAGGCCCAGATCCGGGCGCGATTCGATCGATTCCCGTGCCTGACGTTCGACGAGGCGTTCGGAAAGTACTGGCGTCAGCTCGGAGCGTCACCGAACACCGTTCGAGCCGTTCTTGAACTCGTGGAGCGCGAGTACGGTGTTGCGATGGGTCATCTTCGACCTTGGCATTCACTCGCGCGTCTCGAGGCGCCTACGCGTGTGTCAGTGCCGTGGCGTTGGTTGTTCGTTCGAGCGCTCGAGCAGGGAACCGCGCAGAACTTCATGTCCGAGTTTCTTGAAATGGCGCCGTATCCACCGGGCACACGAGCGCGGCGACTCGCTGACTTGGTGGACCTCTACGAGAGATACCGCGAGCGACGCCCTCGGGACCATGCCATCGGAGAGAACGAAGGCTGAGACTCTCATGGGCCTCCCGGCGAGTGGCGGCTCGTCTGTATCGGAAGACTCGCGACAACGCGGCTTGTTCCATTGCTGATCGGTTTGGCGTCGTTGATCGTGGCGGTCGTAACTGGCGTCCTCGTCGTTGCACGAAGGCCGCAGCGGCTCCTGTTTTTGGACGAGTACCGAACGAGGAGCGGGCTCATCTTCGTGGGTTGATCCGCACGTACTGGCTTAGTTGGATTCTGAGCGTCGTGTTCCTCGTTTGGTGGCTTGCAGCACGTTTCGTGAAGTAGCCGCGAATCCCCCCTGGAGCCGCGGCCGAATGGACTTACGGGAATGGGGTCACGGCCTCCTTCCGCTGGACTCCCGAGCGCCTGCTCCTCTCGGAGATCCGGTTATGATCGTCCGCAGCAGGGCGGGACGATGATCGACCTGACCTACAAGCACGGGACCGCGGCGGGGAACGATTGCCGCATCAAGAAGATCAACGACCTGGTCGTCCCCGACCGAACCGTCCACTTCGAGTACGACGGCCTGTCGAGACTGAAGCGCGCGCGCACCACGGGCGGAGCGACCTACCCCGCATGGGGGCTGACCTGGAGCTACTCCGCC
>CAZVOE010000182.1:0-5898 GCA_964628935.1 uncultured Acidobacteriota bacterium
CCCCTACGGCGCGTGCGGACTCCACGCCGAAGGGCACCGGCGAATGGCGAGCGTGGCTCGCGCGCCTCGCCGACGCCGGCTCGGAGTCGGACGTCCTCCGCGTCACGGCCGAGGAGATCGCGTCCCGCACGGGCGGCGCCCGGGCGGAGATCTGGCGCGTCGAGGATCACGCCGCCGTCCGTTCGGCCGCGTGGCCCGCCGATACCGCTCGCACCGCGTCCTTCGTCCCGCCGGAGGGACGCGCGGTCCTCGAGGCGGGGAAGCCCTGGCGCGCCTCCCGGTCGGACGCGGAGGGCGATCTCGCCGCGGTTCCCCTCGCCGACCGCCCCGGCCCCGCGGCGGGTTGGGTCGTCGTCCGGCGTGGGCCCGGCGAGCCGCGGTTCACGGATGCCGAGATCGAGCGGCTCTCCGAGGCCGCCTCGATGCTCGCGTCGTTTCTCGCCTGCGCCCGCCGCTGGTCGGAATCCCGGGAGGCCGCGCTGCGAGGCCGCGACGTCGAGATCGCGCGACAGCTTCGCGAGGGACTGCGCCCTCGCGTGCGACCGCCGGAATCCCGTATCGACCTCGCCGCAGGGTTGACCCCGTCCCCTGAAGTCGGAGGGGTCTTCTACGGTCTCGTCTCCGGATCGGACGGCGCCCTGGCTCTGACGGTCGCCGACGTCGCGGCGAAGGGACTCGGCGCGGCGCTGTTCCTCGCCGCTGCACGCGGTGCGATTCAGGCCCAAGAGCGGAGCGCCGCGACGCCGTCGGACCTCCTCGCCCGTGTGAACGAGATCCTCTTCTCCGACTTCGACGCGCCGGAGTTGTCGGCGACCGCCTGTCACGTACGGCTTTCGCCGTTCCCGGGAGAGCGCGCGGTCTACGCGAACGCGGGGCACGTTCCTCCCGTCGTCCTCGACGCCGGGGGTCGCGCGACCTTCCTCGATCGGGGCGGCCCCGCGCTCGGCGTCCTTCCCGATGCCGTCTACCCGCAGGGCTCGTTCGACGTGGAGCCTGGGGGTGCCGTTCTGCTCTTCAGCGAGGCCCTCCTCCGGGCGCGCGGCGTCGGCGGGACCCCCTACGGAATCGAACGCCTCGTCGATCGGGCCCGGCGCGAGCTTCACCGGCCGGCTTTCGAAATCCGCGAGAGGCTCCTCGGGGACGTCGCGGCGCACACGGGCCGGCACGGCGCGATCGAAGAATCGGTCCTCGTCGTCGCGAAGATCCCGGAGCGCGCGCCGTGACTCCTTCGGTCGAGCGCGTCCACACATCGTCCATCGGCGGGCGCGGGGCCGGCCCCGGAGGGTGGGGAAAAGGCGTTTCCGCCGCTGCGGCGTTCTCGGTCCGCGGTTTGCAATCGTCGGGGCGGCCCCGCTCCGGATGGGGAGGGAGGTAGGTTCGATGTCGACGTCCGTGAGTGCGCGACCGAACGCCGTTCCGCGCGCGGTCACGAAGCGGGATCTCGATCGGGAGATCGTGCGACTCCTCGAGGAGGTCGCGCGCGGCTGCACCGAGGTGGAGACGCGTTCGGGCGAGGACAATCTGCGTCCGAGGTGGATCCGCCCCGCCGACCTCGTCCGTCGGGTTCTTCCGTTCACGTCCACGAACTGATCGTCCGCGGCGGGGGTGTTCCATGTCCGTCCTTCCGGAGCCGAACCGATCGGGGGATGCGGAAGCCGGGCCGCATGACCTCGCCGAGCTGTGCCGGTTGCACGACGTCGGTCTCGAGCTTCTCGGCCGCGCGCACGACGTCGAGGGATTGATCGAGGCGATCCTCGACGAGTACGAGAGGCGACTGAGGGAACTCCCCCCGGACGCGCTCGACCGCCCCGAAGCGGGGGACCCCCGCACGGGGGCGAAGGTGCGGGCCCTCGTGCGGTTCGCGGCGCAGGCGTCGGCGATCCAGGCCCAGGCCCGTTCGGCCGCCGATCTCCGCGATCGCAACCGTCGCGTCGAAGAGGCCCTCGCCGAGGCGAGGCGATGGAAGGACCGCCTCGACGCGCTCGGCGCGGCGCTCGGCGCCGCGATCCTCGTGGTGTCTCCGGAGGGGAGAGTCACGCTCGCGAGCGGTGCGGTGGGACCGCTCCTCGACGGGCGCGTGGCGGAGGGGTCCGCGCTCCCTCCTCCGCTTCGCGGGATCCCGAGGGGGGGCGACGGCGACATCGTCGCACGCGGGGCGGACGGGACCGACCGCGTCCTCGCGGTGGCGCGCCGCGCCCTCGGGGAAAACGGATGCGAAGGCGAGGTCGTCCTGATCCACGACGTGACCCAGCGTCGCGCCGCCGAGGAGGCCGAGGCGCGCGTGGAACGGTTGCACGAGGTCCTCCGGACCCTCGGCGCGCTCAGTCACAAGATCAACAACCCGCTCACCGCGCTCCTCGGCCGCGCCCAGCTCCTGCGCGCCCGCGCCGACGCCGATCCTGCGCTCGCGAAGAGCGCCGAGGTCGTCGAGGAGTCGGCCCGAAGGGTCGCCGACCTGATCCGGGAAATCGCGACCGTGGCGAAGGAAGCGCGCGCCGATGCGGTCGAGCGCGTCCTGTCCTAGAGGGACGAACGTCCTCGGGCGGACCAGGCCGCGGCGACGACGGACAGGCCGAGCGCGACCGCGACGTACGCTCCCGGCCCGAGAACCACCCCCCCGGCTCCGCTCTCGAGCCGGGGCGCCGCTCCGAGGAGGAGTGCGTTGATCCACGCGTGAAGGGCCGCGGTCAACCACAGGTTTCGCGCGAGGAGGACGAGGAGTCCGAAGAGGAGGCCGAGGGCGAGGGCAAAGACCGTCTCCCGCGCCGCGACGCGTGGGTCGAGGGCGGGAGAGAGATGCTCGAGGGCGAACAGCGCCGCCGAAAGGCCGAGCGCCGTCCAGCGCCGTCCCGCCTCGGGGCGGATGCCGAGGCGCGGCGTCAGGCGGAGCACCTCGTGAAGCACGAGGCCGCGGTAGTAGAGTTCCTCCGCGAAGGCGAGGGCGACCTGTCCGCCGAGGACCCACGCGTCGCTCCCCGGGGCCCCCGGCACGGCGAATCGAACGCCGTCGAACCGCCAAGCGGCGAGGCCGCCGAGGAGGGCGTACGAACCGAGGCAGGCGAGCGCGGCCGTGCCCACTCCCGAAAAAATGCGGCCGGGACGCGCGCGCTCCCAGGTGGTTCGCGCCGCCGGGAGGGAGAAGGACGCCGCGACGAGGGTCACCGCGAGGAGTCCCGCCGCGGCGAACGCACGCCAGTAGGCGTCGAGGTCGGACGGAGCGACCTCCCGCGAGCCGATCAGGAAGGCGAACGTCGGCCGGTAGAGGTTGACCGACGCCCATTTCTCGAGCAGAAGGATGAGAAGAAGGGGGTCAGGCTCCCGAGGCGGATCCCGGGACCCGGGACGCCGGCGGTGCGACGCTCGCGCGCCGCGACGAGGAGCAGGAAGAGGAGGCTCGCGAAGAGGAGACTTCCGACCGGGACCGGAACCCACGGGGACCGCGGGGTTTCGAGGTGATACGTCCGCAGGAGTCCCGCCGTGAAGAAGCCGGACAGGAGCAGGATCCACGCGAGGGTCCTCGGGATCCTCAAGGTCGCCGCTCCTCCCGGAGGACCGAGACGCGCGGGCCGTCGCGCTCGGTCGCGACCCCCCGGGCCATCCGTGGGGTGTTGAACGCGACCCCGGCTCGCCCGAGGCGATCGACGACGATCACGCCGCCGCGGCCGTGGACGCGTTCGAGCGCACGCACGGCGATCGCGCTCGCCGCGATCGGAGCGCGCCGGCGTGCGAGCGCGTCGACCGCCGTCTTCGCGAGGACCGTGCGGAGGATCGATTCCCCCCAACCGGTCGAGGAGGCCGCTCCGAGGCGGTCGTCGGCCCAGCTTCCGGCGCCGGGGATCGGTGTGTCGCCGACCCGCCCCGGCGCCTTGTCCTGAGTCCCTCCCGTCGAGGTGGCCGCGGCGCACCGCCCCCGCGCGTCGAGGGCGACGGCGCCCACCGTGCCGTGCGGATCGTGGAACTCGCGCGTGACGAGGGTGCGATGCCCCTTCCGGATCCTCCGGTATCGTTCCAGTTCGCGCCCGACGAGGAGGGCGGGGGTGGGGCAGAGTTCGGCGCCCATCGCGCGCGCGAACCGGCGCGCTCCCGGTCCGGCCAGGAGCACGTGCGGCGAACGGGTCAGGACGAGCCGCGCCACCGAGACCGGGTGGCGGAGCCCCTCGACCGCGGCGACAGCGCCCGCGCGGAGCGCCGTCCCCTCCATGATCGACGCGTCGAGCTCGACCCGACCCTCCCGGTTGAGATGGGAGCCGCGCCCGGCGTTGAAGGTCGGATCGTCCTCGAGGGCGCGAACGACCGCCTCGACGACGTGGAGGGCGCTCCTGCCGCGGCGGAGCAGGGACCAACCGAGGGAAACGGCCGCCTCGATCCCCGCGCGGTGGGCCTCGACCTCCCGGTCCGGGATGTTCCAGGCACCGCCGTGAACCGCCAGCGCGATCGGCATCGGCCCTCTCTCGCCCCTTCGGGCGGAAGCGTGTGGGAGTCGAACCCACCCCGGACGGCGAAGCCGCCCGACACGCGGTTTTGAAGACCGGGAGGGCCACCGGGCCCCATGCGCTTCCGGAGCGTGCGGCCGGGGATCGTACAACAACGCCGCTTTCTTGACGGCCCCTCGGGTGGGTGGCATCATGCGGCGGCTCGGATTGGGGCTGTAGCTCAGCTGGGAGAGCGCATGACTGGCAGTCATGAGGTCGACGGTTCGATCCCGTTCAGCTCCACCACGAGTCCGGCCCGCTGATTCGCCGCGTGCCGGTTCCCCGAAACCGCCGCCCCTTCCATCCGTAGACCACGCGGGTCCCGAGAAGGGCCCGGCTGGAGGTCGACCATGCGACGCATCCTGCTGGTCCTGTTGATCCTCGCCGTCGCTCTCGCGCTCGCCGCGGGCGCCGCGGTCCTCCTGTTCTTCGCCCTCCGATCGGGCATGAAGGGCACGATCCCCTCGAAGGTCGTCCTCGAGATCGACCTCGAGCAATCGATCGAGGAGTGGTCTCCGCCCGACCCGTTCTCGGAGGCCCTCCAAAGGAAGCGCATGACGGTGCGCGACGTCGTCGAGGCGCTCGAGCGGGCGAAAGACGACGAACGCGTCGCCGGGCTCGTGGCCCGGGTGGGCGCCGCCCCGTTCGGGATGGCGCGGATCCAGGAGATCCGCGACGCGGTCCTGCGATTCCGCGAGTCGGGCAAGCCGGCCGTCGCGTACGCCGAGACGTTCGGGGAGTTCGGCCCCGGCATGACCGGTTACTACCTCGCGACCGCGTTCGATTCGATCTACCTCCAGCCGTCGGGGGACGTCTTCCTGACCGGAGTCATCTACGAGAGCCCGTTCCTGCGCGGGATGCTCGAGAAGATGGGGGTCGAGCCCCGGTGGGATCACCGATGGGAATACAAGAACGCGATGAACACCTTCACCGAGAAGAAGATGACCGAGCCGCACCGCGAGGCGATGGCGAAGATCATGGACTCGCAGTTCGGTCAGATGACGCGCGCGATCGCCGAGGCGCGCGGCCTAACGGAGGCCGAGGTCCGTGCGCTCGCCGATCGTGCGCCCTTCTACGGGAAGGAGGCCCAGGAGGCGAAGCTGGTCGACGGCCTTCTCTACCGGGACGAAGTGTGGGCGAAGGTGCGCGAGCGTGCGGGGGAGAAGGCCGAACCGCTCTACCTCCAGAGGTACTTCGAGCGGGCCGGAAGCCCCTACGACGAGGGGCGGACCATCGCCCTGATCTACGGCGTCGGAGGGGTGCAGCGCGGTTCGAGCGGGGCCGACCCCCTCACCGGCGTCGCGATGGGATCCGACACCGTGGCCGCCGCCTTCCGCGCGGCCGTCAAGGACGAGTCCGTCGAGGCGATCGTCTTCCGCGTCGACAGCCCCGGGGGCTCCTACGTCGCGTCGGACACGATCCACCG
>CAZVOE010000183.1:0-5886 GCA_964628935.1 uncultured Acidobacteriota bacterium
CCCCCGCGTAGACGAAGCAGAGCTGCGTCGCCGAGACGTCCGGGTAGCGCATCAGGCGCGCGTCGATCCCCGCGGCGGAGGGGAAGGCGGAGCGGAAGAGGAGAAAGCCCAGGACGGACGAGGCGACGGCGAGACGACGCATGGAACCCTCCGACGGTCGCCGCCCCACGACGGCGGCTCCGACGCATGGTACGCGCGACCGGGAGAAGAGTTGCGGGCGGTTCGATCGGCGAGGCGCTACCCGGCCCGCGAGGCCGCCTCTCGCTCCTTCGCGAGCGACGGGTCCCCGCGGTCGTCGAGGGCGATCGCGCGGTCCCAGTCGGCGAGCGCCTCCGTCTTCCGTCCGAGCGCGCCCAGGGCGCGCGCGCGCCACCCGAATGTGTACGAGAGGTAGAACCGGCCGACCTCGTGCGCCGGCTCGACCGCGAGGAGCGCTTCGAGGGTGGCGATCGATCGGTCGAGCCGCGGGACCGCCTCGGCGGGTTTCCCGACGCGGACGTCGAGCTCTCCCAGGTTCGTGTAGGCGCTCGCGAGCTGCAGCTGGTAGTCGAGAACCCGCGGGTGCTCGCGCGCGAGGGCCTCGCGGGTGCCGAGTTCCGAAGCGTACTCGGCCGCCGCCTCCTCGAAGCGTCCGAGGAGGACGAGCGCCCCCGCGAGGTTCCCGTGGCTCGCCGCGGCCGCACTCCGAACCACCGGGTCGTCGGGGCGCTCGGGGCGGAGTTCCACGATCAGCTCCTTCCCCTTCCGGAAGAGCCGCTCCGCCTCCGCCGCTTTCCCCGTCATCGCGTAGAGCATCCCGAGGTTGTTGTAGCTCTCGACGAGCGGGTAGCGGAGATCGAAGGACGGGTCCTTCTTCGCGGCGGCCTCCCGCAGTTCGATCCCGCGCCGGTAGGCCTCCTCCGCCTCGGGCCCCGTGCCCGCCCGCGACAGGAGAATCCCGAGCCGGTCGTAGAGGACCGCGCGGCGGAAGGGATCGGCCGTCGCTGCGAGCCCCTCCTCGAAAATCTTCCGCCCCTCCTCGAAGCGCCCACGGTCGGTCAGGAACATCCCGTAGTCCGCGAGCGCCGAGGCGAGGTCGTCCCTCCAGCGTTCCGAGCCGCCGATCCCACGAAGGACGTCGATCGCGGAGCGGAACGCCTCTTCCGCCGCCTCGCTCTCCCCGATCGCGCCGTAGATCCGCGCGAGGCTCCCCTGGGCGCGGCCAAGGTCGGCGCGAAGCTCCGCAGTCTCCCCCCCGCGCTCGGCGAGCTTCCGGTAGAACTCCGCCGCGGTGCTCAGGAGGTTCCGGCGGAGCGGCTCGAGGCCGCGCGCCTTCAGGTCGGGGCTTTCCGCGACGCGGTCGAGGTAGCGGTCGACCGCGTCCCGCGCGACGGAGAAGTTCTCCTTCGCTTCGGCCTCCGCCGCCTGCGCCCGGCGGAGCAGGACGCCGAGGGCGACGGCCGAGCCGAGAATCAGGACGAGCACGAACGAGGCGAGGAGCGACGGGACCTTGTTCCGTGCGATCGCCTTCTTCAGCTGGTAGGCGGTGCTCGGCGGGCGCGCGAGGATCGGCTGCGACTCGAGGTACCGGCCGACGTCTCCGGAAAGGCCGGCGGCGCTCGCGTAGCGGCAGTCCGCCTCCTTCTCGAGTGCCTTGGCCACGATCGTGTCGAGATCGGGGTCGACGCGCCTCCCGCCGGGGCGCACCTCGCGCAAGGGCCTCGGCCGCTCCTCGCAGATCACCCGGAGCGACTCGACGATCGAGGTCGTGCGGGTGTCGTACGGGAGGATTCCCGAGAGCATCTGGTAGAGGATCACGCCGAGCGCGTAGACGTCCGTCCGGACGTCGATCTCCTCCGGGTTCCCCTTCGCCTGCTCGGGCGACATGTAGGGAAGGGTTCCCTTGATGACCCCGATCTCCGTCGCCATCGTCTGCCGGACGTCGGCGTCGGTGATCCGCGCGAGGCCGAAGTCGAGGACCTTGATCTCGGGCTCGGCGTCGGGATCGGCCCCGGGGACGACGACTATGTTCGAGGGCTTGAGGTCGCGGTGGATCACGCCGCGCTGGTGCGCGTAGTGGACGGCGTCGCAGATCTTCCGGAACAGGCGCAGGCGGAACTCGATCTCGTCCCTCGCCGTCGGCGCGGGGCGGCCCGCGAGCCACCGGTCGAGCGGCTCCCCCTGGACCAGTTCCATCGCGAAGAAGTGCTGCCCCTGCGCGGTCCTCCCCGCCTCGTAGATCGCGGCGATGTTGGGGTGCTTGAGGCGCGCGAGGGTCTCGGCCTCGCGCTGGAACATGCGGAGTCGCAGGTCGTCGACGTACGCCCCGCCGTGCACGACCTTGACGGCGACACGCCGCCTCGGGTTCTGCTGCTCGGCCTCGTAGACCGTCCCCATCCCGCCCTCGCCGAGGCGGCCGAGGATCGCGTACTCGCCGACCGTTTCCGGGAGCGGCCCCCCGGCGGGGGTCGAGGCCCCCGCCTCGCCGCCGTGGCTCGTCCGCGTGAGGTGTTCGCGGGTTTCGTCGGACATCGTTCCCCCGGCCCGCCGACGACGCGGCGGGGTCGGCGGATCTTATCGCGCGGGAGGCTTTCGCGAACGAATTCGACACGTATTGCGGCGGTCCACGCCGAAATCGGCATGTTCGAATCCGAAGCGCATGCCGAAAGGGCGGCGCAACACCCCACGGGGGTGCCCCGTCGGCGCCGCGCAGCACGCCTTGGTAGTTCACGAGGTCGGGGGGCGCCGCCGCGCGTAGGGTTCCGAGGCTCAGGGCCACGACGAGGGCGACGATCGGACGACGGAAGTCCATGGCGTCCTCCCGCGGATGTCGCGGCTAGGTGTACGTCCCCGACTGGCCCGGGCGCTTTCGGATGATGATATGAGGGCCCGCGGACACGGATTTCCCGACCGATTCCGGCCCGCTCCCGTCGGGAAGCGACCTGTTCTCGATCCCGGGGGCTTCCGCGGTCCGCTGTCAACCAGAGATCGCGCTTGTTGGGATGAACGCGGGTTGGCTCGCGATTCTGCCCAGCTCTGGATGGATCGGTTTTCGTGGGGCACGCCAGCGTCAACGGCCCGCCAGTTCCCGATCCAGCCAGTCCAGCGTCTCCTTCACGGCCTCGTTTTGCGGCAGGTTGTGACCGGTGTCGAAGAGCACGCGTCGCTTGCGCCCGGGGCTCGTGCCCAGCAGGTCGAAGAACGGCCGCGAAGACGTCTCGTCGGGGAAGTTGTAGTCGTACTTCCCGCTCAACACGAGCGTCGGGATCTTCATGCGCGGCAAGAAGTTGATCACGTCCACCTCCGGCCGCACCGGCTCGGGATAGAGGCCGGGAATCCACAGGACGGCGGTCCTGATCCGTGCTTCGTTGGCCAGCAGGACCGGGGCCAGAGCACCGCCCCGGCTCACTCCGAAGAACGCGAAGCGCTCCCTGTCGAGCTCGGGCCGCGTCTCGGCATAGTCGATCGAGCGGGAGAGGTCCTTCGAGAACGCGATGGTGTAGTCCCGCCACAGGCTGCTGGCCTTCGAGACATCCTGCTTGAACGCGTCGGACCCGCGCTCGAAGGTGCCCTTGTAGAGCGGGAAGACGACTGCGAGGCCGCTTCTGACGAGAAACCCGAAAAACGGATTCGAGGCCGCGGCCTCGCTGGAGCGCTCGTCCCAGGCTCCCGCGCCGGGCATGATGAACACGGCCGGATACGGGGGCCTGCCCCCGCGCGGCAGGTACACGTAGGCGATCACGCGTTCGTCACCGTACGCCGCCGCGAAACTCACTCTCTCGCGACGCCAGCGCGGATCGCCGTCGTCGACGGCGTCGACGGTGGCGGCGAGATAGGTGTTGTAGTACGAGAACAGGCGCTTGTAGGCCTCGAAGACGTCGTCGCTCACGGGCGACGCGTGTGCGTAGTCCCGCAGGGGCCGGCGGGCCGGCGAGGCGGCGGCGGAGACGCTGGAATCCCCGTCGTCGTAACGCACGCACCGAAAGCCGAAGTTCGCGGCGCGGTCGAACGGAGACCTCGCGTCGGCGTCGGCGAACATGTACGGAGGTTCATCCCAGGCCCCGCCCAGGATGTAGCGCATCCCCGCTCCGTCGTCGTTGATCGTCCACTCCTTGACGTTTCCCGCCATGTTCAACGTTCCGAAGCGATGGACCGCTTCTCCCGCCGTCACCGGATGCGGGCCCTTCGACTGGAAGTTCGCGAGGGGAATGACGTACCCGGTGAGCGGCAGGCTCGCGACCCAGCTCCAGTGGTAGATCGTGGGAAGGCTCTTGCCCGCCCAGGCGGCATACGCGCGGGCCTCGTACCAGCTCACGCCGCGAACGGGGAGATCGTCCTGGCCCTCCGGGTAATTCCCCAGTTCCCACACGGCCGGTCCCGGCCTGCCGGTAGCGTCGACGAAGGCGCGCATCGCCTGGTCCCACGAGAGCGTGCGTCCGTCGGCGACGAACGTGTCCCGCCAAAGTTCCCTTCGCCGGTACCCCCCGGCGTCCACGAAGGCCTTGAACTCCTTGTTGCTCACCTCGGCGCGGTCGACCCAGAACGCGTTCAGGCTCACGGCAGGTAGCTCCAGGCCGAAAACGAAGGTGGAGGCCGGCTTCTCGGTCGCGCAGGCGCGCACCATGCCGGCGGGCGCGCCTCCGGCGGGGACAAGCGTGTACGCGGCGCTGGTCATCCAGGGCGCGGCCCCGACGACGTCCTCGACGGGCTCGAATCCCGGCTTCTCGAGACGCACCCGGATCGGACCGCGGGGGAAGGGCCGGGCGTGCACGGGAGACTCGGCCAGGCGCTTCCATGCCGGCCGCTCCCCGTAATCGGCGAAGGAGATCGTCGCGCCCTCGGGCTCCGTCGTGAGGGTGAACGGCCGGGCGATCCTCGACCACGCCACGAGCAGCGCCGGGTCCTTCGGCACGACGATCTCCACCCTCCGTGCCAGATCGAACGCGGCCGCGAAGCGCTGCTCGCGCGCGAGCCGCTCGATCTCGGGGATCGCCTCCGCCTGAGCCCAGCGACGATTCGCCTCGTTGCGGGCCAGACCTCCGAGGACGGCCAAGGCGACGAGCAACGCGGCCGAGACGGGGATCGCGACTCTCGGATTGCGATACCACGCGCGAACCGCGCGGGCCGCGCCGGCCGTCCCCGCTCGGTACTCGCCGATCGTTGCGGCGATCTCGGAGGCCGTAACCGTGCGCCGGCGCGGGTCTTTCTCGAGCGCCCGCTCGACGGCGCCGGCCAGCGCGGCCGGGACCTCGGGGCGGAGGGATCGGATCGAAGGAACGGACTCGGTGAGCAGCGCCGCGAGCAACGCCGTCGCGGACGCCCCCGCGAACGGCGGGCGTCCGATCAGCATCTCGAAAAGCACCACGCCGAGCGACCAGACGTCGGTCGCCGGCCCGATCCGCTCCGCGCGGGCTTGCTCGGGCGACATGTACGCGAGCGTGCCCACGATTGCGCCCCGACCGGTGAGCGCCGTCCGGGTCTCGGCCTCCGGCGCCACCTGCTTCGCCAGTCCGAAGTCGAGGATCTTCACCTGGCTAGTCGACGTGAGGAAGATGTTCGCTGGCTTCAGGTCGCGGTGGACGATCCCGGCCGCGTGCGCCGCCGCGATCCCCGTGGCCACCTGCTCCGCGATCGCGGCAGCCTCCTCGACCGGAAGGGGGCCGCGCGCGAGTCTGTCCCGCAACGTCTCGCCCGCGTAATACGCCATGGCGATGAAGAGCCGGCCGTCGACCTCCCCGACCTCGTAGATCGTCGCGACGTTGGGGTGATCGAGCGCGCTCGCCGCCTCGGCCTCCCGCTGCAACCGCGCTCGCGCCTGCGGATCGGCCGTGTCGGGCTCGAAGAGGAACTTGAGCGCGACCTTCCGGTGGAGTCGCGTGTCCTCCGCGAGGAATACCGTACCCATCC
>CAZVOE010000184.1:0-5814 GCA_964628935.1 uncultured Acidobacteriota bacterium
GTACGGGGGAGCGTCGTGCTCGGGATGGCATCGCTGATCGGAGAGGGCGTCGAGATCGAAGACTCGATCGTCCTCGACGGCGCTTGGATCGGGCCGGGGTGCCGGCTTCGCCGGGTCGTCGTCGGACCGGGGACCGAGGTGCCGGCGGGCCTCGACCTCGAATCGCTCCTCGTGTGTCCCGATGGCGAGCCGGACTCTCCGCCGCCCCCCGACTGCGAGCGTTTCGCGGGGCTCGTCGCCCGGAGGCTCGATTGAGGTCCGACCCCTCGGAGGAGGTCCTTGCTCGGCTCGGAACCCGCTACCAGGGAGCGCGGATCCGTCCGCTCGCCGAAGACGCCTCGACTCGACGTTTCTACAGACTTTTCCTCCCCGGCGGAACAACGGCGGTCGTCATGGACTACGGCGCGCCGTTCGAACGAGAGACCGACGACCTCGTCTTGAACGCCATTTTCCGAGACGCAGGACTCCGCGTCGCCGCCGTTTTCGACGCCCTCCCGTCCGCGGGATGTCTCGTCCTCGAGGACCTCGGCGACCGAACGTTCGAGGTGGAGCTCGCCGCGATCCGCGCCAACCGCGATCTCGACGGCGCCGAGCGGCTCTACCGGCGCGCGGTCGCGCTCGCCGCCGCGGTCGCCCATCGGGGGACGCTCGCCCTTCGACGTTCCTCGCGGGCGGCGGGCCCCGCCCTCGATGAGGGCCGGTTCCGATTCGAAATGGGCTTCTTCGTCGCCCATTACGTCCGCGGCCTGTGGGGAAAGGAGACGGTCCCCCCCTCGTTGGAGGCGGCTCTCGCGGGTCTGGCGGTCGCCGCCGCGGCGTCGCCCCGGGTGTTTTGCCACCGCGACTATCACGCCCGGAATCTGATGGTTCTCCGCGACGACTCCCTGGCGATGGTCGACATCCAGGATGCCCGCTGGGGGCCCGACACCTATGACATCGCCTCGCTCCTGCGCGATGCCTACGTCGACCTCGACGAGGAGATGGTCCGGCTCCTCCTCGAGGAGTATCGGCGGCTCCTCCCCGCCCCCGTCGAGCCGGAAGCGTTCCGCGAACGGTTCGAGACGGTGGCTGCCCAGCGGATGATCAAGGCGCTCGGGACGTTCGGGTATCAGCTCGGCGAACTCGGGCGAACTCGATACGCCGAGGCGATCCCCCGCACCTTGACGCGGCTCGAACGTCTTCTCCCGGCCCTTCCCCGCACCGCGGCGCTCGCCGAAATCTTCGAGCGAGAGAACTTGTTCACACCTCCACCCGGAGTCCCTCGAACCGAAGCGCCGGACTGAGTACGTTGCCCGCGCGGGTGATCGCCGATCCCGTCCCTCCGACACACCGGGCGGCGAGCGCGAACGGTTCGGTTCG
Source organism: uncultured Acidobacteriota bacterium (assembly GCA_964628935.1). GTDB lineage: Bacteria > Acidobacteriota > Polarisedimenticolia > Polarisedimenticolales > DASRJG01 > CAYLHQ01. The sequence goes on from CAZVOE010000184.1 coordinate 1,360, forward strand.
GATGAAGCGGCCGTGGAACGCGGCCCCCTCCGGATCGACGCCGTCGACCTCCAGAAGCCACCTCGTGTCGAATGCGTGGATCCGAACCGCGACGACACGAGCCTCTCCCGTACACGAATCGATGGTCGGTGGCTCGACGCGAAGGAGGGTCGGCGTGGGCTCCGGCGGATCCCGGAACGATCCTCGGCGGAACGAGCCCGGCCCCGCGATCGCCCCGACGGTTGTCCGACCGTCGGCGAGGGCAACGACCCGGGCGGGAAACCCGGCGTCGTCCCACAGCCCTCCCACCGAAGCCTCCCCGCTCGTCGGATCGTCCCTCACGACCCACCCCGGTCCGACGCGCGCCACCCCGACCGAACCCTTGTCGGCCAGGGTACGGACCAGGGCCGGAACGAGGGCTGCGAGCGCGTCGCCGTCGAAGACGACCGATTGGGATCGAATGGGGCCCGATTTCCGTGTTTCGCCGTGAAGCGGCCAAGGATCGGCGGGAAGCGAGGCCAGGCTGCGGGCCGCGACGACCCGGGGAATCGGCTCCGCGTGGGGAGAGGCGACGCACGGACCGACCACGATCCCCCAGATTCGGAGCCGGGAGCGCGTCCACACCCCCTCTCGTGTCCATGAGGTCTCGATGGTGGCGGAGGCCTCGACCCATGGATCCTCGGCGGGAACGCATCCCGACCGCCGGAGCGCGCCGGTCAGCCAAGTCGCCAGGTCGTCGCGGGATGGAAGATCCGGAGTAGAACCCGCGCCGTCGTGGCGCTCGCCGGCCCATTCCGACCATGGCCGCTCCCGGTCGAGCGGAACGGCGTCGGCCGCCGCCCGGCGCGCCGCGCGACTCACGTCTCGAGGGTCGAGTCCGGACGCCGCCGCGAAACCGAGCGTCCGACGCCGCGCGTCAAACGTCCGGACCGCGATTCCCTCGTCGGTTCCTCGCTCGACGTGGAGCCGTCCTCCGGTGTCGATCGAAACCCGGATCCGCTTCGAGGCTCGCGCATACAGCTCGACCTCGGTCGAGGCCTCCACCGCCGTGCGGGCTCGTTCCCAAGCCTCTCGCGTCAAAGCCCGCCGTCCTCCGCGGGCACGACCCGTATCGACCCTAGTCGAAATGTCGGCGCGCCGACCGATGTGGACAGAGGTTGACCGGCTCGGAGACACGAACCGATGCAGGTGTCGAACGCGACGTCCGATGCGATGGCATCGATCGCGAGTCCGGTTTCTCGAGCGGTCACCGTCAGGAGAAAGGGCCGTACGGGGTGGGAGATCCGGCCGTGGTCGATCGCGTCGGCATCGGTCACGCGAAAGGTCGCCTTGCCGCTCGACGGATCGGATCGGCCGCTCGACATCCGGCGCACGTAGATCCCTTTCCGCGTCGAAGCGACGACGTCGCTGCCCGTCGAGCCTCCGCCAGCGAGAAAGGTCGCCCCCATTCTCGGGCGAACCGGCTCCCGGTGGCTCGCGCGACGTCCGTGGCCGGTCGGCGCGGCGGCGAGAACGCGCGAGAAGCGTCGGTCGAGCAAGACCCCTTCGACCCTCCCGCCGCGGACCAGGGTCGTGGCGCGGGCCTCGACCCCTTCGTCGTCGCGCCTCCACGCTCCCCTTCCCCGGCGTGGGTCGTCGACCACCGTCATCTCCATGGGGCCGGCGACGGCGCCACGCGCGGCGAGCCAGGAGCGCCCCCTCGCGACGGCGTCCCCCTCGAGCGCGTGGCCGATCATTTCGTGGATCAGGAGCCCACCCACCCCCGGCGCGAAGACGGCGACCCCGACCGTCGCATCCGCCTGCCGCGCGTCGGCGCGGTTGCGGCCGCGTTCGATCGCCTCCCGGGTCAACCGGCGAAGGGTGCTGACCGGATCTTCCCGGACGACAGCCTCGGCCACCCCCGTCCCACCGTGGTCAAACGCCTCGACTCGGATCCAGGCCCCTCGTCGCACCTCCCGATGCGCGAACCCGTCCGCACGACCGATCCGAACGGTCTGGTGGAACCCCGCCGCCCGCACCTCGACCTCTCCCGCCGGGGCAAGAAGGAGGATCGTTCGTTCGAGGTCGGCGAACGGGTCGGGCCATTCACCCGGGTCGAACGGCGTCTTCCTTTCCCGCTCACCCTCCCCCTTCGCGAGGCGGACGAGGTCGTCCGGAGCCGGGGCGGAGACCCAAAGCCCATCCGCCTCTCCCCCGCGATCGAACGCAACCCCCACAGACCGAGATCGCACCCGATCGACGATCCTCCCCCCATCCACCGATAGCCTCCAATCGAGCCGATCCTCTTGGAAGACGGTGACTTCGGGGCAGCGGCCGGCGAGGGTGCGGGCGGCTTCCGCGACCGCTCGGTCCCAGACGGCCGGGTCCGCTTGAAAGGGGAGGGTCATCTTCCTATGTTCTAGCGACGGCGCGGGCGTCAGGACTGGAACGCGCAGGCGTGAACTTGGCCGACCTTCGCACGGAACGAGGCATGCGGCACTATACGATACTGCTGATCGACTACGAGCCTCGCAGCATTGAGCGCACCCGTCGTCCCCTCACCGATGCCGGGTTCGTGGTTCACGTTGCGACCGACGGAGTGACCGGCCTCGCGGCCTTCGTCGAAAAGGAGCCGGACCTCGTGATTCTCGAGGCGATGCTCCCCAAAAAGCACGGCTTCGAGGTCTGCCAGGAGATCAAGCGGACGGCCCACGGCAAGCGCACCCCGGTCTTCGTACAGACCGCTGTCTACAAGGGACGAAAGTACCGTTCCCAGGCGATGCACATCTACGGCGCGGACGAGTACCTCGAAAAGCCCTATACGGAAGAGTTCCTGATCGAGACGGTCCGGACGCGGCTCGGGATCCCCCCGGGCGAAACGATCTCCCCCCCGACCATCTCGATCGACGAGAAGGAAGCGGAAGGGATCCTCGAGATCCTGGACCCCGACCGCCCGTCGTCGGAGCGATCGGTCGCACCCGTGAAGGCGAGGACCGTCGCCCGTGTCCCCGGCGACCCCGAACATCCGGCCGAGGAGGAGATCTCCCGGAGACTGGACGACCTCTTCGCCCTGGGCGGGGACCTTCCCGCCGGGGAGTCCACGCCGCGGGCGGCGGGGAGAGTGGCGACCGCAGCGGCGCCGGCCCTCGCGGTCCTCGAGGAGACGGCCCGCGACCCCGAGTCTTCCAGTCCCGGTGAGGTGGTCGACTTCGCGAAACACCGCGCGCGGCGCACGAAGGTCTCCACCGCCCCGGCGCCGATCGTCGTCCCCGCCGTCCAGCCGGCCGCGAAGGTGAGCGGTCTGCCGGCCTGGGTCTGGGCCGCGCTCGTCGGCAGCGTGATCCTGATGGCGTACGCGGTCTTCGCGCGGAGCCTCTGACCGCGCTAGCATCCGTCGGCGGTGCTCCTCCGACGGCCCATCGTCCGGCTCTCGATCCTCCTCGCCCTGGCGTGGGGACTTTCGTGTGACCGCGGTGGGGCGGAGGCGGGTCCGACGGCCGGCCGTCCCGAGCGGATCGTCTCCCTGTCCCCGGCCCTGACCGAGATCCTCTTTGCCATCGGGGCGGGCGACCGCGTCGTCGGGATCACCGACCACTGCGACTTCCCGCCGGACGCCCTCGGCCGGCCCCGGGTGGGGGGGTACGCGAATCCTTCGGTCGAGTCGGTGCTTGCGCTCCGGCCCGACCTCGTGGTCGCGAGCCCCGGCCCCGGGAACCGTGAGGCCGTGCGGGCGATGGAGCGCGCGGGGCTCCCCGTCGCGGTCTTCGACTCCGAGACGCTCGAGGAGACCCTCGCGACGATCCGCGCCGTCGCGCGCGCGACCGGGGCCGAGGCGCGGGGAGAAACGCTCGTCCGCAGGATGCGCGAACGAATCGACGCGGTCGCCGGTCGCGTCGCGGCCTTTCCACGCGTGCGGACCCTCTTCTGCCTCCAGGTCGAGCCGATCGTCGCTGCGGGACGGGGAACCCTGCCGGCGGAGATCGTCGAGGCGGCGGGGGGGGAAAACGTGGTGGCCGAAGCCCGCTACCCGCGCCTGGGAATCGAGTCCGTGATCGCCCTCGGCCCCGACGTCATCCTTCAGTCCCGCATGGACGTACCCGACGAGGAACGACGGGACGCGGGAGCGGAATTCTGGAAGCGGTGGCCCGAACTTCCGGCGGTCCGGAGCGGGCGCGTGCGGACGCTCTCGGGCTCGTCGGCGCTGCGCCCCGGACCGCGCGTCGCCGACGCCGTCGAGGAAATCGCCGAGATCCTCCACGGCACGGACGCGCGCCGGTGAACCGCGCGCCGCGGCTCGGCTTCCGTCCCGCGGCGATCCTCGCGGTCTTCGCCGGTGCGATCGCGATCGCGATCGTCGGGACCGGCCTCGGGCCGAGTGCGCTCGGTTGGAGGGAGATCCTCGATCTGCTCTCCGGCGGGGGCGACCCCACGGCACGCGCGATTTTCTGGGACGTGCGGCTCCCCCGGGTCGCGCTCGCGATGCTCGTGGGGGGGGCG
>CAZVOE010000185.1:0-4783 GCA_964628935.1 uncultured Acidobacteriota bacterium
GCGCCTTCGGGTGCGGCGTGTGCGACCTCGTCCTCGAGGGGGACGGCCTCGGTCTCCTCCGCGGGCAGGGATGCTGCGAGGGGGGCCTCGGCCTGCCCCGCCTCCTCCGTCCCCGCACCGCGGCCGCGCCGGCGCCGTCGGCGGCGACGCTTGCGCCCGGAGGCCGTCTCCTCCGCCGAGTCGGCGGGAACGGACTCCGCGCGGGTCTCCGCGGACGGACTCTCCGCGGCCGCCGGCGCTTCTTCGAGTTCCTTCATGTCCGGGGGCGCGGGGGGCGCCTGCCGGTCCGGGAGCACGAGGGCCGGAGGGACCTCGACCTTTTCCCTCGGATAGAACTCGAACTCGCTCTCGTGCCGGAGGAGCGACCCCCTCGGCTCGACGAGGATCTTGATCCCGGCCCGGCGCTCGAGCGCGACGATCTCCTCCCTCTTGAAGTTGAGGATCCACTGCGCGATCTCGGGGGGGACCCCCATCCGGATTTTTCCGAAGTCGGCCCGCAGGCAACGGGCCTGCAGCTTCCGGAGCGCGGCGAGACCGGCGCTCTCGACGTTCTTGACGAGGCCGTACCCCTCGCACATGGGGCACGCGGCGTAGGTGGCCTGCATCTTTTCGGCGCGCACCCGCTGGCGCGACATCTCCATGAGGCCGAGCTTCGAGATGCGCGTGACGTCGTACTTCGCGCGGTCGTTCTTCATCGCGTCCCGCATCGCCTTTTCGACCTTTTTCTGGTTGCGCGACGCCGCCATGTCGATGAAGTCGACCACGATCAGGCCCCCCAGGTCCCGCAGGCGAAGCTGCCGGGCGATTTCCGCGGCGGCTTCGAGGTTCGTCGCGAGGGCGTTTTCCTCCGCGTCTCCCTGTCGCGGCGCCCCCTTGCTGTTGACGTCGATCGCGGTCAGGGCCTCGGTCCCGTCGATGACGATCTCGCCCCCCGAAGGGAGCGGGACGCGCCGCTTGTAGATGCTCTCGATCTGCTCTTCCAGGTTGAACTTCGAGAAGAGCGGGCGATCGCCCGTGTAGAGCTTGATGGTCTTCGCCTTGCTCGGCATCACGTCGCGCACGAACTCGAGCGCGCGTTCGTAGGTCTCCGGGTTGTCGATCCAGACCTCGTCCAGGTCGAGCGTGAAATGGTCCCGGATCGTCCGGATCACGAGGTCGCGCTCCCGGTACACGAGACCGGGAAAGTCGGTGGCTCGAGACGCGCGCTGGATCGACTCCCAAAGGCGGAGAAGGTACCGGAGGTCCCGCTGGAGCTCGGCTTTGCTCTGGCCGACGCCGGCGGTTCGAACGATGACCCCGAACCCCTCGGGCGGGGAGAGCTCCTCGACCATCTTCTTGAGCTTCTCCCGCTGGTCGGAGTCTTCGATTTTCCGGGAAACCCCCGACGAGTCGACGCCGGGCATGAGGACGAGATAGCGCCCCGGGAGCGAGAAGTAGGTGGTCACCGTCGGCGGCTTCCCGGCGAACGGCTCGCGGACCACCTGCACCATCAGCTTCTGGCCGGGGTGAAGGTGCTGCCCGATGCGGCCGTGTTTCCGGCTGTCGGTACGCGACGGGAGGAGGCGGAAATTGACCTCGTCGAGGGGGAGGAATCCCTTCAGCTCCGGAGAGATCCGGAGGAACGCGGCGTCGAGGGCGGGGTGGATGTTCTCCACGACGGCGTTGTGGATGTTGCCCTTCAGATGGGCGCGGCTGGCCGTCTCGATCTCGTACTGCTGCAGGAGGCCGTTTTCGAGGGTCGCCACGCGGGACTCTTCCACGTGGGTCACGTTGACGAGCATCACTTTGGACATCGGTTGTTCGGGTTCTCCGTGGCCCGATCTGCGGATCCTCCTGCGCGTCGCGACCCCACCATGAGGTCTCTCGCCGGGGCCCGGTCGGGGCCGCTCCGGCGGGGCGCGCGCTCGAACGGCCGCGGGCGGTGCGGCGGACGAGCACGGTCGGATCGAGCGGAACCGCGCGCCGCATCCGAGGGGATCCGGTCGCGCGGCGACGGGCGAAAACCGCTCGAAGCGGACTATAACACAGGCGAAACGAAAGGCTTGACGGCGCGCGCGCGAACGCGATCATGGGGGCGCACGCGAGCGCGGGGGGCGAGGGATGGACGGGTTCCGGGACACGGCGACGGCGCGCGAAGCCCCGTCCTCCCGGAACGATCGCCGCGCCCGTCGTGTCGCCCTCCTCGCAGCCTACAACGTCTGGGCATGGCCGCTGTTCGTCCTGAACACGCTCCACGCGTTCGGGTCCGGGCTCGTGCGGTCGGCCTTCGGGGATCCGGGGGAGGCGTTCGACCGCGTCGTTGTGCGGTGGGCCCGGAGGAACGCCGCTTTCGGCGGATTCCGCTTTCTCGTCGACGGGCCGCCGCCGACAGGAGGAGCCGTCGTCGTCTCGAACCACCGTTCCTGGTTCGACGTGGAGGTGGTCTTCGCGGTCGTTCCCCCTCCGGTCCGGTTCGTCGCTCGAACCGGCATTCTCGACGTTCCGGTGGTCGGCGCGGTGTTGAGGCGAGGGGGCCACATCGTCGTCGAGCGGGATGGGTCCGCGAAGAACGACGCGGCCCTCGCCCGCGCCGTCGAACTCGCGAGGAAGGGGTTCCGGATCTCGTTCTTCCCCGAAGGGACCCGATCGAGGGACGGAAGGATCGGACCGTTCCGCGGAGGAGCGTTCCGTGTCGCCGCCGAAGCGGGGGTGCCGGTCGTTCCGCTCGTCCTCGCGGGAACCCAAGGCGCGTTCGAGCGGATCGGAGGGCCGATCCGGCCGGCGATCGTCGCCGCCCGCTTCCTGCCGCACCGGGCGGTCACCTCCGGCCAGGCGGGGGACCCGGAATGGCGCGAATCCCTCCGGGTCGAGATGGCGCGGTGCCTCGCGGCGATCTCGCCCGGCACCGGGCCGAGGCTTTGAGCGCCGTGCGGATCACCGCGAACCAGGTCACGGCGGTGCGACTCCTCCTCCTTCCGGCGCCGATGGCGCTGCTGTACGTCGGCGGTCACGCCGCGATGCTGACGGCGCTCGGCCTGTACATCCTGCTCGGGCTGACCGACGCCCTCGACGGGTACCTCGCGCGGAAGCACGGATCGACCCCGATCGGGGCGCTCCTCGATCCGATCGCGGACAAGATCTTCCTCGTCGCCGGGTACGTCCCCATGGTCGACATTCTCCCGGTTCCGAGCAGCCTCGTCGTGCTCCTCTTCATTCGCGAGCTCGGGGTGACCGCCCTCCGGAGCGTCGCTCTCGAGGAGGGGTTCCAGTTCCGCACGAGCGTGCTCGCGAAGCTCAAGACCGTCGTGCAGATGGGGGGCGCGGGATTCATGCTCCTCATGTGGCTCTTTCCGGAGCGGGGCGTCATCGGCGCCATCCTGGCGGTGGCGCTCCTCGGCGGTCTCGCGCCGGGCGCCGTCGAGATGCTGCGGGGACGCAGGCCCGGCTGGAACTCGATCTGGAGCGCGGTCCTCATCGCGGGGATCGTCCTCTCCCGGGTGTTCTTCTCGCCGGTCGGCTCGATGACGGCGATCCTCGTCGTCATCGTCGGGTTCACCGTCGTGTCCGGTCTCGAGTACGCCTGGGGAATGCGGCGGGTGCTCGCGGTTCGATTCCGGCGCGCCCCCGTCGAAGCCGCCCGCCTCCTCGGCCTCTCGCTCGCCGTCCCCCTCCTCTTCCTTCCCGCGCTCGAGCGTCAGGGGGCGCCGACGATGGCGATCCTCGTTCTCCTCGCCGCGGAGCTCGCCGTCGGCGGGCTCGACAACTCGCTCGTTCAAATGGGGAGGCGACGGGGGCCCTGGCCCGATCTCGTCCGCGTCGTGGTGCAGACGGGGGCGGGGATCGTGGTCCTCCGGTCCGTCGTCGACTCCGCCGCCCCGGGAACCGGCCGCCAGGCCGCCGTGGGGGCGGCGGCGTACACGGTCCTCGAGGTCGCGATCCGGTTCTGGCGGAACCGCAAGGCCTTCTCGTGACCGCTTGACTCCCCCCCGCGCGGCACCCAAGTTTCGACGCGGGATCAGTCCCGAAAGGCGCCGTCCGTGGGGCGCCGGGGGGCGAGAGTGCGGAGCCTCGAGCGTCGTTCGGGTCCGGGCACCCTGGCGTGGGGCGTCGTGTTCGGATGGGCAGCCGCCGCGCTGACCGGCTGCGGTCTTCCTCCGGAGACCGGGGTGCAGGCGGCGACGGGGCAAGGAGGCGCGGGTCCGGAGCGGGTGCTCCGCCTCAACATGGAGGCCGCCGCGAGCCTCGACCCGCTCGATTCGGGGTCCGTCTACGAATCCCTCCCGCTCAACCAGATCTTCGACGGCCTCGTCGCGACCGACACGAGCCTCAACATCGCCCCGGGGCTCGCGGAGAGATGGACGATCTCCAGGGACGGCACGCTCTATCGGTTCACGCTCCGCGCGAACGCGCGCTTCGCCGACGGCGAACCGGTGACGGCCGATGACGTGGTCTACACGTTCCGTCGCGCGCTCGATCCGGACCGCGCGCGGCCCCCGATGGTGGCGAGCTATCTGCGCGTGCTCGAGGACGTCCGCGCCGTCGACCCCCGCACGGTCGAGATCCACCTCTCCCGTCCCTACGTCTCGTTCCTGGGCGTGCTCGCTCTCGACAACCTCAGGGTCGTGCCGCGCCACGTGATCGAGTCGCGGGGCGAGCCGGCGTTCGGGCCGGGGGGCTACGCGCACCGTCTGTCGCAGAGCGAGAACCCGATGGCGGTTCTCGGCCACCATTACCAGGATTTGACTCACATCGCGGGCAACGTGGCGACAGCGGGGGTGACGCACGGGCGGGTGACGTTGGAGGG
>CAZVOE010000185.1:4793-5784 GCA_964628935.1 uncultured Acidobacteriota bacterium
CCGGCGGAAGCGGCCCGTTCCGCCTGAAGAGTTGGACCCCCGAGCGCATGGTGCTCGAGCCGAATCCCCTCTACTGGGGCCCCCCGTCCCGGGTGGAACGGGTCGAGATCGCGTTCCCCGACCTCGCCGATCCGGAGCGCCCGGTCCGGATGATGGCCGCGGGCGAGCTCGATCTGCTGGAGCCGACGCCCGAGGGACTCGATCTTCTGGAGGAGCGGGGCGATCTGGTGGTCTATCGATACCAGGAACTCGCCGGCTCGTTCCTCGGCCTGTCGACCGCGCATCCGCCGCTCGACGACATCCGCGTCCGGCAAGCGATCGCGCACGCGATCGATCGTGAGGCGATCGCGGCGATCTCTCCGACGACACGGCGTCTCGCCGAGGGGATCCTCCCCCCCGGCATGCCGGGCTACTCGCCCGCGCCGAAGGCGCTGCCGCACGATCCCGACCGATCGCGCCGACTCCTCGCGGAGGCGGGCCACCCCGGAGGACGAGGGCTCCCGCCCGTCGATCTGTACACGGTCCAGGGGACCTCGGCGACCGAGCGGACGGTCGAGCGGATCCGGCGGGATCTCGAAGCGGTCGGCATCGAGGTGAGGGTCCACCAGGCCTCCTGGGCGGAGGTGAGCCGGCGCATCGACGACAACGACGCGCCCGCTTTCCTTCTCGGGTGGATCGCCGACCTCGTCGATCCCGACGGGTTCGTCCGCACCCTCTTCGAGCCGGAGGGGGCTTCGAACTACTTCTCCTTCCACAACGAGGAGGTCGGGGAGCTCCTCCGGAGGGCGACCGAGGAACTGAACCCGGTGGAGCGGGCGCGCATGTACCGCGATCTCGAGGTGGAGATCTTGCGGGAAGCGCCCGTCGTGCCGCTTTTCCTTCCCCGGGGCGTCGTCGTTCATCGCCGGGGGGTCCACGGGGTCGAGCCGGGCCCTCTCGGGGTGGCGGCGCTCGATCTCGAGAAGGTCTGGTTCGAGGGGCAGGGGGAGGG
>CAZVOE010000186.1:0-5775 GCA_964628935.1 uncultured Acidobacteriota bacterium
GCGCGAGGGGGGGCGGACCACCCCCTCGATCGTCGCGTTCACGCCGCGCGGCGAGCGGCTCGTCGGCCAGATCGCGAAGCGCCAGGCCCTCACGAATCCGCAGAACACGATCTACGCGGTGAAGCGATTGATCGGGCGGAAGTTCGACTCCGCGGAAGTCGGCAAGGCGCGGCAGCTCGTGCCGTACGCGATCGTCCCGGCGGCGAACGGAGATGCATGGATCCGTGTCCGCGATCGCGATTACTCTCCGCAGGAGATGTCGGCGTTCCTCCTCGCGCGTCTCAAGGAAATGGCCGAAGATCACCTCGGCACCGAAGTCAACGAGGCGGTCATCACGGTTCCGGCGTACTTCGACGACTCGCAGCGGCAGGCGACGCGGGACGCGGGGCGGATCGCGGGGCTCGCCGTCCTGCGCATCGTCAACGAGCCGACCGCAGCCGCCCTCGCGCACGGCCTGAACGAGACGGGGGGGATGCGCCGGATCGCCGTGTACGATCTGGGCGGCGGGACCTTCGACATCTCGATCCTCGCGCTCGGCGACGGCGTATTCGAGGTCAAGTCGACTTCGGGCGACACGTTCCTCGGGGGGGAGGACTTCGACCAGCGGATCGTCGACTGGCTCGTCGGCGGCTTCCACGCCGAGACGGGGATCGACCTCCGGGGCGATCGCCTGGCGCTCCAACGCCTCAAGGAGGCCGCGGAGAAGGCGAAGTGCGAGCTCAGCCGCGTCGAGTCGGCGGAGATCAGCCTGCCGTTCATCAGCGCAGACGACAGCGGCGCGCGCCATCTGAACACCGTCCTCACCCGGGCGAAGTTCGAGGAGCTCGTCGAAGACCTGATCGAGAAGACCCGGGGGCCGTGCGAGGAGGCGCTCCGGATGGCCGGTCTCAAGGCCGCCGACATCGACGAGGTCCTCCTGGTCGGAGGCCAAACGCGCACCCCGAAGGTCGTCGCGACCGTTCGCGAGATCTTCGGACGCGAGCCGAACGCCCAGATCAACCCCGACGAGGTGGTCGGGATCGGCGCGGCGGTCCAGGCCGGGATCCTCAAAGGGGACGTCAAGGACATGGTCCTCCTCGACGTGACCCCGCTCTCCCTCGGCATCGAGACCCGGGGGGGGATGTTCACGAAGATCATCGAGCGCAACGCGACGATCCCGACCCGGAAGGCGAGAATCTTCACGACGGTCTCGGACAACCAGTCGAAGGTCGAGGTGCACGTCCTCCAGGGGGAGCGGGAGATCGCCGCCCACAACAAGTCCCTCGGCCGCTTCGAGCTGGTCGGGATCCCCTCCGCACCGAAGGGGGTGCCGCAGATCGAAGTGAGCTTCGACATCGACTCGAACGGGATCGTCTCCGTGCAAGCGAAGGACCTCTCGACGAACCTCGAGCAGAAGATCCTCGTCACGCCGTCGGGAGGCCTCTCGGAGTCCGAGATCCAGCAGATCATCGAGGACGCGAAACTGCACGAAGAGGAGGACCGCCGGCGGGCGGAGTTCATCCGGGTCCGCACGCGCCTCGAGGGGCTCGTCGAGAGCAACCAGAAGACGTTCGCGGAGTTCGGTTCGATGCTCCCCCCGGACCAGCAAGACTCGGTCCGCAAGATCCTCGACGCGGCGAGAAAGGCGCTCGACAGCGGCTCCGCGTCCGAATGCACGCAGGCGCTCGAACGACTCGCGGAGGTCGGGCAGGTGCTTTCCGAGGTGATCCTCTATGATCCCACCGCCTTCGGGTCCGGAAGCGGCGCGGCCGCGGAGGACACCGTCGAGGAGGCGTGAGGATTGTCCGAGCGCGACTACTACGAGATCCTCGGCGTCAGCCGCGACGCCGACGCCGAGGCGATCAAGAAGGCCTACCGAAAGCGAGCCCTCGAGTTCCACCCCGACCGAAACCCTGGCGACAAGGTTTCGGAAGAGCGGTTCAAGGAGGCGGCGGAGGCCTACGCCGTCCTCTCCGATCCCGCGAAGCGCGCGCAGTACGACCGGTTCGGCCGTTCGGGGCTGGGGGGACAGCAGGGGTTCCGGGGGTTCGATCCCGAGACCTTCGCCGACTTCAGCGACATCCTCGGCGATCTGTTCGGCTTCGGATCGATCTTCGGCGGAGGGAGGCGGCGGACCGGCCCGCGCGCGGGGGACGACCTGCGCTACGACCTCGAGATCGATTTCGAGGAGGCGGTTTTCGGCCTCGAGACCCGAATCCAGGTGCCGCGGCTCGAGCGGTGCGCCACCTGCGGCGGGAGCGGCGCGGACGGTCCCGACGGGATCAAGACTTGCTCGCAGTGCGGCGGGCGGGGCCAGGTCGCGTTCCAGCAGGGGTTCTTCACGATCGCACGGACGTGCGGCGCCTGCGGAGGGGCGGGCCGGAGGATCGTGCGGCCCTGCCGAGAGTGCAGGGGGGAGGGGCGGGTCCGGCGGGAACGGACGATCCCCGTGCGCATCCCGAAGGGGGTGGACGACGGGACGCGACTGCGCCTCGCGGGGGAGGGAGAGGCGTCCCCCACGGGCGGCCCGCCGGGGGACCTCTACGTCGTCCTGCGCGTGCGCCCGCACGAGACCTTCCGCCGCGACGACACGACCCTCCACTACGACCTCGAGATCTCCTTCTCGCAGGCCGCCCTCGGTACGACGGTGCGCGTGCCGCTCCTCGAAGGGGGAACGGAGGAAGTGTCCCTCCCGCCCGGCGTCGAGAGCGGCCACACCGTGCGGATCGCCGGAAAGGGAGTCCCCGCGCTCGGGGGGCGGGGGCGCGGCGATCTCGTCGCCACCGTGCGTGTCCGCACCCCGAAGCGTCTGACGGCGGAGCAACGGGAACTCTTCGAGAGGCTCGCCGAACTCGAGGGCCGCGAAACCGAGCGCGGGCTCTTCGATCGCGTCAAGGACATCTTCGGGTGACCCGGCGCTGGTCGGTCCTCGTCGTCGAGACCCCGGAAGGACTCGAGGAGGAGGTCGCCGCCGCGCTCGCGGATTCCGGGCTCGGCGCGGAAATCGCTCCCTCATCGCCCGGCCTCGCCGAGGTGAGGGTCTACCTCGAGGAAGCCGCGGACCGGGAGGGGTGGACCGCACGGGCGCGGTGGGTGCTGGCGGCCCACGGCGCTCCCGAGCGCGGAATCCGGATCGAGTCGCTCGAGGATCGCCGCTGGGTGCAGGCCTACCAGGCGGCGCTCCGTCCGATCCCCCTCGGGACGCGCTTCGTCGTCCTTCCGGGGGAAGACTTCGAAGTCCCCGCCGGTCGGGATGGGATCCGAATCGTACCGGGAATGGCGTTCGGGACCGGGGAGCACCCGACGACGCGGATGTGCGCCGAGGCGCTCGAGCGCTCGGTCGAGCCCGGGTCGCGCTGGTTCGACCTGGGCACGGGGACGGCGCTCCTCGCCCTCGTGGCCTCGCGGTGCGGGGCGGCGGCCGTCCTCGCGGTCGACACCGATCCCGAGGCGGTGCGGGTTGCGCGCGAGACGGTCGCGCGGAATCGGGGCGGAGAACGGATCGAAGTCGTCCTCGGCTCGACGGAGGCGCGGGGGGACGAGCGGTTCGACGGCATCGTCGCGAACATCGCGGCGTCCTACTTCCTGCGCGAGGCGAAGGCTCTCGCCGCCTGCCTCCGCCCGGACGGTCGGCTTCTCGCGTCCGGATTCCTGACGGAGGACCTCGGGGAGATCGAACCGGCGCTCGCGGCGGCGGGGTTCCGGATCGTCGCGCGGTCGGAGGCCGCACCTTGGGCTCTCGTCGAAGCCCGGCGGGAGGGAGCGTGATGGACCGCCGGCGCCGCGTCCGTCACCGGGTTGCGGGAGGAACGGGCGCTCGGATCACGCTCGGCCCCGAAGAGTCGGCGCACCTCTGCCGGGTCCTCCGGCTTCCGGCAGGCGCCCGTCTCGCGGTCTTCGACGGGGCGGGCCGGGAGTGGGAGGCCGTCCTCGAGGTCGCCGACCCCGGCGCCGCAGTCGTCTCGCTCGGGCGCGAGATCGAGGGCTCCGTCGATCCGGCCCTCACCGTGACGATCGTGCAGGGATTGTGTCGCCCCGAGCGCGTGGAGTGGGTCCTTCAAAAAGGGACGGAAGTGGGGGTTTCGCGTTTCGTTCTGTTTCGCGGAGCCCGCAGCGAGGGGCCGGAGCCTTCCCCGGCCCGCCTCGCGCGCTGGGAGAAAATCCTTGCGGAAGCGTGCCGGCAGAGCGGCCGCCGCATGGTGCCCCCTCTCGTGGGCCCGGTCGGGGCTCCGGTTCCCGTCCCCGCCGGCGCTCTCGGCCTGCTTCTCGACCCGTCGGGAAGCCCGCTCGCGTCCCTCCTCGATGCCGCCCCTCCAGGACCCGTCGCGCTCGCCGTCGGCCCGGAGGGGGGGTTCGAGGCGGGGGAAGCGCGGGAGTGGGCGTCCATCGGGTGGAGGGTGGTCGGTCTCGGACCCCGCGTCCTCCGCACGGAGACCGCGGGAGTCGCGGCCGCCTCGATCGTGCTCCACCGTTTCGGGGATCTCGGGCGTGTACCATGCGGCGAATGACCCGTCCTTGGACGCTTCTCGCCGCCTCGCTCGCATGCCTCGCCGGCGCCTCGATGGGTTGCGGCGGGGCGCCGGAGCGTCCGAACGTCCTCCTCGTCACGCTCGACACCACGCGGGCCGACCGGATCGGCGCCTACGGGTACGCGGGCGCGGCGACCCCGGCGTTCGACGCGCTCGCCGCATCGGGGGTGCTCTTCGAACGGGCGTGGACGGTCACCCCGCTCACGACCCCGGCGCACGCGAGCCTCATGACGGGACTGCTCCCGCCAGCCCACGGGGTGCGGAACAACGGCCGCTTCCGGTTGTCGGCGCAGGCGCGCACCCTCGCCGAAGCGTTCCGGGCGTCCGGCTACGGAACCGGAGCGTTCGTCGCCGCCTTTCCGGTCTCGCGAGCGTTCGGCCTCGATCAGGGGTTCGGCACCTTCGACGACGACTTCGGCACGGGGTCCCCGGGGGAAGTGCGGTCGGAACGCAGCTGCGAGGAAGTCCTGACGCGGGCCGTTCCCTGGCTCCGGGGACGGCTCTCCGCGGGCGACCCGTTCTTCGCGTGGGTCCACTTCTACGACGCCCACGATCCGTACGAGCCCCCGGAGCCGTTCGCCCGCGACTTTCGCGGGCGCGAGTACGACGGCGAAATCGCGTACGCCGACCGATGCCTCGGAATCCTCCTCGACGAGCTGCGCCGGGAGGGAGCGGACGATCGGACGGTCGTCGCCGTCGCCGGAGACCACGGCGAGGCGCTCGGGGATCACGGCGAGCCGACACACGGGCTTTTCGTCTACGAGGAGGCGCTCCGGATCCCTCTGGTCCTCCGGGCCCCTTGGGCGCTCCCGGCCGGGGAGCGCCGCCTCGATCTCGCGAGCCTCGTCGATCTGGCGCCCACCCTCGCTGCGCTCGCGGGTCTTTCGGGGAACGAGTGGCCCCACGGGCGCGACCTCTTCGCGGTCGACGCGGCGCCGGGCGATCCCGCGGACACGCGGGGGCTCGGGCCGGGCCGCGCCGTGTACGCGGAATCGTTCTTCGGCCAGGAGGAGTTCGGGTGGGCCCCCCTCGTGACCGTTCGGCGAGGGAACGCCAAGTGGATCGCCGCGCCGCGGCCGGAGCGGTACGACCTCGAGGCCGACCCGCGGGAGCTCGACAACCTCGCGGGCACGGAGCCGGAGCGGGACCGGGGGATGGAGTCGGTGCTCGCGGAGGTCGCCGGGTGGGCGTCGATCTCGGGGATCGAGGGGGCGGAACAGGCCGTCGACGACGACCTGCTCGAGCGCCTCCAGTCCCTCGGCTACGT
>CAZVOE010000187.1:0-5694 GCA_964628935.1 uncultured Acidobacteriota bacterium
TCGCCGCTTTCGACTGCGGGTGAACATCGCCGTAGCCCCCGCCCCGCCATCCACGCGACGAGCGGCCACACCTGCACCGCCATCCGCGCCGAAGGGTAGACCGCCGCATAGGCGAGGACGTGGAGGAGGACGAGCGCCGCGGCGAGCCCCATCCGGCCGCGGACCGCCCCCGCGACCGCGAGCGCGAGGACGGGCAGGACGAGCGCCGCGTACTGGAGGGTTCGCTCGCGCGTCTCGCCGCGGATCCAGAACCAGACGGTGCCGCGCAGGACGCGGGCGGCGTACGCGAGCGGGTCCTCGCGGACCCGCTCGACCGCGGCCGCGGCGAGGGCGCGCTCCATCGACGCCGTCTCCCGCGGCGTGAGGGTCCCGTACCAGAAGCGGGCAGGATCGCGGCCGACCTCCCCCTTCGCGACGATCGTCTCCATCATGGCGCGCGAGGTCTCGCCCCGGTGGCCCGCGAGCCCCCGGGTTTCGAGGACCTCGCCGCACCACCAGTTGTACGCCGCGAGGGAGTGGACGAACACCGGTCTCCCCTCGAGGCGGCTCGAGCGCAGCGACCAGGCGAGGGGCGGGAGGAGCGCGACCGCGGCGAGGAGCGCGATCGCCCTCTTGCTCTTCCCCTTCGCGATCCAGGCCGCAACGAAGGCGACGAGGGCGAGGCTCGCCGTCGCCCGCGCGAGGATCGCGACCGCCAGGAGGGCACCGGCCGCCAGCGCGAACCGGAGCGCACGGTCGCGCTCCGCCTCCCCGTCGCGGAGCGCGAGCGCCACCGCGCCGAGGAGGAGCACCCCCACGAACTCGTCCGACATTCCGCGCGCCGAGGTGAAGACCGCGAGAGGGTGGAGCCCCGCGAGGAGCCCTCCGGCGAGCGCCGCCCTCGCGCCGGCGCTTCGAAGGAGCAGGCGTGTCACGAGTCCCGCCCCGAGGGCTCCGGGGAGGCTCGCCCAGAGCGCGATCCACCCCTGGCTCCTGCCGCCCGCAGCCATCCCGAGGGCGACCCAGAGCGCGAAGCCGGGCCCGCGCGCGGTGGTCGGCGTCGCCCCCTCCGGCGCGTACCCCAACTCTCCCCGGTCGAGGAGCGAGGCGGCGAGGACGGGGTAGCGGTCGGGGAAGGGGGCGACTCCCCGCGATTCCCACGCGGGGACGAGGACGAACCCCGCGGCGGCGCGCGCCGCGAGGGAGACGGCGAAGACGAGGAGCGGGAGGCGCTTCAACGCCCGGATCCTCCGCGACACCTCCGGCCCAGGTCAACCTCCGTACTCCTGCCGATCCGCCGGCCAGCCCGAGAACGAAGATTGTGTTTCTGGCAAGTGTGAATGCTGTATAAGCATCTTGCGGGGCTCGCCCCGTACGCCGTCGTCCGCACCCTCCCCCGAGAGGAGTTCGGTGGGATGCATCCGTTCGTGCACGTTGGGGACCTCACCCTCCCCACCTACGGCCTCTTCTACCTGACCGCCTACCTCGCCGCGATCTCGCTCGCGGCGCGCCTCGGGACCCGGCTCGGCATCCCGTTCTGGAAGACCTTCGACGTCGCCTTCCAGTTCTCGATCGCGGGGGAACTCGGCTCGCGGCTCGCCTTCGTCCTCGTCGAGTGGGAGGCCTTCTTCGGCGGGGAGATCTCGATGCGGCAGTTCTTCTTCGCGGGGCGGGTCGTCTTCGGCGGGCTCGTCGCCGGCGCGCTCTGGGGGCTCTGGCTCTTCAAGAAGCACCGCCTCCCGGTCCTCGCCCTGATGGACGCTTGCCTCGCCGGGGTCGCGCTCGGGATGGGGATCGGCCGGCTCGGATGCCTGATGGCGGGGTGCTGCTACGGGAAGCCGACCGATCTTTTCTGGGGGATCACCTTCACCGACCCCGCGTGCGCTCGGATCAGCGGGACCCCGCTCGGGGTGCCGCTCCACCCGACCCAGATCGGCCAGTCGCTCGACGGCTTCCTGATCTGCGCCTTCCTCTCGTGGCTCTTCTTTCGGCGCCGCTTCGACGGGCAGGTCGGGTCGCTCTTCTTCGTCCTGACCGGGCTCGCGCGGTTCGGGTGGGAATTTCTGCGCGACGACCCGCGCGGGGCGTGGCTCGGCCTCTCGACCTCGCAGTGGATCGGGCTCGTCATGGCCGCAGTCGGGGCCGTCGTCTACGCCTGGAGCGCGCGGCGGGGAACGCTCGAGCGGTACGTGCCGGCGAAGGCGTCCCGTGCGGAGCGCAGGAGGAACGCCGCGAGGACGGCTGGGATCTGACGGCGCCCCTCAGCGCTTCGGCGCGTGCTTGTCGAGGATCCGGTCGAGTCGCGCGTCCGGGCGCCCCTTCCCGCCTCCCCGCCGCGGCGCTCCCCCTCCCCCGCCGGGGGGCTTCTTCGGGGGCGGCGCTCCTCCCCTCGAGTGCTTCGGCCGCCGCGCGGACCGCATCGCGGCGAGCCTCTCGTGGAGCGGGATCTCGAGGCGCTCCTCCTTCTTCGGGGTGTAGTCGAAGTCGGGGAGGGTGACGCGGAGGAGCGACTTCCCGACCGCGCGCTCGATCGCGCGGAGGTCTCCCTCCTCTTCCTGCGAGACGAAGGTGAAGGCGTCCCCCGTCGCCTCGGCGCGGGCGGTGCGTCCAACGCGGTGGATGTAGGAGTCGGGGTCGGCCGGAACGTCGAAGTTGATGACGTGGCCGAGGTCCTCGACGTCGATCCCGCGCGCGACGATGTCGGTCGCGACGAGGACACGGTGCTTCCCCTCCTTGAAGGCCGCGAGGGCCGCGGTCCGCTGGGCCTGGCTGCGGTTCCCGTGAATCCTCCCGGCGGCGATCCCGTTCTTCTCGAGGAAGTCGGCGAGGCGATTCGCGCGGTGCTTCGTGCGGGTGAAGACGATCGCGTCGTCGACGACCCCTCGCTTCAAGAGCTCGAGGAGGAGCGCGGGCTTCCGCTCGCGCGGGCAGGGGTAGACCGCCTGCGTGATCCCGACGGCGGGGACGCTCTTCCGCTCGAGGTCGATCGTTTCGGGGTGGTGGAGCATCTCCCGGGAGAGGGTGACGATTTCCCTCGGCATCGTGGCGCTGAAGAACAGGGTCTGGCGCTTTTTGGGGACGCGGGCGAGGACGCGCCGGATGTCGGGGAGGAACCCCATGTCGAGCATCCGGTCGGCCTCGTCCAGGACGAGGATCTCGATCCTCGAGAGATCCGCGTACGGGTGGCGGAGGTGGTCGAGAAGGCGCCCCGGCGTCGCGACGATCACGTCGACGCCGCTCCGGAGCGCGTGCTCCTGGTGGCGCATCCCGACGCCGCCGAAGATCGCCGCGCCGGTCACGGGTGTGTGGACCGCGAGCTCCTCCATGTGGTCGAGGATCTGCGCCGCGAGCTCGCGCGTCGGGGTGAGGATCAGCGCACGGGTCGTCCCCCTCGGCTTCTCGAAGAGGCGGTCGAGGATCGGCAACACGAAGGCGGCGGTCTTTCCGCTTCCGGTCGAGGCACAGGCCAAGACGTCCTTCCCCTCCGCGGCGGGGGGGATCGCCTTCTCCTGGATCGGGGTGGGACGGGTGAAACCGAGGTCGCGGACGCCCTTCAGGACTTCCGCGCGGAGCGGGAACTTCGAGAACGACATGCGCGGAGGGTAGCAGATGGGGACATCCCGGATTCTCTTTCGAAGATTGAAGGAACGGGGCACCGCGTCCCCGGTCGGGGAGGCGGCGCCCCGGCGGGTCACCAGGGACAGAGCACGTCGAGGCAGTAGAATCTCTCGAACTTCTTGTACTTCGTCTTCTGGCCCCAGAAGCTGTACTCGCCGCAGCAGCCGTAGGTTTCCTGGCCGACGAGCGTCTTGTAGGTCGACTCCTTGTAGTAGCTCGTGACGCCGGGCACAGAGACGGCGTCGGCCGGCGTCGAGACGAGCGTGGCGACCGCCAAGACAGCGGCGAAGGCGATCGCCCCGAGGACGAGAGTCTTCGCTGCGGGGGACGAACGGATTCGGTTCAACACGGGATGCCCTCCATTTTCGCGCGGCCCCCACGGCCGCGGGTGGGAGGATGTTACCCTGGCTCGGGGGGAGAGGGGAATCCCCGGATTCCAACCTCCGTGGAGCCTCGGTCGCGGACGACGTCCCCGACGGACGCGCCCCGGAGGGGAGCCTTCACCCTCCCCGCACCATCGCGACGAGGTCGGTCACGTGGACGTTCCGGGCTTGCTCGACGACCTGCGCCTCGTAGCGCGGGAAGAGGGCGCGGCCCTCCTGCACTTTTGCTTGCGAAGAGCGACTTCACTTTTCGTCCCGTCGGCGAGCGCGGCCATGACGCACAGGGCGGTGATCGATTCCCGTTCGCGAGGGGTGATGGGGACATCCTCTTTTTGTCCCAGAGCTTCTATCACGGGATCCCCGCTCCGCACCGCCTTGTGGGATTGGAAGAAAAAGCGGAATGTCCCCTATCATGGGCTCCTTTGAGCGACGAGAGCGCCAGCGGACCGCGCCCTCCAGGCGACCACAACCCTCGAAGGGAGCCGGCCCTCGATTTTCCCGATCGCGACCTCCGCGAGATGACCCCCGCCGACTACGACGCGATCGGCTTCCTCTCGGGTCTCGAGGTCCACCAGCAGCTCGCGACGCGAGGGAAGCTCTTCTGCCGCTGTCCCGCAGGGCATCGCGTGCGGATCGCCGACGCCGAGGTGCTGCGCCACATGCGGCCGACCCTCTCTGAAATGGGGGTCTACGATGGCTGCGCCCTCATGGAGTTCAAGACGAAAAAGGAAATCGTGTATCTCCTCGAGCGCGGGACCGTCTGCACCTACGAGATGGACGACACGCCCCCGTTCCCGATCGACCCCGAGGCGGTGGCGATCGCCCTCGAGATCGCGCTCCTCTTCCGGCTGAACCTCGTCTCCGAGCTGCACGTCATGCGCAAGCAGTACCTCGACGGGTCGATCCCGACGGGATTCCAGCGCACCGCGATGGTCGGCCTCGACGGGACGATCCCGTTCCGCGTCCCCGAACTCGGCGTCGACCGCGAGCTCAGGATCCGCCAGCTCTCCCTCGAGGAGGACTCTTGCCGCGAGGTCACGGACATCGGACACCGGATCGTCTTCCGCACCGACCGCCTCGGAACGCCGCTCACCGAAGCGGTGACCGAGCCCGACTTCTTCACCCCTTGGGAAGTCCGGGAGGGGGGTCGCCTCCTCGCGTCGGTCGCGCGGGCGACGGGGAAGGTCCGTCGGGGAGCCGGGGCCGCACGGCAGGACGTCAACGTCTCGGTCGCGGGGGGAAGACGGGTCGAGATCAAGGGGGTCCCGCACCACAAGGGGCTGCCGCTCCTCGTCCACGTCGAGGCCTTCCGGCAGCTGAACCTCCTCAGGATCCGCGAGGAACTGCACCGGCGCGGCGTGACCGCCGACCTGCCCGCCTCGGGGCTCCCGGGGGAGCACTCTAGGCGCTCGGTCGAGGCGGGGGGGATCTTGAGGCGCTGCGCCTACCCGCCGGTGCGCGACGCCCTCGACCGCGGTGCGACCGTCGCCGCGGTGCGCCTCGCCGGATTTGCGGGTCTCCTCAACCGGCGCACCCAGCCGGGGCTGACCTTCGCCCGTGAGTTGTCCGAGCGGGTCCGCGTGATCGCTTGTCTCACCGATCTCCCCTTCCTGATCCACTCCGACGTCGAGGACTACGGCCTCTCGCCGGCGGAGTGGCGGCAGCTCCGCGCCGCGCTCGGGTGAGGACCGCGGGGCGTCGCCGGAGCCGGGCG
>CAZVOE010000188.1:0-5693 GCA_964628935.1 uncultured Acidobacteriota bacterium
CCGGGCGAGACCGCCGGCGCGGTCGCGGTCGCTGCGGCCCATCGGGCCGCGGCGTTCGACGCGTGTCGAGAAGCGATGGAGTCGATCAAGCGCTCCGCCCCCATCTGGAAGAAGGAGGTTTTCGAGGGCGGCGAGGAGTGGATCGAGGGGGAGTCGGGATCCTCCGAGGGCGGGCTCGACGCCTAGTCCAGATCCAGCCGCTCCATGTCTTCTTCTTCGAACCCGAGGTAGTGAGCGAACTCGTGGCGGAGCGTGCGCACGATCTCCTTCCGCAACTCCTCCTTGGTCGCGCACAATCGGGCGAGATTCCTCCGGAAGATGAGGACGCGGGGAGGAGAGCCGAGCATCGGCCCCTGCCAGGTCATCTCGTCGCGCGCCGTTCCGACGAAGAGCCCGAGAAGCTCCGGATCGAGCGGCGGCGTCCCGTCGAGGAGAACCTCTTCCGAGGGAACCTCTTCCACCGTCACCGCGACCTCGTCGACGTGAGCGCCGAACTCCGGTTGGGCGCGCAGTTCGTCGATCGCCTCGGCGAGGACGGATTCGAATTCCGCATCCGGAAGCCGTTGGGGCGGGGGGAAGCGCTCGGGGTCGAGCCGCGCGGCCCGCGCGAAGTGGGCATCGGCCTCGTCGAACCTCCCCTCCCGCTCGAGGGTCAGCCCCCGGACGTCGAGGGCGTCGGCGCACTTGGGGTCCGAGGCGACGGCCCGCTCGGCCTCCCGGGACGCGTCCTCGAACCGACAGACCTTGAAGAGGGCGTAGGCGAGCTTCGCCCGGAACTCCGGGTCGTCGGGGTCGAGGTCGACCGCGCGCGAAAGTTCCTCGATCGCTTCCCCCGGCTCGTCGAGGTCGAGGAGGGCCTGCCCCGCGAGGAAACGCAGGACCGGATCTTCTCCTTCCCGCGCCAGGGCGATGCGGGCGGAGGCCAGGGCGCGGTCGGGTTCGCCCCCCTCGAGATGGTCGTAGATCGCCTCGAGGGGATCGTCGTCGGAGGGGTCCGGCGTCATCGCGTTTCCTCCCGAAAAGCCCGACATTCTCCCACTCCTCCGGACCCCGGGGCAAGCGGTCGCGTTGAGAGGGGCGACGGGCGGGTGCTATGCTCCCGCGTTTCGACGGCCCCCGAAAACCGGTGGAGGTTTCCATGGCCGAGGCCCAACGCGGCGACGTCCGGAATCTCGCGATCATCGCGCACGTCGACCACGGCAAGACGACGCTCGTCGACGCCATGCTCTGGCAGAGCGGCATCTTCCGCGAGAACGAGTACGTCGCCGAACGGGTGATGGACTCGATCGACCTCGAGCGGGAGAAGGGGATCACGATCATGGCGAAGAACACCGCGATCCTGTACCGGGGAACGCGGATCAACGTCGTGGACACCCCCGGCCACGCCGATTTCGGCGGCGAGGTCGAGCGGACGCTGAAAATGGTCGACGGGGTGCTGCTCCTCGTGGACGCGAGCGAGGGGCCGCTCCCCCAGACGCGATTCGTTCTCCGCAAGGCGCTCGAATCGGGGCTCGCCCCGATCGTCGTCATCAACAAGATCGACCGCCAGGACGCGAGGCCCAAGGAGGTCCTGAACGAAGTCTACGACCTCTTCATCGATCTCGACGCGACCGAGGACCAGCTCGATTTCCCGGTCCTCTACTGCAACGCCCGCAAGGGGACGATCCGGCGGACCCCCGACGCCGCCGACGAGCCGCTCGTCCCCCTCTTCGAGGAGATCCTGAGGACGGTCCCCGCCCCGGTCCACGAGCCGGGAGCCCCCCTCCAGTTTCTGGTCACGAACCTCGACTACAACGACTACGTCGGACGGCTCGCGATCGGTCGGATCTTCCACGGCTCGATCCGGAAGGGGGAGGACGTCTCCCACTGTCGGGTCGACGGGACGATCGGGAAGGCGCGCGTCACGGGCCTCTACGGCTACGACGGCTTGAAGCGCGTCGAGATCTCCGAGGCGGGGCCCGGGGACATCATCGCGGTGAGCGGATTCGAGGGGGTCAGCATCGGGGACACCCTCTCCGACCCCGAGACTCCGAAGCCCCTTCCGAGGATCACCGTCGACGAGCCGACGATCGGAATCGTCCTTTCCGCGAACGACTCTCCCCTCGCCGGGCTCGAAGGGCAGTTCGTCACGAGCCGCAAGCTCCGGGAGCGCCTGTTCAAGGAGATCTTGACGAACGTCTCGATTCGAGTCGAGGACACCGAGACTCCGGACGCGTTCCAGGTTTCCGGACGCGGCGAGCTCCAGCTCGCGATTCTCCTCGAGATGATGCGGCGCGAGGGGTACGAGATGGGGGTCGGGAAGCCCGAGATCCTCACGAAGGAGATCGACGGGGTCACCCACGAGCCGGTCGAACTCCTGGTCGTCGACTGCCCCGAGCAGTTCATCGGGGCGGTCACGCAGAAGGTCGGGTCGCGCAAGGGGCGGCTCATGAAGATGGTGAACCACGGGACCGGCCGGGTGCGCATGGAGTTCAAGATCCCCTCGCGGGGGCTTCTCGGGTTCCGCACCGAGTTCCTGACCGACACGAAAGGAACCGGCATCATGAACCACCTCTTCGAGGGATACGTCCCCTGGCAAGGGGAGATCTCTCACCGATCGACCGGGGCGCTCGTCGCCGACCGCCCCGGCCGGGCGACCGCCTACGCGATCGAGCACTTGCAGGACCGTGGGACGATGCTCGTCGCCCCCGGCGACCAGGTCTACGAGGGGATGATCGTCGGCGAAAACTCCCGCGCGAACGACCTCGACGTCAACATCACCAAGGAGAAAAAGCTCACGAACATGCGGGCTTCCACCTCGGAGGAGACGGTCCGACTGATCCCCCCCCGCTCGATGAGCCTCGAGCAGTGTCTCGAGTTCATCCGCGACGACGAGCTGGTCGAGGTGACCCCCAAGTCCCTGCGCCTCCGGAAACGGGTCCTCCCGGCGGCCCTCCGCGCCCGGAAGTCCTGAGCCAGGCGCTATGATGTCGCCGAACCGTCACCCGGCGGAGGTCGGGTCCGGAGGGAACGGATGAACGGCGGCACCTGGGTGCTGGTCCTCGAAGGAGTCCTGGCGCTGGTCGCAGGGGCCGGCATCGGCTGGTTCCTGAACAACCGGCTCGGAGCGCGGAGCCTGGAAACGGCGAGAAAACGCGCGGACGAGATCCACCGCTCCGCGCTGCGCGAGGCCGAGAAGGCGAAGCGCGGGGCGATCCTCGAGGCCAAAGAAGAGATCCTCGCCCAGAAAAACAAGGCCGATCGCGACTTCCGTTCCCGAAACGGGCAGATCCTGAAGCGCGAGCGGGACCTCAAGAAAGCCCAGGACGCCCTCGCCGAGCAGGAAGCGGAAATCGCGAATCAGCGCGACCTCCTCCGAGAGTCGGAGCAGGCCCTCGCCGCGCGGGAGCAGGAGCTCGAGGAGGGAAAGCGGGAGCTCGCGCGGTTGACGGCCGAGGAGAACGCACAACTCGAACGGGTCGCCGGGATGAGCCGGGACGAGGCGATGCGACAGCTCCTCGCGAACCTGAGGGCCGAGGCGCGTTTCGAAGCGGCGGGGATGATCAGGGAGATCAAGGAGGAAGCCCAAAGGACCGCCGAAGCGGAGGCGGTCAAGATCATCGCGCTCGCGATCGAGCGCTCCGCCTCCGAGGTCAGCGCGGAGCGCAGCGTGACCACCTTCCCGCTCCCCGGCGGAAGCCAGATGAGAGGGCGCCTGATCGGGCACGAGGGGAAGAACATCCGGGCCTTCGAGCAGGCGACCGGGATCCAGCTCTTGCTCGACGAGGCGGCCGGGACCGCCACGCTCTCCGGCTTCAACCCCGTCAAGCGCGAGGTCGCCCGGCGCGTCATGGAGGTCCTGATCAAGGACGGGAACGTCCACCCGAAGCGCGTCGAGGATCTCGCGCGGCGCCACGGACGCCGCCTCGAGGACGAGATGCGGAGGGCGGGGGAGCAGGCCCTCGAGGAGATGGGGGTCGAGCGGGTGAAGCCCGAGATGGTCGCCCTTCTGGGGCGCCTCCTCTACCGGACCTCCTACGGGCAGAACGTGCTCGCCCACTCGAAGGAGGTCGGCTATCTCACCGGGATCATGGCGGCGGAACTCGGCCTCGACGGGAAGCTCGCGCGCCGCGCCGGCCTCTTCCACGACATCGGGAAGGCGGTGGACTACGAGCGGGAAGGGACGCACCCGGAGATCGGCGCGGAGGTCGCGGCGCGCTGCGGCGAGGACTGGCAGGTGGTGAATGCGATCGCGGCTCACCACGAAGACTGCGAGGTGACCACTCCGATCACGATCCTCGTCGCCGCTGCGGACGCCCTCTCGGGGGCCCGTCCCGGCGCCCGGCGGAAGAGTGTCGCCGAGTACATCCGCCGGATCGAGCAGCTCGAATCGATCGCGAACGACATGGAGGGGGTCGATCACTCCTACGCGCTCCAGGCCGGCCGCGAGATCCGTGTGATCGCCAAGTCGGGGCTCGTCGACGACGCCCGGATCGGACTCCTCGCATCCGACATCGCCCAGAAGATCCAGTCGGAGATGGACTACCCCGGTCGGATCAAGGTGACGGTCATTCGGGAGGTGCGCGCCGTAGAGGTCGCGCACTGACACGTGGCCGCGCGCGCGCAAGGGAGCGATCTCGAGGCCGCCTACGCCCACTGCGAGGCGGTGGCCCGCGGGCACTACGAGAATTTCCCCGTCGCCTCGGTCCTCCTGCCGCGCGCACTCCGGCCGCACGTGAGCGCGATGTACGCGTTCGCACGCGCGGCCGACGACTTCGCGGACGAGGCCGCTCCCCCCGAGGGACGGCTCGCCGCCCTCGCGGAGTGGGAACGGAGGCTCGACCGGTGCCTCGAGGGCGACGCCGACCATCCGGTCTTCGTGGCGGTGGGCGACACGGTCCGGAAGTTCCGGATCCCCGACACGCTCTTGCGAGACCTCCTCTCCGCCTTCCGGCAAGACTGCACGACGAGGCGCTACGTGAGGTGGGAGGACCTGCTCGACTACTCCCGCCGCTCCGCGAACCCCGTGGGCCGGATCGTCCTCCGCCTCTTCGGGTACGCCGACCCCGCCCGCGATGCGCGCTCGGACGCGATCTGCACCGCGCTCCAGTTCACGAACTTCTGGCAGGACGTCGGGGTCGATCTCGCGAAGGACCGGATCTACCTTCCCGCCGTCGAGATGGCTCGCTGCGGCGTCACCGAGGGCGATCTCCGGGGCGGCGTGGTTCACGAGGGCACGAAGCGTTTGCTCGCGGAGATGTGCCGGCGGACGCGACTCCTCTTCGAAGAGGGGCGGACGCTCCCCGACCTCGTCTCGGGGAGGCTCGCGAAGGAAGTCCGTTGGATTTGGCTCGGCGGGAACCGGATCCTCGACCGGATCGAAGCGGTCGGCTACGACGTCTTCCGGCGTCGGCCGACGCTCAGCCCATGGGACCAGGGGGCGCTCGCGTTCCGCGCGCTCCTCGGGCCGAGGGCGCTCGCCCGATGAACCGGGCCCCCGCCCGGAGCCATTTCTTCGTCGCCTTCCGCGTCCTGCCGCGGGATCGCTACGAGGGGATCACGGCGGTCTACGACTTCTGTCGTCGCGCCGACGACGCCGTCGACGAGAGTCCCGACCGGAGGTCTGCCGAGGAGGCGCTCCACGAGGTGCGCGCCGAGCTCGACCGGGTCTTCCGAGGGGACAAGCGGGGGCCCCTCGCCGACGCGGTCCTGGG
>CAZVOE010000189.1:0-5667 GCA_964628935.1 uncultured Acidobacteriota bacterium
CCACCTGGGCGGCACGATCCTCGGGACATCCAACCGCGCCGACCCCTTCAAGTACGCCGCCCCAGGCGCCACAGAGGAGTCGGACGTCTCGGCCCACGTGGTGGCCCGGGCCCCCGCCCGGGGCCCGCGGCCGGGTCGGCCACAGGCGCGGGCGATGCGGCAGCCTCGGGGATCGCCTCCGTTCCTCGGACGATCCGGAGCACGCGTCCCGCGGCCTCCTTGTCGAGCGGCTTGTTGCCGTTTCCGCATCGTGGGGATTGGATGCACAGCGGGCACCCCTCCTCGCACGGGCAGGAGAGCACGTGCTCCGAGGTGCGCTCGAGCAGATCTTCGAGGTCCCGGAACGCCCGCTCCGCGAGCCCGGCTCCTCCCGGCATGCCGTCGTACAAGAAAATCGCCGGGCCTCCGGTCTGCGGGTGACGCGTGTACGAGATTCCGCCGACGTCGCCGCGGTCGGAGATCGCGAGAAGGGGAAACAGGCCGATCATCGCGTGCTCGACCGCGTGGATTCCTCCCATGAAGTGAAGGGCTTCCCCCGCGAAGGCGTGGGGCAGGGACTCCGGCAGCTCGATCCAAAGACCCGTCGTCTCGAAGACGAGCGGCGGGACCTCGAGGGGATGCGTCGAGATCGGCTCTCCGTCGAAGATCCGCTTTTTCTGGTAGCCGCGAATCCGCACGGTCACCCGGAGACGGCCGAACCCCGTCTCGATCGATTGCGTTCCTTCGAGCCGACGGCGGGCGCGGGTTTCGAGGATCTCCGTTTCCTTCTCGCCGAGGACGACGGTGTAGTAGTCGACGCGCGCCGGCTCCACCTCGACCTTCCGCGCATCGACGTCTAGGGCGAGCACGCGGTACGTCTCTCCGGCGTGGAGGTAGATCGCGCCCTCGTGACACTCTTGGTGAACGCGCATCGCGTCGATCGTGCCGAGCGGACGTGCGGAGCCGCGCGCGTGGATCGAGAACGGTGACCCGGCGGACCGCGGATTCACGTCCCGTTGCGGCCTCCGCGCGAAGGCGTGCCACCTCCTGCCAGCCGCGTCGCTCGCGAGACGCCCGTCCCGCGCGAGAGAATCGACCAGCGCGCGCGCCTCGGGGCCGGCGGCGTCGAGCTCGTCGCCGTCGAGCGGGCGCTCGGCGGCGGCGCAGACGAGGTGGGCCGAGGCGACGACGGGATTCCACGGATCCAGCACCGCCCGTTCAAACGCCCCGTCGAAGAAGAGGTCGGGGTGGGCGACGAGGTACTGGTCGAGCGCGTCGGGGAGCGCGATCCAGACGACGACGGCGTCGCGGCGGTTCCGACCGACCCGGCCGATCCGTTGCCACGTCGAGGTCCGCGAGCCCGGGTACCCGACGAGGACGCACAGGTCGAGACCCCCGACATCGACCCCGAGCTCGAGAGCGCTCGTCGAGACGACGGCGAGGAGGTCCCCGCGGAAGAGGCGTCTTTCGATCTCCCGGCGCTCTTCCGGGAGATACCCGGCTCGATAGGGAGCGATCTTCCGCCCGAGCTCCGGGTGCTCCCGCGCAAGCCACTGGTGCACGAGTTCCGCGACGCGCCGCGCCTTGGTGAAGGCGATCGACCGCACTCCCGCCGCGGCCGCCTCCGAGAGCACCCGGACCGCGAGGGTGTAGGGAGAAACCGGCCCCGGTTGCAGGACCAGGAACTCGCGCGCCGCCGAGGGGGCGCCCGATCGATCCACCACCGCGAACGGCTCCCCCACGAGGGTCTCCGCGAACTCCCCGGCGTTTCCGACGGTGGCGGAAGACGCGACGAACTGCGGCTGCGCCCCGCGGGCGGCGGCGAGGCGCCTCAGCCGGCGGAGGATGTGGTGCACGTGGGCGCCGAAGACTCCGCGATAGACGTGGAGCTCGTCGAGGACCACGAAACGGAGGCCGCGCAGGAAGGCGTCCCAATCTTCGTGATGGGCGAGGATGGAGAGGTGGAGCATGTCCGGATTCGTCACGAGGACCTCCGGCGGATCCTTGCGGATCTTCCGCCGGAGCGTGTCGGGGGTGTCCCCGTCGTAGAGGTCGAATCGCGGCGGCCGGATCCGCCCCGTCGCCGCGGAGAGTTCTCGCAGCCCCTGCACCTGGTCTTGGGCGAGCGCCTTCGTCGGATAGAGAAAGAGCGCGCGTGCGCCGGGCTCTTCGAGGAGTCGCTCGAGGACCGGTAGGGCGAAAACGAGGGTCTTCCCGGAAGCGGTGGGGGTGACCGCGACGACGTTCCGCCCTGCACGCGCGAGGTCCACGGCCGCCGCCTGGTGGGACCAGAGCCGCTCGATCCCTCTGGCGCCGAGCGCTCTTCCGATCTCCGCCGGCAACGGCGCGGCCGGATTCGCGAACCGCGCCCCGCTCCCGGAAAGTCGGCGGTGGTGGGCGATCCGCGCACTAAGCGTCGGATGCCGGCGGAGGTGCGCAACGAAGGAGTGCATCGGGGGCGGCGCGATTATCGCACGTCGAGACGCTCCGCTTCTTTCCGCGCCCGGGCCTCGGCCCTCGCAGCGTCTTCGGGGCGGGAAACCGCGGCGTATGCCTCCGAAAGCGTGAGCCAGCCCCGGGCGTACCCCGGCCAGAGCGCAACCGCCCGCTCGAGCGGCTCCACCGCGTCGCGCGCGGCCCCCTCCCGAAGGCGCGTCCGTCCGACGTTGAAGAGCGCCTTGACCGACCGTGGGGAAGCGGCGGCGGTCGCCTCGGCCAGCGTGCGAAGGTCCCGCGTCTCCTCCGCGCGGGCCCTCGTTCGCGCGGCCCCCGCGGCGGCGACGGCGACGAGGAGGAAGGTCGCGACGGCGCGTTGCGGAAGGGCGGCGAGAACGACGCCCGCGAGGGCGCAGGCGCCCGCCAAGGCGAGGTAGGCGAGTCGCTCGGCGAAGATCGTCCCGATCGGGAACGCCACGTTCCCGGTCACGGCGAACGACGCGGGGATCCAGATCAGGAAGAGGCCGGTCCCGGCGGCGCCGCGCTTCAGGGCCAGGGCGACGAGGGCTCCCCATGCGCCAATCGCGGCGAGCGCGGCCGGCGCGACCCAGGGAAGGAGCGGGCGCACCGGAATCATGTCGAAGCCGTACTCGAGGGTGAGCCTCGCCGGCCAGACGATCTTCCCGAGGTACAGACCGAAGAGCAGGACCGCGTTCGCGACTCGCGTCACGGCGTCGACCCGGACGAGCGGGTTGTCGACGAAGTGCGGGGGTTCCCCTCCTCCTCCGACCGCGGCCCACCGCGCGAGGAGGAAGACCGCGAAGACGAGCCCATACCCCGCCGTGATCGATAGCCCCCGCCGCCACCCGCCGCGCCTCGCGGTGAGCGACGCCCAGGCGGCGGGGAGGATCAGGAGCCAGCAGGCGGCGCTCTCCTTGGAAGCGAGCGCGAGCGCGAAGGCGATGAACGAGGCCGGAAGGCGCCAGTTGCCATGCGAGGCCCGCTCCGCGTCGAGCAGGAGCCGGAGAGAGACCATGCCGAAAGCCGCCGCGAGGACTTCCGCACGCCCGACGACCCAGAGGACCGACTCGCTCGCGAGAGGGTGCGCGGCGAAGAGGATCGCCGCAGCGGCGGCAGCAGCGCGCGCGCGCGCCGTCTCCGCGACGACGGCGAACAGCGCTCCGCACGACAGGGCGTGGAGGATCAGATTCACCGCTCGGTACCCGACCCGGTCGCCGGCCCACCTCGCGTTCCAGGCGATCGAGAGTACGGTGAGCGGCCGGTAGAGGTTCGATCCCTCGTGCCGGGTCCCGTGCCAGTAGTCGGTCGTGAAAACGTCGAGCGGGCGCGCATCCCGGACGACCCATTCGCTGCCGACGAGTGTCCGGTCGTCGTGGAGGAGGGGATGGGCGAGCGATCCGCCGTACGCGACGCCGAGAAGCAGCACGACGACCGCCGGAGCGGCCAACGTCACCCGTTCGCGGCGATCCATCGCTCGAAATCGGCGGGAAGGGGCGCTTCGACCGTCTCTTCCGCTCCGCCCGCGGTCGGGAAAACGAGCCGCGCGCAGTGAAGCATCTGGCGGGTCGGGCCCGGCCCCTGCCGCCGCACGTCTTCACCGCGCGAGACGAGCGCCAGGTACTCCGCGTCCGGCCTTCCGTACAGGAGGTCTCCCTCGATCGGGTGGCCGATCGCGGCGAGGTGGACGCGGATCTGGTGCCGGCGGCCGGTCGCCGGAAACACGCGCAACAAGGTTCGCCCCTCGAGGCGGCGCTCGACGATCCAACCGGTCGACGCCTCCTCCCCCGCCTCGGCGGCCTCGCGCCGGACCCATACCCGCGACCCGCGGGCCCGTGCGATCGGAAGGACGATCGACCCGCTCTCCTCCTGCACGCGACCGCGCACGAGCGCGCGGTACTCCTTGACAACGGCCCCGCGCGCGAAAGCGCCGGAGAGGTGGCGCGCCGCTCCGGCGTCGCGAGCGACGAGGAGGACGCCGCTCGTTTCGCGGTCGAGGCGGTGGCACAGGCGCAACCCCTCGTCGTTCTCCTGCCTCCGGAGCATCCGGATGAGGGAATTCTCGCGAACCCGGTTCACCGGGTGGACCGGGATCCCCGCCGGCTTGTCGACCGCGATCCAACCCTGTCCGCGGGCGAGGACGGGGATCGGATCTTGGCGCACGACTTCCGAAATCGGAGTCCACCCGATCACGACCGAGCCGCCGGGTCGCACCGGCGTCGCCGGCCTCGCCCGCACTCCCCACGAAAGGGTGACGCGATCGCGGATCGCGCTCTGGATCCGGCCCCGGGAAAGACCCGGCATCCGCTCGTGGAGGAAGCGGTCGAGGCGCTTCCCGCCGTCGCCTCGACCGACGACGTACGCGGTGACCGGGTCACTCATGGAACGCCGCTCTCCCGAGGCGCCAGGCGAGGGCGCGGAGAATCGCCCGGTTCGCCTCGGGCATCGGAAGCGCGGCGAGCTCGTCCGAGTCGACCCAGCCCCACGGGCGGTCCCCATCGGTGCGCACCTCCCCCCGGGGCTCCCGGACGAGGAAGGCGTGGATCGTGATCCGGCGATCGGGGTAGGAGTGCACGAAGACGGTCAGCGGCTCGAACGCTCCCCCCTCGAGCGCGGCCTCCTCGCGCAACTCGCGCGCCGCCGCGGCGGCGGGAGACTCGCCGGACGCGATTTTCCCGCCGGGAAACTCCCA
This sequence comes from uncultured Acidobacteriota bacterium, assembly GCA_964628935.1. Lineage (GTDB taxonomy): Bacteria > Acidobacteriota > Polarisedimenticolia > Polarisedimenticolales > DASRJG01 > CAYLHQ01. Next base: position 5,126 of record CAZVOE010000189.1, read on the forward strand.
GAGCCCCTCGAGGTGCGATCCCGCGGCGCGGCGCGCGACCAGGATCTTCCCCGATCGCATCGCCACGGCGAGAGCGACCTCCACGCGCTCGCTCACGCCCCCTGGGAGTAATCGTAGAAGCCACGGCCGGTCTTGCGACCGAGCCAGCCGGCTTCGACGTGCTTCCGGAGGAGCGGGCACGGACGGTACTTGTCGTCGCCGAGGCCGTCGTGGAGAACCTCCAGGATGTAAAGACAGGTGTCGAGTCCGATCAAGTCGGCGAGGGCGAGCGGTCCCATCGGGTGGTTCATCCCGAGCTTCAAGATCCCGTCGATCGAGGCCGCGTCCGCGACCCCCTCGTGGAGGCAGAAGACCGCCTCGTTGATCATCGGCATCAGGATCCGATTCGAAACGAACCCCGGGAAGTCCTTGCATTCGATCGGCGTCTTCCCCAGCCGCTCCGCGAGCGCGACGGTCGCGCTCGCGGTCTCGTCGGAAGTCGCGAGACCCCGGATGATCTCGACGAGCTTCATCACCGGGACGGGGTTCATGAAGTGCATCCC
>CAZVOE010000190.1:0-5641 GCA_964628935.1 uncultured Acidobacteriota bacterium
GATCCGAGTGGCGCCCTTGGGGACTTCGTGACCCGGCGTCCGGGATCTATTACGAAGTCGATCCGATCACCGGAAACCTCGCGCCGGCCGCGTTCGATCCCGACAGCGCGACCTTCGCGACCTGGGGGGTCACGGCGTTCAAGGAATGGACCCTCCCGCGCTTCCAGAAGATCCGGGCCGAGGTCGACTACCTCGACGGCTCCGACCTCGATCGCTTCAGCGCGTACGAGTTCAGCCTGTTCGGAAGCGACCGCTTGAGCGGCTTCGCCGGAACCGGAGTCCGTTTCGACCGGGGATACGTCGCACGGGCGAGCTACGTCTTCAACGTGCTGCAGGCGGTGCGCTTCGGAGTGCAGCTCGAACGCGCGCTCACCCGCGACCGGACCTTCGATACCGAGGACCGTTCGTTCACCGGGCTCGGCGTCAGCGGAAACGTCGTCGGTCCGTGGAAAACGGTGTGGCAGGTCTCGTGGGGCCGGGCGCTCGACTCCGACATCGCGGGACTCGAGGGGAAGCAGGAGTTCCTCGTTCTCGTGCTGAAGCTCTTCTGATGATCGAAGCGGCGGAGCGCCTCGAAAGCGTCCTCGGGAAACCGCTCCTCGGGGTGATTCTCGGTTCCGGCTTTTCTCCCGCGATCGGGGATCTCGGCGCGCCGGCCGCCTCGGTCGACGTCCGAGACGTCCCCGGAATGATCGCCCCGCGGGTCGATGGACACCGCGGCCGGGTCGACGCGTACGCGCTCGACCGCGGGAACGTCTGGGTCTTCGACGGCAGGCTGCACCTCTACGAGGGGCATCCGCCGGACGTCGTGGCGCAGGCGGTCCATGTGCTCGCGGCGGCGGGGGCGCGGGCGGTGCTCCTGACGTGCGCCGCGGGGGGACTGCTCGACTCCGACCTGCCCGGGAGCTTCGCCGCGGTCACGGACCACATCAACCTCACCGGCGCCGATCCCACGCGCGGGATGGGGCTCGGCCAGGGGCCGCGGTTTCTCGACCTCCAGGGGGCGTACGACCGGGAGTTCCTGTCCGTTTGGGAAGCGGGGGCGCTCCGGGGAGGGATTCGGCTGCGCCGCGCGGTGCTGGCGGGCGTCGCGGGACCCTGCTACGAGACCCCGGCGGAGGTGCGGATGCTCCGGACGCTCGGCGCGGACGCGGTGACGATGAGCGTCGTCCTCGAAACGATCGCGGCGCGCGCGCTCGGTCTTCGCGTCGCGGCGATCGCGTGCATCGCCAACGCGGGCGCGGGGCTGGGGACGGGGCCCCTCGATCACGCCGGGGTCCTCGAATCGGTGCGCTCCGCGGCCTCGGCGGCCGTCCCGTTCTTCGGCGCGGGGGTTCGCGGGATGGCCGAGGTCTCGAGGGCGCGATGATCCCCTTCGGGAAGAGAGGCTCCGAGCGCGCGCGGGTCGTCGGGGAGGGACTGTGGGTGGCCGCCGGTCAGGCGTTGACGCTCGCCGGACGGTTCGTCGGAATCCGAGTCCTCACCGGCCTCGTGACCCCGGAAGTGTACGGGGAGGTTTCGCTCCTCGTCGCCACGGCGGCACTCGTCGCGGGCATCGTCTGCATTCCCGTCGTGCACGGTACGGTGCGCTTCTATCCCGACGCCGTCCGCGAGGGGGTTCCGGACGCGCACCGCAGGTTGACCCGACGGGCCCTCGACGTCGGCGCGCTCGCTTCGGCCGCGCTCCTCGTGGCGGGCGGCCTCGCGTGGTCGCTCTCGAGCGGCCGAGGCCCGGCCGGCTGGGCGTACCTCTTCTTGAGCGCCGGCTTCCTCGCCGAGATGTCCCGAAACTACGAGACCGGACTTCTGAATGCCGCGCGCCGGCAGGCGGCGAGCTCGCTCTGGAACGCCCTCGACGCGTGGACCCGGCCCCTCGCGGCGGCCGTCGCGGTGGTCGCCGCGGGAGCGACCTCGACCGTCGTCCTCCTCGGCTACGCGGTCGGCTCGCTCGGAGCGAACCTCCTGTTCTCTCCCGCGCGCCTCCGGCCGGGGGCCTCCGACCCCGAAGCCGCGGCTGCCTGGCGAGGCCGGACCGCCGCCGCGTTCCGGTCGTTCGTCGCCCCGCTCGTCCCCCTGGGCCTTCTCGGATGGGCGTTCAATCTCGGCGACCGCTACGTTCTCGCCTCGACCGCCGGAGCGGAGGCGACCGGGATCTACGTCGCGGCCTACGGCCTCGCGAGCATGCCGTTCCTCGCACTCTCCGGGGTTCTCGTCTCCACCCTCCGACCCGTCCTGTTCGAGGCGATCGCCGCGCGGGATCGAAGGAGGGAATCGCGGGTGCTCGCGGCGTGGATCGCGGTAACCTGTGCGGCCGGGGCGGGGGGCGTCGCCCTCCTCGCGGGGCTCGGACCTTGGCTGGTCCGGCTGGCGCTCGGTCCGGAGTTCCGCGTGTCGGTCCCGCTCCTTCCCTGGATCGGAGCGGCGTACGCGCTCCAGGCGTTGCAGAACGTGTTCGAGACCCGGATCTACGCTCGCAAGAGGACCGAATGGTTCGTCGTCCTGCACCTCGTATCCGCCCTGGTGGCGACGATCCTGTACCTCGGCCTCATTCCCTCGCTCGGCGGGATGGGGGCCGCCCTGGGGACGCTCGGCGGGATGATCGCCTCCTGTGTCGCGAGCATCGCCCTGGCGCGGCTTCCGGAGCGAGGCGCACGAACGGAGGGAAACTCGTGAGCCGAGCGTCCCGACGAGTGCCGGGAGTCCGGTCGCTTCCGCTCCTCGCCGCCGTCTTTGCCCTCGGCGCCCCCGCGCTCGCGATCCCGATCGCGAAGGAAGGCGCCCCCCTCGTCCCGATCGTCGTGCCCGACGAGTGCGCGCCGGAAGAGCGGAACGCCGCGGCGGAACTCGCCCTCTATCTCGGAAGCGCGGTGGGGAGCGCGTTTCGCGTCATCCCGGAGAGCGACCCGGGCGCCCGGGGGGCGGCGATCCACGTGGGGCCGACGGCCTTCGCGAAGTCGCTCGGCGCCGATCCCGCCCGCCTCGCCCCGGAGGAATGGAGGATCCGGACGGCGGAGGGGAGGCTCGTCCTCGCGGGAGGGCGCCCCCGGGGAACGCTCTACGCCGTGTCGCGGTTCCTCGAGGACGAGGTCGGTGTTCGCTGGTGGACCCCGTCGGAGGAATCGGTTCCCGGTCGCCCCGGCCTCCGAACCGGACCCCTCGACGAGGCGGGGAGCCCTGTGTTCGCCTATCGCGACTTCCACGGCCTGGACGGCCCCCCGATTTTCCGACTCCATCTGAGGCTCAACGGGAGCGAAACCGGTCTCGCTCCGGAATGGGGTGGACACATCGCTTTCGGGATGCAGGGGGTTCACACGTTCGACGTTCTGGTGCCGCCCGATCGGTTCTTCGATTCTCACCCGGAGTTCTTCGCGGAGCGTTCGGGGTTCCGGGTGGCGGATCGCTCGCAGCTGTGCCTGACCGAAGAGTCCCTGGCTCCCTTCCTCGCGGAACGGGTCCTCGAAATCGCCCGAGAGGCCCGCATCCGCGCGGAGCGCGTCGGCCACCCGCCTCCCGTTCTGTACGACGTCTCCCCGAACGACTGGGGCGGAGCGTGCGAGTGCGCCCGCTGTCGCGCCGCGGTCGAGCGGACGGGGAGCGAAGCGGGTCCGCTGCTCGAGCTCGTCAACCGGGTCGCCGCACTCGTCCGCCGGGAGGATCCGGAAATCCGCGTGACGACGCTCGCGTACACGTGGACGTTCGATCCCCCGCGCGAGACTCGCGCGGGGGAGGGCGTCGTCGTGCGCGTCGCGGGCTACGGCGTGCGCGACCAGATCCGTCCGGCGTCGGACCCCGGCAACGCGCGCTACCGAGGGGCGCTCGAACGCTGGGCGGCGTTGGCGCCGGGATTCTGGGTGTGGGACTACGCGCTCTCCTTCCACGACCGGTTTGCACTGCCGTTCCCGAACCTGAGGACGTTCGGGCCCGACCTGAGGACCTACCGCGACCTGGGAGTGTCCGGACTCTTCGTGCAGTTCGATCCCGGGCTCGGGGGCGAATTGCACGACCTCAAGGTCTGGGTCCTCGCGAAGCTCGCGGAGGATCCCGACCGAGACTCCAACGCGCTCGTCCGCGAGTTCCTGCGCGGGTACTACGGCCCCGCCGCGCGGCACCTCCGCAATTAACTGCGTCTCACCGAGCGCGCGGCGGACGATGCGGAGGCGGGGATCCGGGCCGACGCGAGTCCGCGGGACTTCCGTTTCCTCGACGTCGACTACCTCGAGCGCGCGTCCCTCTTGTTCGACAAAGCCGAGCGGTCGGTGCGCTCGGATCCCGTGCGGGCGCGCCGTGTCCGCCACGCCCGCGCTCCCCTCGACTGGGCCGTGCTCGCGTTCGCTCCCCCTGGCGCGTTCGATCGGGATCGGGTCGAGGCGCGGCTGCGGACGTCTTGGAAGGAGATGGTGGGGTCCCGGCTTCCCGAGAATCTCCGCGGAGAGGCGCTCGCGTCGGTGGACGAGGCGCTCCTCCGGGTCCGGCGGGGGCGCCGTTGAGCGGGACGAGCCGTCGCCGCTTCCGCCTCCTCGTCCTGGCGACGCATCCGATTCAGTATCGAGCCCCCCTCTACCGACGGCTCCACGAGGAGGCGTGGCTCGATCTCGAGGTCTGGTACGGAGACGACTACGGGGTGCGGCCCTCCGCCTCTCCCTGGGGGGTTCCCGACTTCCGCTGGGACACCGACCTCCTCTCCGGGTACCGGCACCGGTTCCTCCGGAACGCCGCCCGGCGCCCAGGGCCGTTCCGCGCCACCGGAATCTACAACCCGGGTCTGGGGCGGGAGGTCGCGAGGGCCGCTCCCGACGCGGTCTGGATCTCGGGTTACGCGACTCTCCACAGCGCCCAGTCGCTCCTGGGCGCGTGGCGCGCGAAGATCCCGGTTCTCTACGCGTCGGACTCGAACGCTCTCGCCGAGCCTCGGGGGCTCAAAGGATCGCTCAAGCGGGTCGTCGTGTCGCGGATCTACCGCCGGATCGCGGCGTTCCTCGTCTCCGGGACCACGAACGACGCGCACTACGAGACCTACGGCGTCCCGGCGGCAAAGCGGTTCTCCGTCCCCTGGGCCGTCGACAACGAGCGGTACGCGAAGGCGTCCGACGAGGCGCGCCTCGAGCGGGACGGGATCCGCACCCGATGGGGTGTCGCGGACGGTAGGGACGTCGCGCTCTTCTCCGGGCGGCTTTCCCCCGAGAAGGACCCGGTCACCTTGCTCCTCGCCGCGGAGTCCGACCCCCGGCTGCACGTGGTCGTCGCCGGGAGCGGTCCGCTCGACGAGGAGGTGAACCGCCGAGCGCGAGAGCGGCTCGCCGGCCGATTCACCGCGCTCGGATTCGTGAACCAGGCGCTGCTGCCTTCGGTGTACGCGGCCGCCGATCTCCTGGTGCTGCCGTCGCGGTTCGAGCCGTGGGGCCTCGTCGTGAACGAGGCGCTCGCGGCGGGCTGCCCCGTGGTCGCGTCCGACCGGGTCGGGGCGGCGCACGATCTCGTGCCGCCCTCGTTCCGCTTCCGCGCTGGCGAGCCCGCCGACCTCGCCCGAGCGATCGACGCCTGGCGCGGGGACGCGTCGGTCCGGTCCGACCCGGTGGGATGGGCGCGAGAGAGGGTCCGGGATTTCACGTTCGAAGCCGACGCACGCGGGCTGCGACGGGCG
>CAZVOE010000191.1:0-5567 GCA_964628935.1 uncultured Acidobacteriota bacterium
CGTAGCCGCCGCCGTCGTTCTGGTCGAGCCCGTGGCCGTACTCGTGGTTCAGGACGCCGGCCGTCTCCGCGGTGTTCCGGCAGCCGTCCCCGGCACGGTACATGTTGAGCTGGCCGCTCCAAGTCGCGTTGCACGTCGAGTTCACGTTCACGTTGACCTGGACCTGGTTCTGGAGCCAGGTGTTCGAAGGCAGCCAGTACCGGCCTTTCTCCTTGATCCGGTTCACGGTGTAAAAGCCGGTGCGCGCCGCGTTCGTGTCCCCCGCGCTGTGACCGGCGGGGACGGTGCAGTTCGTTCCCGCGTTCCCCTCGAGATCGAGATCATCGTCGCACGCGACCGACTCGTTGACCGCCCCGCAATTGTCGTTGATCCGCACGAAGGGTCCCTGCAGCGCGGTCGATGCGGTGCCTCCCGAGCAATCGAAGATCCCGACGTCGTTCGCCGTCTGTGGCGCTCCGCCGACCGTCAGGTTCGCGTAGGGCATCGGGTAGTCGGTCTCGATGCAGCCGCCCGCCTCGCAGAGCCCATCGGCGGCGACCGGGTAGACCCAGCCCTTCGCGTGGGCGTACTTCTCGTCGTCGTAAAACGCGACGACGTCGCCCGTCACCGCGTCGACCTTTCCCACCCAGGTTCCCGGTTCCCCCGGTACGCGCAGGACGAATCGGTGGACGAGCCGGTACTCGACGCCGTCCCCGACCCCTCCCTTCCACGGGCCCGCTTCGGCTCCCTCGGGCGGGACCGGAGTCAGGACGAGGGTTCCCGACTCGATCTCCTCGAGCGCCTCTCCCGGGCGGATCCCCAGGTACTCGTGGAGGAGAAGGCGCGTGGTCTCGACGCCGTAGGCCGCGTCCGGAACGACGGGCGTCGGCCCCCAGCGGCCGGCCCCGAAGGAGACGACCGATCCTCGAACGACGAAGATCTGAAGGCGGTGCCCCTCGACGGGGACTCCGTCGACTTCACGGTCGAAAAAGAGGCCGATCCGGTCCGCGTCCCACGGAACCGACGCTTCGGCATCGAACGCGAGCTCCGACGCCCGGATTCGGAAGAGCGCCTCGTGGTTCTCGACGAAGCGGCGGGCGAGCGATTCGAGCGAGTGGACGTCCGGCATCGGCGCCGCGGCGTCGTACCACCGAAGCCCGCTTCCCTGGACCTGGAGGGGCGATCCCGAACGTCGGTCGAGGCGCACGTCCCAGGTCGCGCCGGTTTCCGCCGCGAACGCGGCCCAGGCGGAGCGCCCCTCCTCGTAGCCGGGAAGCTCCTCCGGAGACTCGGCGAGCGAGCCGTGCCGGCTCATCGTGTCGTAGCGGACCTTCGAGTCGAAACGGCTCGGTTCCGCGCGCTCGACCGCGGCCATCGTGGAGCCGGCGAGCGAAGCGGCGAGAGAGGCGTAAACGAAGAGAAAACGGCGACGGGCCCTCGACACCATGGCGTCCCCCCGGGGCGAATCGGTCCCCGACGAACTATCCGGGCAAGGTCCGAGGCCGTCAACCGATATTCCACTCTGGCGGACTCGTCCCCCCTCCGACACCATGCCACGCCGGGAGGCAGGGGATGACGCTCACGCGCCGCGCATCGGGGGGGGCCTTTCTCTTCTTCGCCGCGGTCGTCGCGGCGCTCCCGCCGGCCGCCGCGGCCGGTCCCCAGCCGAGCCGCTTCGCGATCGTCGTCGAGGGTGGAACGGCCTGGGAGTCCCACGCTCCGCAGTCTTTCCTGCTCGCCGATCCGTCGGACCGAGAGCCGCAGCTCGAATTCGAAGGCGGATCGGCCTACGGGGTGGCGCTCGACGTTCAGGTGGCCCCGGTCTGGGTGCTGCGCGCCTCGTACGAGACGTCCGACGCCGATCTTTCCATGACCCTGTTTCCGCCGGACGGGCTCCTCGACGACGCGATCGTGGCGCGAACGACCTCCGAGGCGCTCCGCGTCGGCGTCTTCTTCCATGGGCTGATGCGGCCCGATCTTTTCGCCCCCGATGCCGACGGTCGCGTCATCGGACGGTTCGGGGTTTCGATCGCCCGGGCGTCGCTCCGGTCGGTCGAGATCCCGGACGACGCACGGGATGCGTTCGAGATCCGGTCGGTGTCCTCGAACGACGCCTGGACCTTCGCCCTCGAGGCCGAGTTTCTCGCGCGGTTCGGCCGGTCGCGCTGGTTCGGCGGGGTCGGCGTGCTCTTCGGAGTCGGCCCCGGCCCCGAGGTCGTGCTCGAACCGATCGCCGGGGCGACCCACGTCGAGAGCGCGTTCGAGTACCGCTCGAATCGCCTGACGGTCCGGCTCGGCTATCGGTTCTGAGGGAAACCCCCCGGACGGCTCAGCGGAAGGTCCACGCCGCCATGACCTGCGCGTTGTACACGTCGTCGATCACATGGACGGCGAGCTCGACCCCGAACCGGTTGCCCCCGGAGAGCGCCCACTCGAGTCCGCCAATCGCTTTCACCCCGAGCTCGAAGTCGCTGTCGTCGTCCTCTCCGCGAAAGGGCTCCGGGTCGTCTCGGTCGACCCAGGCCGCGGTGAGTCCGCCGCCCGCGTACGGGCGGAACGAGTTCGAAACCTCGAACACCCAGTGGACCGGCGCCGTTCCGGCGACCACCGTCCGGTCGTCCCCGAAGCCGACCTCGAAGTTCGGCTGGAAGCGGAGGTGCTTCACGAACTCGCCGAGGTCCCAGTGGGCCCCTCCGACGACCTGATCGGGGCCGTCGGCGGCGCCGACCCGGAGCCCCCAACCCTGGTAAGAAATGCCCTGTCCCGAGCCCTGCGCGAGGGCAGGGGATACCCCGCAACCGACGAGGGCAACGAACAGAAAGGTCCACAAAACGCGCATATGCGCCCCTCCTCCGTATGGAAACGGGGCGGGCGCGGCGGCCCCCCCCCCCCGCCCCCCCTGGATGAAGAAGCACGATCTATGCCGCGCTACGGTGTCTCGTTCCCGCAGGCGTCGACCGTCCGGACCCGGTAGTACCAGCTCGTCGAGTTCCCCATCTGATCGAGGTCCTCAAAGAAGGTCTCGGTCGTCCCGCCGAGGAGGGAGAACGGGCCCTCAGGGGTCTGGGCGCGATAGACGCGGTACTCGACCGCGCCCGCCGCGGCCGGCCAGGTCAAGCGCACGTGGGCGTCGTTCACCGGCGCGAGCCGGAGCGAGTTCCCGAGCGGAGCCGCCGCGGGCTGCGACACGGTGTCTTCGCTCGAAACCCGGACGGTGTTCGACTCGACGACTCCGCCGTTGTTCGGCCCAGTGGAGCAGTTCTCGTTGTTCTCGGCCTGGACGACGTAGTAGAGCGGGACGCCGTTCGGAGCGGAGGCGTCGTGGTACGACGTGCCCACGACCCCCGCGGCGATCCGGTTCGCGGCGGACGGGACGAACTCTGGATCGGTGCTCCGGTAAACGGTGAACGTGCCGCCATTCCCCGTTCCCCAGGCGGGCGCCTCGTTCCACTGGACGACCACTCCGGAGTCGGCGCAGCGGTCCGGATCGTACGCGCGCACCGCCCCCGCGAAGGTCGGCGCCCCGGCGCAGCCGCCGCAGGCCTCGAAGGCGGGACTGTTCGCGCTGTTGACGACGAGGCGGTCGACGTTCCACGACGAACGGGTGTTCCCGGAGGCGTTCCCCTTCATTTCGAAGATCAACTTCAGGTTCGGGTTTCCGTCCGAGAAGGTCGAGATGTTGATCGTTTCGAGCGACCAGGCCGACTGGCTCACGTTCTGGCCGGTCCACACCGTGAAAATCTGGCCATTCCGGACCGCCTTGATGGTCGCGCCGGCGCCGTCGCCGCCGTTGAGCCAACGCCGGAACCGGATCTGGCCCGCGGTGAGAGAACGCGCGGTGGTCGGGGGTGTCGTCGCGCGCTGCGTGACGTTGTACTCGTAGTCCCCCGGTCGCGCGCCGAGGCCCGTGAGGTCGTGGCCGAGGATCTTCGTCCCCTCGAACGGGGCGGCGGGATCCGCCGGCGCGGAGCCTTTCCCTTCGGGCGCGGCGATCTGCCACTCGCCTTCGAGCGTCCAGCCCAACGTCGTTTCGAAAGCATCCTTGAAAACGCCCGGCGGGATCCGGTTCGCATGGAACTTGAAGGGCGTGCCCGCGGCGTCGAAGACGCGGGTGTTCCCGTATGCGTCCGTCGAGCGGACACGGAAGTGCCCGACGCCGCACTCGGCGACGGGGCTCAGGGTCAGCGTGTGCGTCGTCCGAAGGACGTTGTCGGTCACGGTGTTTCCGAGCGCCGGCGTCGGGCCCCAATCGACCGACCCGGTCGTCGGCTCGTTCGTGCTCCACTGGATCTGCACGCTTTCGTCCGTGAGATTCACCACGCGGATCGAGGGGGCGTCGGGGTCGGCGCAGTCGGCGATCGCGGTGTCGAACGAGGTCGCGGTGGCCCCGGTGCCGTCGTCGGCGTCCTGGTACGTCACCGTGAGGACGTCGCCGTCCGCGATCTGGAGAACCCCGTCGCCCGCGGAGGGCGCGCCGGAGCCCGTCGGGATCGAGCCGGTGAACCGAGAGGTGTTCGCGCCCGTCTCCGCGAGGACGACCGCTTCGGGAACGATCTCCGTCGACGACGTGACGGTGACCACGACGGTATCGACCTCGGTCGCTGAGAGGTTGAGGTCGAGGTCGGTGAGCGAGAGGGGCAAGACATCGGAGCACGAGGCGACGTTCTTGTCGGCGTTCACCCGACCCGCGTGGCAAGCCTGGAGGCCGCTCCCGAGGTCCCCCAGGGTCTCGAAGTAGAAGTACTGGCCGCCGTTGTCCGCGGTCGCGAGGTTCCCCGCGACGTCGTCCCCCTCGACCGAGTACCAGTACACCGTGCAGGAGCGGAGCCCGGTCAGCGGCACGCTGTGCGAGGCGGTCCGCCCAGCGACGCTCGAAGTCGAGGACGGCGGCTTCACCTCGCCGTACCGGACGATCGAGGAGGTGCTCTCGTCGCTGTTCCAAAGCACATCGGCGCGCACGTCGGTGACGTTCGCCACGTCGACCTGGGAGATGAGGGGTACGCGGCAGTCCCCCGCGGCGGTCGCGAGCCGTTCGAGGTTCGAGCCCCCCTGGCCGTCGTCGGCATCGACGTAGCGGGCGTTCAAGGTGTCCCCGTCGGCGATCGAGAGGGCGCCGTCCCCGGAGACGGGAGCGGCCCCGATCGTCGCGACGCTCCCCACGTACTTGCCGGAGCCGGGGGCGGTCTCGGTGAGGATCACCGTCTCGGGAGCGCTTTCGGTCGTCGACCAGACGGTGATCGCGGTGGTCGGCGTCCCGATGTTCGCGTCACGCACGGTGATCTGCATCAGTCCGGAGCACGAATAGGCGGGGCGGTCGAGCTTGATGCTCCCCGCGAACGGTTGCGGGGTCCCCGCGGCGCACGCCGAGACCGCACTCTCGCACGCGGAGTTCGACCCCTGCGCCTGGACGCGGTAGGCGACCGTGAACTCGTTCGGGAGATCGGTGTCGACGTAGGAGGTCCCGGGCGCCGGGACCTCGTCGATCACGTTCATCGTCTCGTCGCAATCGACGTCGCTCCGCAGGATCAGGTACTTCGCGGCGTTCGGCACCGCGCTCCACGAGAGGGTCACCGAGTTGGAACCGTTCG
>CAZVOE010000192.1:0-807 GCA_964628935.1 uncultured Acidobacteriota bacterium
CGGCCAGCACGTCGTCCTCGGCTGCTACGACGCCTTCCTCGCCTTCACCGACCGGATCGGTTCGACCGGGCGGATCGCCTTCGAGGATCGTCTCGATTTGACGTACGTCGAACCCGGGGGGAGGCGGATCCGGTTCCGTCCCGGCGCCCTTCCGCCCCCCCTCGATCTCCTCGCCGGGGCGCTCGCGATGGACGGGCTCCCCGCGGGGCAGGTCGCGGGGCTCGCCGGTCTCGCGCGCGACGCGAAGCGCGGCGGGCCGGCGCCGGGAGAGCGGACGGGCGCGGAGGGGCTCGCGAGCCACGCCCAGGGAGGCGAAGCGAGGCGGCTCCTGTGGGACCCGATCGTCCTCGCGACGATCAACCTCCCTCCGGAGCGCGCCGGCGCGGCCCTCCGCGCGCCGGTCGGGCGGGGGGCGCTGCGCGCGGGGCCGCGCGCGGCCCGAATGGGGATGGCGGCGGGGGGGCTCTCCCCGCTGATCTCCGATCCCGCGGTCCGGTTCCTCGAAGGGCGTGGGGGCGAGGTGCGGACCTCCTGCGCGGTCGTCCGAACGATCGTCGCGGGAGGGCGGGTCGAAGCGGTCGAGACCCGCGACGGAGAACGCCACACGGCGGCCGCGTTCGTCGTCGCGACCCCACAGGGGACGCTCGCGCCCGCCGCCTCTCCGATCGTCGCCGCGCACGTCTGGTTCGACCGCGTCGTGCTCGACGCGCCGCGGATCGGCTTCCTCGACTCTCCGTTCCACTGGGCGTTCGATCGAGGGACGCTCCGGGGAGGGGCGGAGGGCGGGTACGTCGCGCTCGTCACGAG
>CAZVOE010000192.1:817-5554 GCA_964628935.1 uncultured Acidobacteriota bacterium
GGGCGGCGGAGACTCTCGTCGGTCGCCCGCGGGGGGAGATCGCGGCGCTCGCGGTCGGCGAGCTCCGGAGATTTCTCCCGGCGGCCCGGGACGCGGTGGTCCGGAGGGTTCGTGTGATCAAGGAACGATGGGCGACGCCCGTCCTCGACGTCGCGACCGTTTCCCGGAGGCCGGGAACCCGCACCCGGTTTCCGAATCTCGTCCTCGCCGGGGACTGGGTCGACACGGGACTTCCGGCGACGCTCGAGGCGGCCGCCGAGTCGGGACATCGGGCGGCCGACGCCCTCAGCCGGTAGAATCCGGCGCGGTGCCCGAATCGAGCGTCCAATTGCTCGCCGTGTCCGCCGTCTCGACGGCGGTCTTCCACATGCTCGTCCCCGACCACTGGCTCCCTTTCGTGCTGATCGGCCGCGCGCGAACGTGGAGTCCGGCGCACACCGCGGTCGTGTCCGGCGTGTCGGCGACGATCCACGTCACCCTTTCCGTCGCGCTCGGCCTCCTCACCCTCTTCGTGGGAAGGGAGATCTCGGAGTGGATCGGCCACGGCCTCGAAAGGGCGAGCGGGATCCTCCTCGTCGTGTTCGGTCTCGCCTATGCCGCCTGGGCGTGGCGGAAGCGGGGACACTTCCATCCGGGGGGTGCTCTCGTCCATCGGGAGGCCGAGGCGGAGCCGTGTGACGGGCAAGAGGGAACCGACGCTTCGGGCCACCTGCACTACCACGCCGACGACGCGTGGATCCGCGGCGAGGGCGCGAAGGGCGACTTCGCCCTCGCCTTCATTGTCGGGATCAACCCGTGCGTCTTGCTCCTCCCGCTTCTGCTCGCCGTCGCCGACCACGGGGCCCGGGCCGTCGCGATCGTGACGGCGGCCTACGCCGTCCCCACGGTCCTCCTCATGCTCGGCCTTTCGGTCGTCGGGGTCGTGGCGACGCGGATGCTCCCCGTTCCCGCGATCGCGCGGCACATGGAGGCCTTCTCGGGCGTCCTGATCGCGGTGACGGGGGCGGTCTTTCTGCTCCTCGGTCACTGAGCGGGGCGGCGCAAGACCGCGACGACCGTCTGGTCGTCGTCGGGCTCCCGCGTCCCCGTGAACTCGCGGACCTCGAGAAAGACCGCCTCGACGAGGGCGCGGGCCGTTTCCCAGCGCTCCCTGCGAACGATCTCGCGGAGGCGCTCGACGCCGAACGCCTCCCCGGCGGCGTTCTCCGCCTCGGTGATCCCGTCGGTGTAGCCGAGAAGAATCGAGCCGGGGGCGAGGGTCGCGTAGCCGCGCTCGTACAGGGCGTCGGGGTTCGGGCCCAGGACCGTCCCACCGCGGGAAAGCTCCTCGAAGGTCGCGCCGTTCCAAAGGAGGGGCGGGGCATGGCCGGCGTTCGCGTACACGAAGTTCCCGTTCCGCTCGATCTCGCCGTAGAAGAGCGAAATGAACTTCGACGCGAGGGCCGACCGGCCGACGACCTTGTTGAGCTTCTCGAGCGTCGCGGTGATCCGGAGCCTCTCTTCGACCCCCATGCGGAGGCCGATGATCGCGTCGCGGGCCTGAAGCGCGGCGGGGAGGCCGTGGCCGGAGGCGTCGGCGATCGCGATCCCGAGGCTCCTCGGCGAGATCTCGAGGAAGTCGAAGAGGTCGCCCCCCACCTCTTCCGCGGGAACGGCCATCCCCCAGAGATCGAAGTCTCCGAAGGAGGGGGGGCGCCGCGGGAGGAGGGACATCTGGATCTCGCGCGCCTCGGCGACGCGGTCGGCCAACTCCTCGTGCCGCAATTTGAGGTCGATCACGTGACGGATCGTGTTCAGCGTGTGGCCGACCCGGTCCCCCTCGGCTTCCGGGGCAAGGGAGAACGCGACGAGGTGGGAGCGCTCCTCGCCGCCCGCGATCGCGGCGAACTCGCGGACGCCCAAGGTTTCCTCGATGCGGGGGTCGAGGTCGGGGTCGCCCGGACGGCGGTAGACGTAGCCGTCGCGGAGTAGGTCCTCGAGAACCTTGTAGCCGCGCGGGATCCGGTAGCCGCGCGGCGCGCGCCGTGCAGGGTACTCGCGCTCGAGGACGTAGCCGTCGTCGCGCCGCGAGTAGATCCGCCCGCTGACGAGCCCGACGTCGTCCTGGAAGTCGTCGACGAGGCGCCTCAGGATCTCGTAGAGCGTCGCGAGGAGATCGGTCGACCCCTCGATCTGTCTCAGGTTCCGTTCGAGTTTGCGGAAAAGGTTCTTCGAGTCCATCGGGGGGGGAGGCTAGCAGCCGGACGGGAGGGGGGGCAATGCAGGGGCGTCGGAGGCGAAAGACCGTCACACTTCTCGATCGTCGGCGGCGCTCCTGCGGCGTATACTCCCGGCACGATCGCGGCTCCGGCCGCCCCCGACCTTTCTCAGGCGGCCCGGTTTGGCCGCGCGCAACAGGAGGGGTCGGGCATGGTGCAATCACAAAAACTGGGGGGGCGAGACGACTGAGATTGATTTTTTGGGTCTTCTCGCTCGGCATCGTGTTGTCCGTATCCCATAACACCGCCTCCTTGGGGGCGACCAAGACCCTCGACCGGATCTACGAGCCGGTGGTCGCGACCGCGGGGGACATGCAGGTCCTCGACTTCTACGGTGAGCCGGTCTCCGGTTTCAAGGCCTTCCGCTACGACGCCGCGACCTTCGGCTGGGAAGAGGTCCCGGTGCAGGTCGACCAGCGGCACTACCGGAACTTCGGGTCGTTGATCGAGTGCACGAACGGCTTTCCGGAGTGCGCGTGCACGAATCCTCCGACGTGCGGGGTGTGCGAGTACACGTACGTGTGGGACGGGGAGACCGACCCCGACGACGGGACGGTACTCGACGCGAACGACGAGATCGTGTTCCTCGCGAAGGACACGGGCGACGAGGCTCCGTCGAACGACGCTCCGGGCGGGATGATGACGGTTCCGCGGTACCGGCTGCAGGTTGGGCATCCGGAGAGCGGATACGGTTGGTTGTACCTGTACGCGACCTCGAGCCAGCCGGCCGCGGGGGATTACGTCCAATGGTCCGACAACGGGGAGACGGGTGCCGCGAGGCAGACGACGTTCAAGGTGTGCGACCACCCGCGGCTCGCGGGGTTCGACGGATACCAGATCGGGATTCGCGGGCACTGGTCGATCAACGAGCTGCGTGTGGACGCGGCGGGGACGACCGAGGGCTGCAACGTCACCTATTCGACGATCGATCTGGTCGACCGTGTGAAGTGGCGGATGGGAGGCGAGTCGGACGAGTTGTGGAACGCGACGAGCACCTACCTCGGCAGGAGGGACGGTGTGGTGCGGGATATGTTCGGGAGCATCGGGGCGGCGAGCAGGTACGGGACGACGCACACGTACAAGTTCTACCCGACCTGGTTCGAGGACGAGGTGCACCTGCGAGTGCACAAGCTCAACAACGCGGTCCTCGGCTACATCGACTGGCTGCGCGCGGCGACCAACCAGGGGACGCAGGTGTGTCCGGTGCAGAACTTCGATTTCTTCCGAACGGGTTATGGCCAAGTTCAAGACTATGTCGACGGAGGTTGCGCGCCTTCGTTCTCGGGGGACGCCTTCGAGGGACGACCGCTCAACGGCCCGTACGTATCGCTTGTTGAGCTGTTCTGGCAGGACCCGCAACACCCGGTTCCATCGAGAACAACATCCATGTACTACGCGGACAACGCGGCGGCCCCCCTCGAGACCGGTCGCGAGTCGGAGCAGGGAGCCTACGGCAACGTCGGGGTGCGCTTCTCCAACCCGAACAGCACCGAGGAGCGGAGCTGTTCGGAGGTGAAGTTCGCGGGGTTCAAGCGGATCTGGCAGGTCAAGCGAGACGACTCCCTGCAAGATCGTGCGGTCACGCTGAACGATGATCTAGCAGCGTCTCTTCAAATCACCTCCCTGGCCGAATGCCCCGGCTGCGGAGGAAGCACGCCTCCCCCCACAACTCCATGCAAGCCGTCCCTGACTGTGAATGATCCCGGGGTCGGCTATTTCTCGGACCTCTCGGTCGGGTCCCCCTGCGGGACGGACGGCCTGTGGTTCCAGGCCTATCGCTCGGTCGGGACGAGCGGACCCTTCGAGCCTCTTACCTCGCTTGGAATCGCGACGGCATTCAAGGACTACCGCGTCGAGCGCGGTCAGACGTACCGCTACTACGTCGAGAGCTACAACGCCGACGGAACGACGAGCGAAGCCTCGGACGTCAAGACCGTCACGGTGACCGACACGACCGCGCCGACCCCGGTCACGATCGTCGGGAGCGCTTCAGGCAGCCAGGGATCGCTCGGCTGGGAGTGGACGGACGACTACGACCTCGTCGGGTACCACATCTACCGGGCGACGCAGTCCGGAGGGCCATACACGAAGCTGACGCTCGGGGGACCGGTCGAGCAGAAGGACTACTCGGTCCAACTGGTCCCGCAGGGCACGACCTACTACTTCGTCGTCAAGGCGGTCGACGAGGCCGGGCTCGAGAGCACGGTCTCGAACGAAGTCGCGCTGACCAACGAGTAGGGGGAGGCCGGTCATGCGTCGCTTCGATCGACGGTTCGTAAGGCTATGTCTCGCCCTTTCTTCCTTCTTGATCGGTCCGTACGTCTCGGCCCAGGAGTTCTACTGCGAGGGGTTCGACGACGACGGCGATTTCGAGATCGACGAGGGATGCCTTCGGACGTGTGACCGGCCTTACTTCGAGACGGGACCGAGGGCCGTGGCCCCGGAAAGCACGACCCACTCGGTGTGACCTGTCCAGGCC
>CAZVOE010000193.1:0-5523 GCA_964628935.1 uncultured Acidobacteriota bacterium
CTTCGGCGCCGTCGTCGGGGGGATCGCCGTGCGAGCCGCGGTCCTGATGGCCGGCCTCGTCGCCGCCCTCCGGAGCGGGCCCGGCGCCGGCGGGTGGTTCGCGGCCGGCTTCGCCGCCGGCCTCGTGCCGCAATGGGCGTTCGAGATCGCCTGGTTCCATCGCCGCGGGCGGGGTCTCGCGGCGGGTGGAGGGACGGGACAGCGATGAGCGAGTCGGCGGCGGAGCACGGCGGCGGGGCGTTCGACCCGGGCGCCGAGATCATGCACCACATCCTGGATGCGCCGGTGATCCCGATCCACGTCGGCGGGTTCGACTTGAGCGTCACGAAGGCCGTCGTGATGATGTGGATCGTCTCCGGCGTGCTGCTCGTGCTCTTCGCGATCGCGGCGCGGCGCGCCAAGGACCCGGTTCCTTCGGGCCTCCGGAATCTGCTCGAAGTGCTCCTCCTCTTCGTGCGGGACGAGATCGCACGGAAGAACATCGCCCACGGGGCCGATCGTCACGTCGGGTTTCTCGCGACGACCTTCTTCTTCATCCTGGTCTGCAATCTCGCCGGCCTCGTTCCGGGCGCCTTCACAGCGACCGGGGTGATCAGCGTCACCGCCTCGCTCGCCGTCGTGGCATTCGTCATGATCCAGTGGGGCGGGATCCGCGAGTTCGGACTCGCCGGCCACCTCAAGAACCTGCTTCCCCCGGGTCTGCCGTGGTGGATCGTGCCGCTCATGATCCCGGTCGAGATCCTCGGTGTCTTCGCCAAGCCGTTCGCCCTCGCCGTTCGTCTTTTCGCCAACATGACGGCCGGCCACGTGGTGATCTACAGCCTGATCTTCATCATCTTCATCATGAAGAGCGCGCTCTGGGCGGGGATGTCCGTGCCGTTCGCGCTCTTCATTTACTTGCTCGAAATCCTGGTCGCGTTCCTGCAGGCTTTCATCTTCACGCTTCTGAGCGCGCTGTTCATCGGCATGTCGGTTCATCCGGCCCACTGATCGGCCGGGGGGAAGCAAGAAAAGGAGGTTCGGTTCGATGGAGATCACGGGCAATCTCGCGTTCCTCGGTGCCGGTCTCGGTGCGGGGCTCGCCATCATCGGCGCCGGCATGGGAATCGGCCGGCTCGCCGCCAGCGCCATGGAAGGGATCGCGCGGCAGCCGCAGGCGGCCGGAACGGTCCAGACGGCGATGATCATCGCGGCGGCGCTCATCGAGGGCGCGACCCTGTTCGCCCTGGTCATCTGCATCCTCCTCGCGTTCGAGTGAGGCGCCCCATGGCGCGCGCGGGATTCGTCGCGATGTCGGCGGCCGTCCTCGGATCGGTCGCCGCGGAGGCTTCGGAGGGAGGGGCGGCCGGCGGGAGCGCTCTGATCACCCCGCAGTTCGGGACGATGTTCTGGACTCTCCTGACCTTCGTGCTCCTCTTGATCCTCCTGCGCCTCGTGGCGTGGAAGCCCCTTCTCGGCGCCCTCGAGGCCCGGGAGCGGGCGATCCAGGGGGACCTCGACGAGGCGCGCCGGGAGCGCGAGGATGCGCAGAAGCTGCTCTCGGAGCACCGCGCGCTCGTGGAGCAGGCGCGTCGCGAGCGGGCGGAAGCGGTCGAGGCCGGACGCAAGGACGCGGAGCGGCTCAAGGAGGAGATCCTCTCCGAGGGTCGTCGCCAGAGGGATCAGCTCCTCGCGCAGGCCGAGGCGGAGATCGCGTCGCAGCTCCGGCAAGCCAAACAGGAGATTCGCGCGGCCACCGCTGACCTCGCGATCGAGGTCGCAGGCAAGCTTCTGGCCCGCGAGCTCGACGATCCCGCGCACCGAAAGCTCGTCGAGGAGCATCTCGCCCAACTCGAGAGGCTCCCTCCCGGCTCGGCCTCGATGCCCAGCTGATCGGTCCGGTCCCCCCTCCGGGCGGGGAGGGGACCGGCCGGGCGTCGCGCGTGTTCGCCTTCGACGTCGTCTTTCCCCCTGCGATTCCCCGCACGACGCGTGTCCTCGTCGGGCGGGGGATCCTCGCCGGTTTGCCGAGGGAGGTCGGCGAGGCGTTCCCCGCGCACCTGGCGGTCGTCGTTTCGGACGACCGGGTGTTTCCGCTCCATGGGGAGACCATCCTCCGAGCGTTCCGGGCCGCCGGAATCCGCGCGGAGCCGCTCGTCTTTCCCGCGGGGGAAGCCTCGAAGACCCGCGAGACCAAGAGCGCGCTCGAGGACGGTCTTCTCGCCCTCGGCGCGGGGCGCGACACCGTGATCCTCGCCGTCGGCGGCGGGGTGACGGGAGATCTCGCGGGGTTCGTCGCTTCCACCTGGCACCGAGGGGTCCCGGTCGTCCAGATTCCGACGTCGCTGCTCGCGATGACCGACGCCGCGCTCGGCGGGAAGACCGCGGTCAATCTCCCGGGCGGCAAGAACCTCGTCGGCACGTTCCACCAGCCCTTCGCACTCGTTGCCGATCTCGAAACCCTCTCGACGCTCCCCGGGCGCGAGTACCGCGCCGGGCTCGCCGAGGCGGTCAAGTCGGCGGCGATCGCGGATCGGGCATCCTTCGGCGCGATGGAAGCCTCCGCCGCGGCCCTCGCGGCGAGGGAGCCCGGGGCGGTCGAGCGGGCGGTGCGCGTCGGGCTCGAGGTCAAGGCGCGTTTCGTCGCCGAGGACGAAACCGAGCGCGGAAGGCGCGCCGCGCTCAACTTCGGGCATACGGTGGCTCACGTCCTCGAGGCGGCTTCCTCGTGGACGATCCTCCACGGCGAGGCGGTTTCGATCGGCCTCGTCGCGGAGGCGCGGCTCGCCGTCCGGCGCGTCGGGTTCCCCGCGGAGGAGGCGGAGAGGATCCGCGTGCTCCTCTCCGGCCTCGGCCTCCCGACGGAGCCGCCGAGAAGTCTCGATCGTCGGCTCGTGATCGAAGCGCTCCGTCGGGACAAGAAGCGCCGGGCCGGGGCCGTTCGAGTCGCGCTCCCCGAACGGCTCGGGACGGTGCCGGAGCGGGGAGACCCGTGCGTCGAGGTTTCGGAGGAGGACGTTCTCGGCGAGGTTCTCCGCCCCGATTGACAGCGAGGGACGCACGGCTTACCGTCCCGCGGGGTTGCCCGTGGAGACGCTCGGTCGCTACGAAATCGTTCGTGAGCTCGGCCGTGGGGCGATGGGACGTGTCTTTCTCGCCCACGATCCCGAGATCGACCGCGACGTCGCGATCAAGACGATCCAGCTCTTCGACGGGCTCCCCGAGAACGAGCGCGGGGAGGCGCGTGGCCGGTTCCTCCGCGAGGCGCGTGCCGCCGGACGACTCCTCCATCCTTCGATCGTGACGATCTTCGATGCGGGAGAGGTGGGGGGCGTTCCGTATCTCGCGATGGAGTACGTGAAGGGGACGACCCTCGACCGGTATACCCGCGCGACCGATTGGCTCTCGATTCCCGAGGTCGTCGACCTCGTCGCGGCCGCCGCGGAGGCGCTCGCCTTCGCGCACCGCCAGGGGATCGTCCATCGAGACGTGAAGCCCGCGAACCTGATGCGCGTGGGAGAGCGGTCGATCAAGATCATGGACTTCGGCCTCGCCCGATCGTCGGCGGCACAGCTGACGCAGGACGGGTCCCTTCTCGGCACTCCCTCCTACATGTCGCCGGAGCAGGTCCGGGGGGAGGCGCTCGACGGAAGGTCCGACCTGTTCTCGCTCGCGGTCGTCCTCTTCGAGCTGCTTTGCGGGGCGAAGCCGTTCCGCGGCGAGTCGGTCTCGTCGGTTCTTTTCCGGATCGTCCACGAGGAGCCTTCGGCCCCCTCCGCGGGGAAGGAGTGGATCTCCCCTGCGATGGAGGGCTTTCTCCGGCGGGCTCTCGCGAAGGACCCCGAAGCGCGGTTTCCCGACGGGGAGACGTTCGCCCGGGAGCTCCGGCGCGCGGCTTCCGCCGCGGCGGGGCCGATTGCGGCGCACGTCCCCGCAGGGGCGCCCCCCGTTCCGCTCCCCCCCCGCGAGGATCCCCGGCGCGCGGGGGCTCGGCGCGCGTGGCTCGCGGTGGCCGGCCCCATCGGCGTCGCGGCGGCGGGCGTCACCCTGTGGATTCTCCTGAAGGGGCCTCCTCCTCCCCCTCCCGCGCCCGAGTGGACGACCGTCGTCCGGACGGAGCCCCCGGGTCTGACGGTCACGGTGGACGGACGGCCGCTCGAAGGGCAGGAGGTGCGGTATCCCGGCCGACCTCCGTTTCCGACGCTCGCGCTCGCGCTGGGTTGCCGCCGCCTCGAGCGCGTCCTTTCGCCGGAGGACGCGGGGCGGGAGATCGTCCTCGTCCCGGATCCGACCGAAGCGACCGTCCTCCTCGAAACCGGAGTGCCGGGCGCCCGGATCGCGGTCAACGGGAAGGAGTCGGGCTTCGCGGGCGATTCGATTCGGCTCGACCTTTGCGTCGAGAATCGAATCGAGGCCGAGGCGGAAGGATATCGGCCCGGATCCGTCGTCGTCCCCTCCGGGGCGACGCCGCTCGAGGCTCGGAGCGCGGTGGCGGCGCTCCGGCTCGAGCCGCTTCCCATCGGCACGCTCTCTCTCCCCGATCCGGGGTACCCGGTCGTCTGGACCGTCGACGGCAAGGTGGCCAAGGGGCGGGCGCCGCGTCTCGAGCTTCCGGAGGGTCGGCACCGGGTGCGCGCTCGGTCGGAGTCGGCGTGGGTCGACGCCGAAACGGAAGTCGACGTCATCGGCGGGGAAACGGTCGCCCCGGCGCTCGCGCTTCCGGGGCTCGGAACGCTCGCCGTCCAGACCTTCCCTGCGAATGCCAAGGTCTACGCCCGGCGGGACGGGATGCCCGCGTGGATTTTCCTCGACGACGCTCCTTGCGACCGCGCTCTGGCCGCCGGGAGGTACCGGGTCAGGGTCGAGTTCCTTCCCTCGGGAAAGGTCGCCGAGAAGGCGGTCGACCTCCGGCCGGGAAGCAACCCGCCCGTCCGCTTCGGAATCGCGGAGGCCGAGTGATCGACCGCCGCGTTCTTCTCTTCGTCGTCGCGGCCTGCGCGTCGGCAGGAGCGGCCGCCGAGTCCGGCGTCCCCGAGGAGGCGCGCGATGCCCTGCGCCTCGCGCGCCGCCTCGCCGCCGAGCGCGCCGCGGGGGCGGACGATGCGTTCGCCGAGGCGGTCTCGATCGATCCGAGGGGCCCGCTCGCCGACGACGCCCTCGTCGAGCGCGCCCTTCTCCGCGGCCTGGCGCTGTGGCCCGAGGACCTGGGTCGCGTCGCCGCACCGACGTGGGAGCAGGCGCGGGCGTGGCTCGAGAGCGCCGCCGCGATGCCCGGGGCCGATCGCGCGATCGAGGCCGCGTATCTTCTCGCCCTCGGCCGTCTCGAGCCTCTTCCGGGAAGGGATCCGGACGGGGCGAGGCGGGCGCTCTTCTCCGTGGCGTCGGAGAACGAGGCGGGGGCGTGGGGTCCGCGTGCGCGCTACGCCTTGGGCTGGCTCGACCGCGCGGAGGGAGCCGACGAGCGGGCGCGCCGGGGCTGGACGCGGGTCGTCGCGGACGCTCCGACGAGCGATGCGGCGGTGCGCGCGCGGCTCGGCCTGGGGA
>CAZVOE010000194.1:0-5512 GCA_964628935.1 uncultured Acidobacteriota bacterium
ACCATCGTGGACATCGGCGCGGTATCCATCGGCAACCCGCACGCGGTGATCCGCCTGCCCGCGGGAGCGGCCGCCCTCGAGCTGCGAGCGGATCTCCTGCGTGCCGCAGACGTCGCGTCGCTCGTCCGCCGGTCTCCGGTCCCGACGATCGTCGCCGTGAGGCGGCGCGAAGACGGAGGCCGATTCGACGGCTCCGAGGAGGAGCGCCGGGGACTCCTCTCCGCGGCCCTCGACGCGGGAGCCGCGGCCATCGACGTCGAGGAGAACCGTGGACTCGCGGGATGGGCCGCGACGCTCCCCCCGGAGCGGCTGATCCTCTCGCACCACGGCGCGCGGTGCGCCGCGGGAGAACTCTTCGCGCTCTTCGAGCGCATGCGTGGCCATCCGGCGAGCCGGCTCAAGATCGTCCCGACAGCGGAACGGATCGCCGACGGCGAGGCCTGTGCGGCGCTCCTCGCCCGCGCGGCGGAAACCGATCGTCCCCTCGCCGCCTTCGCGACGGGAAGCGCCGGGTTCGCCACGCGGGTCTTCGCGATCTCGTGGGGGTCCTGGGCGACCTACGGCGCGGCGACGCCGGGACGGCCGACCGCCGACGGGCAGCCTTCCGCCGCGGATCTCCTCGAGGTCTACCGCGTCGAGGCGATCGACGCCGCGACCGCGCGATTCGGACTCGCGGGGAGGGGAGTCTTCGCGAGCCCCTCGCCGTTCCTCCACGCGGCGGCCTACGCGGCGTGCGGGGTCGATGCGGTCTACTTCCCTCTCGAGACGCGGACGCTCGAAGAGGGTCTCGCCCTGTGCGGCGCTTCGGGTCCGCTCCGCGTCGACGGGCTCGGTATCACGATTCCGTTCAAGGAGGCCGCGGCCGCCTCCGCGGAACGCGTGGAGCGATTCGTCGCGGCCTGCGGCGCCGCGAACACGCTCCGGCTCGAATCGGGCGCCCTCGTCGCGTCCAACACGGACGGCCCCGCCCTCCTCGACCTCGTGCGTCGCCGGATCGATCCCGCGGGACGCACGGTCGCCGTCGCCGGGGCCGGCGGAACCGCACGGGCGGCGGCCGTCGCGCTCCGCGACGCGGGCGCGCGCGTCGTCCTCTTCAACCGTACGGCGGAGCGCGCGCAGGCGGTCGCCCGTCTTCTCGGCGTGGATTGGGACCGTTGGGACCGGCTTCCCGAGGCGAGATGGGACGTCTTCGTGCAGGCGACGCCCCTCGGGCGGGAAGGGGAGCGTGTCCTGCCGGAATCCGCGATTCGCGGGTCCCTCGTCGTCGACGCCGCCTACGGCGCGCAGGACACCCCGCTCGTGGACACGGCGCGGCGGCGCGCGGTCGCGGTCTTCGACGGGCTCGACCTTCTCGCCGCGCAGGCGCGCCTCCAGTTCCGAGCGCTGACGGGGCGGGAGGCGCCGGCCGAGGTCTTCGACACCGCCCTCGAGAGGGTGCGCCGCACGCGCGGCTTGACGCCACCCGCGCCCGCCCGCTAGCCTTCCCCGCGCGCGATGAGCGCCGGGGGAGCGATGGCGGCACGGGCGGTTCGAGCGATGGGGGCCCTCGCGATCCTCCTCACCGTCGCGTGCGTCACACGCCAACCGGTCGTCGGGCAGGAAACGCGCGGCGCCAATCGAAAACTCTCCACCTTCGTTTACGTCGAGGAGGGGAAGATCGCGACGCTTCTCGTCGGCACGCGCGCCTCGCAGTATCGCCGGGAAGGCGCCTACGTCCCGCTCGAGATCTCCGTCGCCAATCGGGGGCTGCGGCAGATGACGCTGACCCGCGAATCCTTCACCCTCGTCGACGACACCGGGCGCAGGTACCCGTGCGCGGGGCCGGCCGAGCTCCTCTCCCGCTACGAGTTCCTCGACCTCGACCGCCGGCTCCAGGACATCGCCGACGTCGTCTTCAACCGCTTTTCGGCCTACACGCGCTACCCCAGCCAGTTCAGCCCCCTGCGCGGGGGGTCGAGCGTACCCGGCACCTCGACGCTCGTCCGCGACTCCGTCTACCTTCCGCGCTTCGGGTACATCATCGACATGCTCTACTTCCCGATGCCCGAAGGGGGGATCGAGAGCGGACGCCGCTTCGAACTTTTCCTCGATGCGCCGGAACTGGAGCAGCCGATCTATTGCACCTTCCTGATGCCGTGAACGTCCTCGTCCTCGACAACCACGATTCGTTCACCTGGAACCTCGTGCAGGCCGTTTCGGCCCTCGGGGCCCGGGTCGAGGTCGCGAGCGCGGACGCCGTCTCGCTCGCGCAGGTGCTCGGCGGCGGGTTCGACGGGCTGATCGTCTCCCCCGGGCCGGGCCGCCCCGAGGGGTCCGGGATCACCGTTTCGGCGGTGCGGGAGGCGCCGCGCTCGATGCCGGTACTCGGGGTCTGCCTCGGCCATCAGGCGGCGGTGCTCGCGTTCGGGGGGAGAGTCGTCCACGCCCCGGACCCGATCCACGGAAAAACGTCCGCGATCGTCCATGACGGGCGCGGCGTCTTCCGGGGCCTTCCGTCCCCGTTTCGCGCGACCCGGTACCACTCGCTGTGCGCCGACGTCGCGTCCCTTCCCCCGTGCCTCGAGCCGTCGGCGTGGAGCGAGGACGGGGTCCTCATGGGGATCCGGCACCGCGAACTTCCGCTCGAAGGGGTTCAATTCCACCCGGAGTCGATTCTGACCGAACACGGGGACCGACTCCTCGCGAACTTCCTCGATCGTCTCCCGCGAGCGGAGCGCGCCCGGGATTCGGCGTGAGCGGTCGCGTCCGGATCCTCGTCGAGGGGGTGACCGACGCGGGGACCGCCGTCGACGCCGCCCACCTCGGCTGCGACGCGGTCGCCTTCGATTTCCGCGCGGGAAACCCGCGCGCCCTCCCCCCGTCGGAGGCGCGATCCATCGCGGAGCGTCTCCCGCCGTTCGTCGCGAAGGTGGGTCGGTTCGATTCGGCGCCGGCGATTCGGCTCCTCGAGGTCGCCCGGGAAGCGGGGCTCACCGCGGTGCTTCTCGAAGCGGGTCCGTCCCCGTCGCCGGGCGCGCTCGGTCCCTTGCCGTGGTACGCGGCGGTCCCGTTCGGCCCGGCGTTCGAGCCGGAATCCCTGGGGGATCTCGGCTGCACCGCCTTCGTGCTGAGGCCGGGGGATTGGGGGGGCATCCGTCCGGACTGGGGACGCGCGCGGGCGGCGTCGATCTACGGCCGCATCCTTCTCTCGGGGGTCGCCCCGGAGGAAGCCGAATGGGTCGTCGATCGGGCGCGCCCGTACGGGGTGTGCTGCGGCGAGGACTACGAGTTCGAGGCCGGACGCCTCGACGTCGTGCGGATCGAGGACCTCGTCGTCGCACTCAGGAGGGCCGAGCGTCGACTCGCCCACCCCGCGACGCTCTGAGCGTCTTCGCCGCCCGTCAAGGCTCGAAACGGACGGGGACGAGGAGAGACATGTCGACGGGCTCGCCGTTTCGGGTGCCCGGCTCGTACTTCCCCTTACGCACCGCGTCGAGCGCCGCCGCCTCGAACCCCTTCTCGCGCATCTCGCGATAGATGCGATTGGGGACGACGTCCATCGAGCCGGGGGTCCCGTCCCTGAGCACGCGGACGATCACGAGCACCTCCGTCTCGATCCCGGACTCCCGCTGGTCCTTCGGGAAGCGCACGGGGCCGAGCTTCTTGAGGACCGGCCGCACCGTTCCGGGAGGAGGCTCGATGCCGTTTCCGAGGAAGCTTTTTCGGATCACCTCCCCGACCTGCGCCGCTTCGTCCTCGGCCGGGCCGAGCGCGAGATAGGCGGTGAGGCCGGCGCTCACGCGGTCGAGGTCTCCGGAGCGCGCGTAACACGCCACGAGCAGTCCTTCCGCGCGCGTCGAGCTCGGGTCGTTCGCGAGGGCCTTCGAGAGGAACGGGATCGCCTGCTCGAACTTCTCCCGCTCGTACAGCGTGGTCCCGTACGCGAGCGACGCGGCGGCGATCGTCGCGCTGTCCGGATTCGGGAGCGTATCGAGGATCGCCGCGGCCTCGTCGAACCGCCCCGCTTCGGTGAGGACGGCTCCCTTGGAGATGCGGGGGAGGTTCGACTCCGGCTCGAGGGAGGCCCATGCGTCGTGCGCGGCGAGCGCCTCGTCGAACTTCCCGGCCTTTCCGAGCGCGATCGCCCGGCTCGAGACGACCGCGGCCTGGTCGGGATTGCGCTCGAGTTCCTTCGCGAAGGAGCTCGCGGCGTCGGCGTATAGGGCCTTCGCTCGCTCCTCCTGGCCGGGTTGCCCGGCGAGCCCCTCGGCCCGGCTGAAGGCGAGGTAACCGAGATGGAACTGGAGTCCCGGAAACCGGGGGTCGATCTCTTCGAGGGCTCGGAGGCGCGCCTCCGCCTCGTCCAGGCGGCCGAGCCGGAGGAGGGAGGTCCCGGCGATGTACCGCGCGGGGGCGCTCGAGGGGTCCGCGGCGAAAGCGGCTTCCGCCGATTCGAGCGCCTTCGCGTAGTTGCCTTCCTTGAACGCCTCCCGGGCCGCGCCGAGCGGGTCTTCCGGCGGCGCCTCGACCGTCGCCGCGGCGGCCGTCGTCGCGGCCGAGAGGACGAGCATTCCCACGATTCGCATCATCTGCATCGAGCCTCCGTCTCAGGGACGCGATCCTGATCCGAACACGGTAGCACCCGATTCCGGCGGGGGCACCGATTGCGCCGTTCGTTTCGCACCGCCCCGACGGAACGATTCCCCCAGCGCGTGGACGGCGAGCACGGTCGACGCGATCGCCGCCCCGGGAAAGGTGGCGATCCACCAGGCCTCGTGCAAGCGCGTACGCCCCTCGGCGATCATCCCCCCCCAGGTCGGGGCGGGCGGAGGCGCCACGAGGCCGAGGAAGGACAGCGAGGACTCGAGGAGGATCGCCTGTCCCACCCGGAGGGCCCCCTCGGCGGTCAGCGTCGGAACGAGCGCGGGGGCGAGGTGGCGGCACGCGAGGCGCAGCGGAGAAATCCCTCCCGCACGGGCGGCCTCCACGAACCCTCGGGTTCGAAGGGAGAGCACCTCGGACCGGACGACCCGCGCGGTCGCCATCCAGGTGGTCGCCCCGATCGCGACGGCCGCGAGGGAGGGAGACGGTCCCCGGACGGACACGAGCAGCATCAGGAGGAAGAGCTTCGGTACGGCGAGCGCGACGTCGGTCGCCCGCATCAGGGCGGCGTCGGCGAGGGGTCCCCCGAGACCGGCGGCGAGGCCGACGGCCGCTCCGAGAGTGAGCGCGAGTGCGGCGGCGAGAAGACCGACCGCGAGAGAGACCCGCGCCCCGTGGAGCAGGCGGCTCAGCAGATCGCGCCCGAACTCGTCGGTGCCGAGCCAGAACCGTTCGACGACGGGGGAGGAACCGGGGGGAAGCGCGATCCGGGAGTCGCCGCGCCGAATTTCCACGCCGCCCCCTTCGATGGTTCGCACCGCGTCGCCGAAGAGGAGGGAGCCGTCGGCCGTGCGGACCGCCTCGACCGCCGCGAGGGGGGGGAGGCTTCGAAGCCTCAACGTGTCGGGCTGGGCGCTCGGGTCGCGGAGGG
>CAZVOE010000195.1:0-5380 GCA_964628935.1 uncultured Acidobacteriota bacterium
GGGCGAAGTGGACGATCGTCGGAGGGATCGCGATCGGTGCGGCGTTCCTCCTCAACGAGGTCACGGACGAGGACGAGGCCAGCGCTCTCTGATGCGCCCTCTCGGGGTCTCTTGAGGCTCTTCGACGCCCCCTCGGAAGACGGGGGCGCCCGCCCCCTCGCGGAGCGCATGCGCCCCCGCGACCTCGACGAACTGATCGGCCAGGAGAAGGTCGTCGGACCGGGAACGGCGCTCCGTCGCGCGATCGAGAGGGACGAGCTCCGCTCGATCATCCTGTGGGGCCCTCCGGGCTCCGGGAAGACGACGCTCGCGAGGATCATCGCCCGCAGGACGCGGGCGGAGTTCGTGGCGTTCAGCGCCGTCCTCTCCGGAATCAAGGAGGTCCGGGAGATCATGGAGCGCGCCTCGCGGCGGCTCCGTTCCGGAGCGGCACGGACGATCCTCTTCGTCGACGAGATCCACCGATTCAACAAGGCGCAGCAGGACGCCTTCCTCCCCTGGGTCGAAGACGGCACGATCGTCCTCGTCGGCGCAACGACCGAGAACCCGTCGTTCGAGGTGAACGCCGCGCTGCTCTCCCGCTCGAAGGTCTACCGGCTCGAGCGCCTCTCCGAGGACGATCTCTCCCGGCTCCTTCGCCGCGCGATCGAGGACCGCGATCGAGGGATCGGGAACCTCCGTCTCGAGGCGGACGAGGAGGCGCTGCGAGCCCTCGCTTCCCAAAGCCAAGGAGACGCGAGGGCGGCGCTCAATCTCCTCGAGCTTGCCGCCGCCGCCGCGGCGCCCGGGGAGGACGGCGTGCGGCGCCTCGACCGCGGGATTCTGAAAGACGTCCTCCAGAGGGCGGCGCTCTATCACGACCGCGCGGGGGAAGAGCACTACAATCTGATCAGCGCCCTCCACAAGTCGATGCGCGATTCCGACGCCGACGCCTCCCTTTACTGGCTCGGACGGATGCTGGCCGCGGGGGACGACCCGCTCTACGTCGCGCGCCGCATTGTCCGCTTCGCGAGCGAGGACGTCGGGCTCGCCGACCCGCGCGCGCTCACCGTCTCCCTCGCCGCCAAGGAGGCCGTTCACTTCGTCGGGCGACCCGAGGCCGACCTCGCCCTCGCCCAAGCGGCGGTCTACTGCGCTCTGGCGCCGAAGTCGAACGCGCTCTACCAGGCCTGGAAAGAGGTCGAAGCGGCGATCGAGGCGGGGGCGACCGACCCGGTCCCGATGGAGATCCGAAACGCCGTCACGGGTCTCATGCGGGCGGAGGGGTACGGGGCCGGCTACCGCTACGCGCACGACGACCCCGAAGCGGTGACGACGCTCGAGTGCCTCCCGGAGCGGCTGCGCGGCCGGCGCTTCTACCGGCCGACGTCGCGCGGCCTCGAGGCCGAGCTCGCGAAGCGAATCGCGGCGCGGGACGAGGCGCGGAAGAAGCGGCGCGGCTAGCCGCCCTCGACGCGCGAGAGGAACGCTTCTGCCTCCTCGCGCCCCGCTTCCTTCCAAACACCGAGCTTCACTTTCCGCGCCACCGCTTCCCGCGTGTAGCGGACGCTCGAGACGAGGCGTCCGTCCGAGGTGTAGAAGTGGGTCCGGCCCCGTTCCCCGGGGACGACGAAGGTCCCGTTCCGTTCGTCGAACAGGACCTCGCGGGCCCTCGCCCGGCGGGCGTCCTCATACGCTTTCGGGGTCGGCCGCTCTCCGGACGCGTGGCGGGTTTCCGCGTGCCGCGTCCGGCGGGCCCGCGCCCGACGGTCGCGCTCCAGGCGCCGCGCGAGGCCCTTGAGGATCGCCTCGACGCGCGAGGACGGCCCGCTCGCCTCCGCCTGCCTCCGCGTGAGCGTCGAGAGGGCGTCCTGCGCCCATCGAACCGCCGCGCGCCACGGAATCGCGTCCTCCCGCTCCCACAGCAGATCGAGCGCCCCGCCTTGCGGAGCGCGGCCGAGGACGTTCAGCGCGACGCGCCGGCCCCCGTGCCGCCCGCGCGAGGCCGCCGCCTGGAAGGTCAGGGCGAGCACTCCTCGCCCCTCCCCTTCCCTGGCGCGAAGCGGAAAGAACCCGGCGACCACCTGGCCGAGGAGCTCGAATCGCCCCTCTCCCCGGAACGCGCGGACGACCCTTCCCTCGAGCCTTGCGGGCGGATCGATCCACGTGAGGAAGGCGGGGGGGTCCTCGAAGAGTCGGTCGACCTCCTCCCGCCTCCGGTCGAGGCAGGCCTGCGCGAAATCGATCCACCGGGGGATCCCGGTCGGCGAGTACTCCGAAAAGACGTGGCGCGCCGACGGAACGGCGGAGTGCTCGCAATTCGACGCGCCGCAGCGGAGGCAGAAGGCGTGACCCGGACGGAACGCGGCGGCGTGCTGGACCGCGTCGTCGAGGAAGCGGTCGATCTCGGAGACCACCGCATCCGCGAAGCGGCCAGCGTCCGCCCCTTCCCCCCGAAGCGCGAGATCGACCCGGAGCGGGATGCTCTCGAGCGTGGCGTCGAGAAGATGCCCGCCGCCGGTACGGGAAAGGCGGTCGCGCACGAGGCGCGCCAGGGCGTCGTAGGCGATCTCCCCGAGGATCTTCGGGCGTTCGTCGTTCACGGCCCTTCCTCCCGACACAGCGCCTCGATGTCGAAGCGCCTCGGGTCCTCGAGACGCCCCTCGCGGACGAGCGCGGCGAGCACCCGTTCCGTCGGCGTCTCCCGGTCGCGCGCCCGGTACTCGGCCCGCCGCGCGGAGACGAGGGGATCGTCGAGATCGGCGCAGTACGTCGAAAGGACCGACCGCACCCGCTGCCACCGGCGTTTCCGATAGACCGGCGGATTCCAGGACTCGTCCCACTCCGGGGTCACGTGCTCGCGAAGGTCGAAGGCCCGTGCCACGGCCCACCCCTCCGGGCCGCGGACGAGCATTGGGCGACCGCCGTTGCACAGTCCGTCGTAGAAGAGCATCCCCTGGTAGTTCGCCTCGAGGTCGGCGATCGAGAGCGCCCCGGTCGAGCTCGCGCCGAAGATCGTCTTCTCGCTCAGGATCCCGAACCGGATCGCGTGGTCCGCGGCGGCCTCCGCGCTCATGCCCTCGGCGAGCGCGTCGCGGTATCGCCGATGGTAGATCCACCCGACCGAGGCGAAGTGGGAGAGCTTGTCGGTTCCGAAGCGAACGCCTCCGGCCTCGATGGTCGGAGACGGAGGCATCCACGACGCGAGGTCGAACGGGTTTTCGGTCCGGAAGACGTAGCGCTTCCGGTACTCGAGCGACTCCTCGAACCCGTCGGGGATCCGCTCGATGTCCGGGGTCTGCGTCGCCCAGAGCTCGATCTCCTGGAAGATGAAGAAGTACATGCGGCGCCGGATCCGACGCGCCACGTCGTCGCACGTCGCGGCCCCGTCCCGGTTCGCGTCGGCGACCACCGCGGCGATCTCGCCGCGCATCCGCGCGTTGATCGCGTCGGTGCCGTCGGCGAGCGGGCGGCGCCACGCGTAGAACTGATCGGTCTCGAGCGCCGCCGCCCCTCCGCCGGCGATGAGGAGGGTCAGAGGGGCGAGCGCCCGGCGGAGGGCGTTCAGAACCCCCACCCCACCCCTCCGGTCCACTCCCAGGATCGGTCGGCGCTCGCGTCGAGCGTCCTCAGGAGCCCGACGCTGAAATTGATCCTGGAAATCGTCCCCTCGAACTCGACGCCGAGGAGCCACTGGTCTCCCGGCGAGATGCCGACGCCGTCCCAGGTCCGCAGGACGACCGCCTTCACGCCCGCCCCCGCGTAGACGTCGCTCGCGATCCCGGGAGCCCACCGGCGGTCGACGACCGCGGCGCCGTAACCCGCCGCCAACTGCGCCCCCCGAAGGCCGATCTCGCCTTGCACGATCGGTCCGCGCAGATCGCAGGTCAGGCGGCAATCGGGGCGGAATCCTCGCGGATCCCAAAGGCCGAGCGCCGCAAACGACGCCGACAGCGGCGCGGAAATCCGCACGCGGAGGGAGGCGACGGCCCGTCTCGACGGGCCTTCGTCCCCGCCCTCGCCCCCCCGTGCCGGAACGGGCGCGGCGGCGAGGATCGCGAGACAGAGGATCGCTCGGAACACCCGGAGAGGATACCCTTCGACGCTTGTCCCCCGAACGGGAGCGGGGCAAAATGGTCGTGATCGGGAGTTTCCGAAAGGAGGGCGTCATGGTTCAGTTGCAGCTGAATGATGCCGAAGCCAGGCACCTCCGCGCCGCTCTCGAACACGACCTGCTCGAGCTCCAGCGCGAGATCGCCCACACGGAGCACCGGGAGTTCCGAGAAATCCTGAAGGAGCGCCAGCGAGCCCTGTCCGAGGTGATCGATCGGCTCGCCCGCGAAGCGTCGATCGGCGCCTGAGGCCCCTCCGGTGCGCTCAGGGGCGGCGGCGAAGGCGGAGCGTGACCTCGGTGCGCTCCCCCGCGGCGAGCGTCACGGGGACCCCGTCGGAGTCTTGGTACTCCGAATGCGAAGCGCGCACGACCGCCGACCCCGGCTCGAGAGTCGAGATCCTCACACCGGCCCGGTTGAAGGGAAGCCCCTCGATCGTCCGCCCCGAGTAGTAGGTGATCGCGACCGTCCCGCCCGAAAGCGCGGATCCGTCGGCCGCGTCGACGACGCGCACGAGGAGGGCCGCCGCCTTCCGGAGGACGACCGGAAAGGACTGATGGACCGCGGCCACGAATTGCGTCAGGAAACCTTCGGCCGTGATCCGAACCGTTGGGACCGAAGTTGTCGGGAGACGGAAGTACCCACGCTCGTCGGTCTCGACACAGATCGTCTCGGCCTCCGCCCACAGGCAGGCCCGCGCCCCCGCGACCGGGTTGCCGTCGGAGTCGACCACCGTCGCGCTCGCGGCCGCCGCGGGAGGAGCGGCCGCGAGGATGACGAGCAAGGCGCACGCGAACGAACGCATCCCCCGGTCCTCCCGTCCTCGAAACGGCGGGTCGGGAAGGGTACCGCGAGATCCTTCGTCGCGCCCGCGCGGATTCCGCGCGCCCCCCCGGGGGGGGGCGTCAAATCCCTTTCTTTTTTGTAGGGAAGTAGTAGTATGGCGGCGCCCGGCCGGAACATGCCGGGCGGGAGATGATTCGAAACTCGAGCGCCCTCCCCCGGACGGGGTATCGAGGGCAGCGAAGGAGAGGCAAGCGTATGCGAAAGATCATGTTCCTGATGCCGGTTCTGTTCGTCGCCCTCGTGATGGTCGGCTGCGCGAAGCCGCCCCAGGCCGAGATCGACGCCGCTAAGAGTGCGGTCCAAGCCGCGGTTTCGGCCGAAGCGGCCGATTATGCCGGCGCCTCGCTCCAGGCCGCGCAAGACGCGGTCGCGCAGCTCGATCAAGAACACAAGGCTCAGGAAGAGAAGTTCGCCCTCTTCCGCTCCTACAAGAAGGCGTCCGA
>CAZVOE010000196.1:0-5325 GCA_964628935.1 uncultured Acidobacteriota bacterium
CGCCTCGGTCCCTCCGCTCGTGAACACGACCTCCCGGGGGCGCGCCTTGAGGAGGGACGCGACGCGCTCCCGCGCCTGCTCGACGAGCGCCCGCGCCCGCCGTCCCTCCGCGTGGAGCGAGGAGGCGTTCGCGGAGGCGAGCGCCCCGAGGAGTGCGGCCCGCGCCTCCGGCCGGAGCGGAGAGCCGGCGTTGTGATCGAGGTACACGCGCGTCATCGTCGATCCGTCCCCGAAAGTCCCCTGCGACGGTGTGTTAGAGTAGCGGCTTCGCCCGAGGTCGCCAAGTGTCGAAAAACGTTGAACTTAAGAGCACCATCCACCTTCCGAAGACCGACTTCCCGATGAAGGCGGACCTCCCGAAGCGCGAGCCCACGATCCTCGACTACTGGGACCGGATCGACGTGTACGGGAAAATCCGCGCCGCGCGCCGCGGGCGGAAACCGTTCGTCCTCCACGACGGCCCCCCGTACGCGAACGCGAGCATCCACCTCGGGCAGGCCCTCAACAAGATTCTCAAGGACTTCGTCGTCAAGTCCCGCTCGATGATGGGGTACGACGCCCCGTACGTTCCCGGGTGGGATTGCCACGGTCTTCCGATCGAGCACCGGGTCGACAAGGACCTCGGCGCCCGGAAGGCGGGAATGAACCCGCTCGAGGTTCGTGCGAAGTGCCGCGAGCACGCGGAACGCTTCATCGCGGTGCAGCGCGCCGAGTTCCGTCGGCTCGGCGTGATGTGGGACCGTGCGACCGACGCCCGCGAGGAGGCCGAGCACGCTCCCTCCCGCCGGGCGATCTACCGCACGATCGACCGAACCTACGAGGCGGAGGTCGTCCGCCAGCTCGGACGATTCTTCGAAAAGAACGGGGTCTACTACGGCGAGAAGCCGGTGCACTGGTGCTTCTCGTGCAAGACCGCGCTCGCCGAGGCGGAGGTCGAGTACGAAGACCGCACCGATCCGTCGATCTACGTCCGCTTCCCGGTCTCCGGCCTCGAGTCCCGCGCTCCGGCGCTCGCCGGGAAGAAGACGGCGGTCCTGATCTGGACGACGACCCCGTGGACTCTACCCGCCAACCTCGCGATCGCACTCCACCCCGATCTTCGCTACGTCGCCGTGGACGCGCCCGACGGCTTCGCCTACCTCGTCGCCGAGGGGCTCCTCTCCGAGGTCGCGTCGAAGGTGGGCTGGCCCCAGGATCTCCCGGTCGTCGCGCGGGCGACCGGACGCGATCTCGTCGGGGAGGGGGCCGACTGGGTCGGCGCGTCGGCTCCCGTCGAGCGGCCGTACCGTTCCCCCTCGGGGGCCGCCTCCTCGCCCGGCGTGCTGATCCTCGGCGAGCACGTCACGCTCGATGCCGGCACCGGAGCGGTCCACACCGCCCCCGGGCACGGCGCGGAGGACTTCCACGTCGGTCGCGAGTACGGGCTGCCGCCGTGGAACCCCGTCGCCGACGACGGGACCTTCCTCCCCGACCGGGTCGGCGAGCCGTGGCTCCGCGGCGTCCACGTCCTCGAGGCGAACGACCGGATCGTGAGCGACCTCGAACGCCGCGGCCTCCTCCTGCGCCACGAGCCCTATCCCCACACCTACCCGCACTGCTGGCGGTGCCGCAGCCCGCTCCTGTTCCGCGCGACCCCCCAGTGGTTCATCGCGATGGACCGCGGCAACCTGCGCGCCACCGCCGTCGCGGAGATCCACGCGGCGTCGTGGCTTCCTCCGTTCGGAAAGGCGCGGATCGCCCAGATGGTCGAAACGCGCCCCGACTGGTGCATCTCCCGCCAGAGGACCTGGGGGGTCCCGATCCCCGCGGTCGTCTGCGCTCGCTGCCTCCCCGACCACCCCGAGGCCTTCGTGCGCGACGGCGCCTTCTTCGACCATCTGAGGCGTCTCATCCTCGAGGAGGGGTCGGACGCCTGGTTCGGCCTGCGCGCCTCCGGCGGCTGGGCCCCGTACCCCTCCGCCGCCTCGAGGATCGCCCGCCTCGTACCCGAGACGGTCGCCTGCCCGGTCTGCCGGAAGCGCGACCGGCTCGAGATCCACGACCACATCGTCGACGTCTGGTTCGAGTCGGGGGTCTCGCACTCCGCGGTCCTCGGGGGCGACGCCTCGATGCCGTGGCCCGCCGACCTCTACCTGGAGGGACACGACCAGTACCGCGGCTGGTTCCACTCGTCGCTCCTCGTCGCCGTCAACGACCGCGGGAAGGCGCCCTACCGCGGCGTCGTCACTCACGGCTTCACCCTCGACGGCGAGGGGCGGAAGATGTCGAAGTCGCTCGGGAACGTGATCTCGCCGCTCGAGGTGTGCGAGCGCCGGGGGGCGGAGATTCTCCGCCTGTGGGTGTCGATGATCGACTTCCTGGAGGACATGCGCCTTTCGGAGGAGATTCTCGACCGGAACGCCGAGGCCTATCGCAAGATCCGGAACACCCTCCGCTTTCTCCTCGGGAACCTCCACGCATTCCGGCCCGAAACCGACCTCGTCCCGTACGCGGAGATGGACGAACTCGACCGTTGGGCGATGCACGAACTCGAGTCGGTCCGCGCGCGCATCGTCGAGGCCTACGCCGCGCACCAGTACCATCTCGTCTATCACGCGCTCAATCAGTTCTGCACGGTGACCCTTTCCTCGATCTACCTCGACGTCCTGAAGGACCGTCTGTACACCTCCCCCGCGGGCGCCCGCGCGCGGCGCTCGGCCCAGACGGTCCTCTGGCACCTCGCGAGCGACCTCTCCCGCCTGATGGCTCCGATCCTCTGCTTCACCGCGGAGGAGGTCTGGCAGGAGCTCGAAGCGATCCGCGGGCGCGAGCGCTGGAGCGACCGGTCGATCCATGCCGAGACCTTCCCCGAGCCGCGCGCGCTCCCCGCGGACACGGAAACCCTCGATCGCTGGAATCGCCTGATCCCCGTCCGCGAGGAGGTGTTGAAGGCCCTCGAGGCCGCGCGGGCGGCGCGGAGGATCGGGAGCGGCCTCGAGGCCGAGGTCGTCCTCGAGTCCCCGGCGGAAACCGAGGAGTTCCTCCGGTCGTTCGGCGAAGGACTCCGCTTCTTCTTTCTCACGAGCGCCGTCCGCCTCGGGAAGGCGGCTGGGGAGGGGCGCTTCGAGTCTCAAGCGATCCCCGGCCTCGCGATCGCGGTCCATCCCGCGCCGGGGCGCAAGTGCGAGCGGTGCTGGCACCGGACCGAAGACGTCGGCGCCGATCCCGAGTGGCCGGAGATTTGCGCGCGGTGCGCGCGGGCGGTGCGCGGATGACGCTCGCCGCCGCGTTCGCGGCCCGGAGGGGGTACTTCCTGCTCGCCTTCGCGATCCTCCTCGCGGACCAGATCACGAAGGTCGCGGCGGACGCCTTCCTCGAGGGGAGGGGCGCCGTGGCGATCGTCCCGGGGTTTTTCGACCTCGCCTACTCCCGGAACCGCGGGGGCCTCTTCGGCTACTTCGGGAATCTCGAGGACCCGTGGCGGATCCTCCTGCTGACGCTCTTCCCCCTCGCGGCGGTCGTCGTGATCTCCCTGTTCCTCGCGAAGACCGACGAGCCGGACCGGAGCACCCTCTCCGGCCTCGCGATGATCCTCGGCGGAGCCACCGGCAACCTGATCGACCGGACCCTCCGCGGGGAGGTGGTCGACTTCCTCGACGTGCACGTCTCGCAGGGGGCGTTCGCCGACTGGCTGCTCGAACGGTTCGGAACGACTCACTGGCCGACCTTCAACGTCGCCGACTCGGCGATCGTGTGCGGCGCCGGCCTCTTGCTGCTCGACGTGATCCGCCCCGAGTCCCGGAACGCGCCTCCGGCCGAGCGTCGATGAGCGGAGTCCTACGATGCATCCGATCCTGATCGATCTCGGGACCCGCTCAATCCCCTTCCTCGGAGAGACACGCCTGTTCCTCCCCACCTACGGGGTCCTCCTCGCCTTCGCGGTCGGCCTCGCCTGGGTCTGGTTCCACGCGCGCGCCCTCTCGCTCGGAGTGCCTCGCGAAGACGCGTTCAATCTCGCCTTCTACTCGCTGATCGGAGGACTCGTCGGAGCCAAGGTCTCGCTCGTCGTCGTCGACTGGCGCTGGTACCTCGAGGACCCGGCGAGGATCCTCTCGACGATCCGGTCGGCGGGAGTGTTGCTGGGCGGCGTCGCCGCCGGGATCGTCGCGTTCGTCCTCTACGCGCGCCGGAAAGGGCTTCCGATCCTGCGCCTGGGAGACGCGATCGCGGCGCCCCTCGCGCTCGGGCAGGCCGTCGGACGGCTCGGCTGCTTTTCGGCCGGCTGTTGCTACGGGATCGCCGCCCCCGAGGCGTGGTGCGCCGTGACCTTCCGCACGGCGGAGGCGGCCGCGCGGACCGGGGTCCCCCTCGGGGTGCCGCTCCTGCCGGTGCAGCTCTTCCAGGCCGCGGCCGATCTCGCGGTCGCGGCCGTCTTGACGTGGCTCTGGCGGCGCTCGCTCCGGCCGGGTCTCGTCTTCGCGTGGTACCTCGTCCTCTACGGGGCTTCCCGCTTCACGATCGAGTTCTGGCGCGGGGACGAAGCGCGGGGTCTCTGGTTTTCGGCTTCGCTCTCGACCTCCCAGTTGCTCTCGCTCGCCTCTCTCGCATGCGGTCTCATCTGGCTCGCCGCGGCCGGCCGGCGCCGCTTGGCCGTCGCGCGGTGAATGGCCACCCCGTCGTCCTCCCCGTACCGGAGGAATCGGCGGGAATGCGCCTCGACCGCTTTCTCGCGGAGGCCCTTCCGGCGTACACGCGCTCGGCGATCCGGCGCTTTCTGGACCTTGGGCGAGTCCGCGTCGACGGGGCGAAGGCGGCGAAAGCGGGCCTCCCGCTCCGGGCCGGCATGGTGGTCGAGTTCGATCCCCCCTCGCGGGAGCCGACGTCGCTCGTCCCCGAGGCGATCCCGATCGAGGTCGTCTACGAGGACGGCGACCTCGCGGTCGTCGACAAGCCGGCGGGGCTCGTCGTCCACCCCGGCCCCGGGCATCCGAAAGGAACCCTCGTCCATGCCCTCCTCGGTCGAG
Organism: uncultured Acidobacteriota bacterium; assembly: GCA_964628935.1. Taxonomy (GTDB): domain Bacteria; phylum Acidobacteriota; class Polarisedimenticolia; order Polarisedimenticolales; family DASRJG01; genus CAYLHQ01. The sequence continues at coordinate 5,004 of CAZVOE010000196.1, forward strand.
GGATCCCGCTCGCCCCCGCGGGGGGGGCGGTCCGCCCCGGAATCGTGCACCGGCTCGACCGGGAGACATCGGGACTCCTCGTCGTCGCGAAGAGCGACCCGGCCCACCGCGCGCTCGCGCGCGCCTTCACGGAGCGCGCCGTCTCGAAGACCTATGTCGCGCTCGTCTGGGGCCGGCCGGCGCCCGCGGAGGGGCGCATCGACCGCCCCGTCGGGCAAGGGGCAGCTCGGCCGGTCCACGACCTCCAGGCCCCATTCGCGGGCCAGGTCCAACGTTTCGCGCACGACCTGTCGCCCGCCATGGACCGAGATCTCGATCGCGT
>CAZVOE010000197.1:0-5299 GCA_964628935.1 uncultured Acidobacteriota bacterium
GCGCGGCCGAAGCGCTCGTCGGGGGCCCCGCCGAGACCCGGCAGGCCTGCCCCGACGGGACGACGGGGTTCGAGCGGATCCTCCCCGGCCCCGACCGCATGTACCCGGACACCGACACGCCGCCGATCGCCCTGCGCGACGAGACGGTCGCTGCGATCCGGAATGCCCTCCCCGAGCCGCCGTGGGAGACCGAGCACGCGCTCGAGCGCAAGGGGCTCGACCCCGCCCTCGCCCGCGCGCTCGCACGCTCGCCCTGGGCGGCCCTCTTCCGCGAGGTCGACCCGCCCGCGGGGGAGATCGCCCGCCGGCTCGCCCACGCCTTCCTGAAACGCTTCCGCTACCTGAAGCGCTCCCGCGGAGTCGATGTCCCTCCGGCGCACCGGATCGCGCCGCTCGTCCTCGGTCTCGAGGCGGGATCCATCCGCTTGGAGGCGATCGACTCCGCGCTCGACGATCTCGCCGTCTGCAACGAACGCCCTTCCGAGGAGGTTCTCTCGTCGTACCGGGCGACGGGATCGGAGAGCGACGAATTGGCCGCACTCGTCGGAGAAGCCGCCGCGGCGGCGACCGGGCTCGACCGGCGTCCCGCAAAGACGCGCCTTCGCTTCGCGATGGGTCGCGTCATGCCCCGGCTTCTCGGCCGGGTCGATCCGGCCGTCGTCTGGGATTCCCTCGCCCGGGCCCTCGAGGCCGCGCAGACGCGATGAGCGAAGACCTTTACAAGGGATATCGGGAGCCCTGCCTCTCCGTGATGAAGCGCTTCGGGGTCACCGTGTGGTGCATCGTCGAGGCGAAGACGACGCTCGGGACCTTCCGCGGCCTCCTCCTCCCGCGCTCGGAGACCGCCGATCCGGACCACCTGATTCTCAAGCTCGGGAGCGGTTACAACATCGGCGTCCGGCACGACACGGTCCTTTCGCTCGAGAAACGAGGATTCCATGAAGCGGTCTACAAGATCCCCGAGAAGGACTTCCCCAAGGACGAGGGAAAGCCCCGCGTGAAGCTCCTCGGAACCGGGGGGACCATCGCATCCCGCCTCGACTACCGGACCGGGGCCGTGATCCCCGCCTTCAGCCCCGGCGAGCTTTACGGGTCGGTCCCCGAGCTCGCCGACATCTGCAACCTCGACACCGAGAAAGTCTTCGGGATCTTCTCCGAAAACATGGGCCCCGAGCAGTACGTCGTCCTTGCGAGGAAGATCGGGGAGGCGATCGGGGAGGGATACGACGGAATCGTGATCGGCCACGGGACCGACACGATGCACCACACGGCGGCGGCCCTCTCGTTCATGGTCCAGAACCCCCCGGTCCCGATCGTGATGGTCGGAAGCCAGCGCTCCTCGGACCGGCCCTCCTCCGACGCCGCGCAGAACCTGATCAACGCCGTCTCGACGGCGGCGCGGGGAGACATCGCCGAGGTCATGGTCTGCATGTTCGGGCCGACTTCCGACCGGTACAACCTGCTCCACCGCGGGACGCGGGTGCGAAAGATGCACTCGTCTTATCGAAGCACCTTCCGCACGATCGGAGACATTCCCCTCGCGAAGGTGGAGGGGGGGATCGTGACCCCGTTCGTCCCCGACTACCGCCCGCGGCGGAAGGACCGCGATGTCCGCGTCGAGGCCGTTTTCGACGAGCGGGTCACGCTCCTCTACTACTACCCGAACATGCAGCCCGACGTGATCGACGCCCTCGTCGACTGCGGCTACCACGGGATCGTCATCGCCGGGACCGGGCTCGGCCACGTGAACCGCAAGGTCTACCCCGCTCTCGAGCGCGCCCACCGGGCGGGGGTCCATCTGTACATGACGCTCCAGACGCTCTGGGGGTACGTCCAGATGTACGTGTACGAGACGGGTCGCGAGATTCTCGGCCTCGGGGTCGTGCCGCTCGCGAACATGCTCCCCGAGGTCGCCTACGTGAAGCTCGGTTGGGCGCTCGGCGCGCGGCCCGGCGACCCCGCGGGGGTCGACGCGCTGATGACCGCGCCGATCGCCGGCGAGATCACCGACCGGGAACCGCACGACGGGTACCTCATCTACCAAGGGGGGGTCCCCGAGGTCGCGGAGCTCATGCGGACGGTTTGGAAATGACCACGCAAGCCCCGGCTCTCCCCGCGCGCCTCCTCGAGCGGGAGCTCGCGAAACCCCCCGAGACGTGGACCGCGAAGGACCTCTCGGACCTCGTCGTCGAGCGCGCGATCCGTGTCGTCACCCTCATGCACGTCGGCGGGGACGGCTGGCTCAAGACGCTCGACTTCGTCCCGAGGAGCTGCTCGCACCTTCTCGACATTCTCGAAGGAGGCGAGCGCGCCGACGGGTCGAGCCTCTTCTCGGGGTCGGGGATCAAGAGCGGCGCTTCGGACGTCCTCCTCCGTCCTCGCCTCTCGAGCGCTTTCCTTCACCCCTTCGCGAAGCGTCCGACCCTCGTCGTCCTCTGCGGTCACGAGGGTCGGGACGGGAAGCCCCTGCCGGAATCCCCCGACACGATCGTGCGCCGCGCCCACGCGCGGCTCCGCGAGGCGGCCGGAGTCGATCTTTGGGCCCTCGGGGAGGTCGAGTACTTCCTCGGGAAACGCTCGGAGGAGACCGACATCTACGGGGCCGACGAGAAGGGGTACCACGCGTCGTCGCCGTTCGTCTTCGGCGAGCCGCTCCGCCGTCAGGCCCTCGTGACCCTCGCGGAGATCGGAGTACCGATCAAGTACGGCCACAGCGAGGTGGGGTACATCGCGGCCGGCGAGGACGACCACACGATCTGGGAGCAGCACGAGATCGAAATGGCGCTCGCCCCCCTTCCGGAGGCGGCGGAGGGGGTCGTGCTCGCACAGTGGGTCCTCCGGAACCTCGCGCAGAACGCCGGAATGCGGGTGACCTTCGACCCGATCATGCGCCAAGGGCACGCGGGCTCCGGCCTTCACTTCCATCTGACCCCCGTCGTCGCCGGCCGCCCCTCGGGGCGAGAGGCGGGAGGGGGCCTCGACGCGCACGGGAAGCGCCTCGTCGCGGGGCTCGTGCTCCACGCCGGTGCCCTGATGGCCTTCGGGAACCGGGTCCCGGGCTCGTTCGTCCGGTTGAAGCAGGCGAAGGAAGCCCCGAGCGTCGTCACGTGGGGAGCGTACGACCGCAGGGCCCTCGTGCGCCTCCCGGTTCTCGCGCGCACCGCCGAGGGGCGCGAGACCAGCCCGCCGACGATCGAGTTCCGCCTTCCCGACGGATCGGCGCATCCTCACCTGCTGCTCGCCGGGATCGCACAGGCGACGGCGGCGGCCCCGCCGGACGAGGAGGCCGGGCCGCTCCTCGAGCGAACGGCGACTGCCCGCAGGGAGGACGGGCTCGCAGACGCGCCGAAGCTCCCCCTCTCCTTCGCCGAGATCGCCGCGGCGCTCGCCGCGAGGCGTGGGGCGCTCGAGGACGGCGGGGTCTTTCCCCGGACGCTCCTCGACGAGACGATCCGTTCGCTCGGGGGTTGAGCCCCCTAATCGAGCAGCGGGGACTCCTCCGCGAGCGACACGTCGACGAGCAGGTTGAGCGCGTGCTCGACCTGGACGAATCGCGCCGCGATCTTCGAGCCGAGCGCGTTGCGGACCCGCGCATGAGCCCGCTCGAGGGCGGCGATGCGCTCCTTCTGGATCGCGAACCACTCGTCGGCGATCGCCTTCGCCCGCGTGTCCCCCACGGTGCCCCACGTGCTCACGAGTTCCCTCACGAGCGCGACCCGTCGCGCGTCGATCACCGAAACCTCCGCCTCGTACGCCCGATAGATCGGCCAGAACGCCGACGCCTGCGGCTCGCTCAGGTCGAGCGCGTCCCCGAGGACGGCGCTCTTCGAGGCGCGGACGTCGCGGCCGAGGAGTTCCGCGTAGCGGCCGGGGAGGGCCGTCGGCGCGGGCTCGGCGGCGAAGGCGGGGACAGCAACGAGAACGAAGCAGATCGCGGTCAGCGTGGGGGTCACGGGAGCCTCCATCGGAAAAAGGGGACTGGCACCGTTTCGCACTCGCGAAGCGGCGAACCCCACTGTAGACCGTTCCCGCTCCTGCGCTATCCTCCCCCGCCGATGCTTCGCGCCCCGACGCTCCTCGCGATCCTCTTCGCCTCCGGCTTCGGAGCATTCGCGCAGGACAGCGTCTTCGAGCCGCCTCCGCTCGAGCGTTATCTGCGCTGGGGGCCTGTGCGGGTCCGGCCGGGGCTCGAGGTACGGAACTTCGGTTACGACGACAACGTCTTCTACCGGTACGCCGACGATCCGCGAGGCCCCTCCGAGGGGGACTGGACGATCACCGTCGGCCCGAAGATCGACGGCGTCGTCCTCTTCGGGAGCCGCGCCTTCCTCACGTTTCGGTCCCGGCTCGACTACACCGCGTACCAGTCGTTCTCCGAGGTCAACTACTTCAACACGTACAACGACGCGCGGGTGACCGTGCCGTTCAAGCGGCTGGGCGTCTTCGCGGAGGCCGGTTACGACCGCGTGCGCGACCGACCGATCGACGCGCAGGACACGCGGCCGATCCGGAGGGACCGGTCGGCGGGGGTAGGCGGGATCGTGCGCCTCGGGTGGCGGACCGAGGCCGAGCTCGCCTGGACGCGCGACGACTGGGCCGGCGAGGACGACGGCGACCCCACCTTCGCGCTCCGGCTCGACCGGATCGAGACGGGGACTCGCGTCCGCGTGCGCTACCTCCTCGTCGGCCGCACGCGCCTGATCTTCGAGGGACGGAGGCTCGACATCGAGTTCGACGATCCTGGAACGGCGGCGACCCGCAACGGCACCTCCGACCGCTGGCTTCCGGGAGTGTCGTTCGGCGAGGGCGGGGCGCTCGCCGGGACGTTCCGGGCAGGGCCGGCCCGCATCGACCTCGTGCGCGGCCCCGGGCCCGAGTACGACGACTGGGTCGGCGAGGCGAAGCTCGTCTACCGGCCGGGGAGGCGGACGACGTTCGCCCTCGACTGGAGCCGCGACGCCGTGTACTCCGTCCTGGACTTCTCCGACCTGTATCTCTATCGCCGGACCGAGTTGCAGGCGGTGCGCTGGCTGAACTCGTTCCTCGGCGCCGAGGGTCGTGTGCGGGTGGGCTCGGTCGACTACCTTCTCGACCCCGGCGGCCGCGTCGACGAGCTCTTCGACTGGAGTGCGGGGATGCGCTTCCGCCTCGGCGAGACGGCCATCGGCCGGAGAGTCGAGTATTCCCTCACCTGGAACGACTACACGCGCGATTCGAACGACGATCGCTTCGACTCGCGCCGCCGCGTCGTCGGCTTCGGCGCCGTAGTGGGATACTAGGGGACATTAGGGAAAAGGGG
>CAZVOE010000198.1:0-5264 GCA_964628935.1 uncultured Acidobacteriota bacterium
CCCGACCACGACGCTCCCCCGTACGACGACCCCACCCGCGTGAAAGTCGGCGCCGGGACCGATCGCCGCCGCGCCTTGCCCGACCACCCGCACCGGGTCGGTCGGGGCGATCCGGCGCCGGTCTTCGGGGTCCATGCGGACGAGCCGGAGCGAGCCTTCGAGGTAGGACGTCGGGGTGCCGAACTCCCACCAGAAGCCGTCGTGGATCCACGAGCCGAGCGTTCCGGAGCGCATCGCGTCCAGGTAGACGTCCCGTACGATGTCGCTCGGCCCGTCCGGGGGAATCCTTTCGAGGAGGGCCTCGTCGAGGACGTGGATTCCGGTGAAGAGAAAAGGGCGCGGGCCGTCAGGGTTTCCGGGGCCGCCGATCTCGATGATTCTCCCGCCGTCGTCGACCGCGATCCCGGTGAATTCGGGCCGCCCCGGGGCGAGGACGAGCGTCGCCTCGGCGCCCGACCTCCGGTGCGCCTCGACGACCCGCTCCAACGGGACATTCGAAAGGGCATCGGCGTTGTGGACGAGAATCGGGCCGGATCCGCGAAGAAGTGCGGCGGCGTTCCGAAGCCCGCCTCCCGTGCCGAGAAGAACCGTCTCCTCCGTCGTCCGGATCTTCGGGCGCGCCTCCTCGTCGGCGTCGGCGAGCGCCTCCTTCAACGATGCAGGAAGGTGGTGAAGGTTGATGACGATCCTTTCGGCCCCCGCCTCGCTGAGGCGGGTTGCGATCTGAACCGCGAGCGGCCGGCCGAGGACCGGGATCGCCGGCTTCGCCAGGATGCGGGTCAGGGGGAGAAAGCGCTCCCCCCGCCCCGCCGCGAGGATCATCGCGTTCACGAGCTTCCCAAGTCGTCCGGCGGATCGAAGACGAGGATCCCTTCGACGTCCCGTCCGGACCGTGCGGCGTGTTCCTCGGCCAGCTCCCGGTAGGTCGCGGTGATGTAACGATCGGCGGAGAAGCCGAGGTCGGCGGCGGTCCGGTCGATCGCCTGCGCGTCTCCCTCGAGCTCCACGAAGCAGCCGATCGGGGTCTCGTCCACCGTCGCCTCGAGTCCGGGGAGAGTGAACGACGATCGATATTTCTGGTACCGCCAAACCGTCCGGAATCCCAACCGTTCGAGAAGCCGTGCCGAGGCGCCGGCGTCGGCGATTTCGGTTTCGATCTCCTCCCGAACCTTGTGACGGGTCTCCGACGCGACGGGGGACTTCATCGTCAGAATCGAGCGGTTCCCTACCGTTCGGATCCGGAGGAGCCTCCCGGCGCGGCCGAGCGAGCGCTTCTCGTCGTCGAAGATCCGGTTGTCCTCGAAAACGCGGTCCGAAGCGGGCCTCGCCCCGATCGCGGTCAGCCGACGGATGGCCTCCTCGGCGCTCGGAAACGGTAGCTTGATCTCGATCTCCAGAGTCGACCTGGACATCGAGCGCATGGTAGCATCGCACGCCGTCGCGCCGAACCGACGGAGAGAGCGAACTCCCCTTTCTGCAACACCTTGGCGAGAGGCCGTCATGGGGATTGACCGCGTCCTGATCACCGGGATCGGCGTCATCAGCCCGATCGGGATCGGGCGCGATCCGTTCTGGTCGGCGTGCCTGCTCGGGCGATCGGGCGCCGTCCGCGTTGAGAACCCCTGGGTCGCCGCGTCGGATCTTGCGGCGAAGATCGCCTGTCCGGTCGAAGGGTTCGATCCGGGGGCGTTCGGCATCCCGCCCAAAGAGGCGTTCCTTCTCGACCGGACGACGCAGTTCGCGGTCGCAGCCGCCGTCGAGGCTGCGGCGGACGCGGGGCTCGGCGACCTCCCGGTCGCGGGGGTCGATCCGGACCGCGTGCGGACGGCGATCGGCTCGGGGATCGGGGGCCTCGCCTCGCTCGAGACGGCGCACGCCGCCTGGCGCGAGGGGCGATCGAAAGAGAAGGTGAAGCGCTACGCCCTTCCGATGCTGATCCCGAACGCGCCCGCGGGACAGGTCGCGATCCGGGCAGGGGCGCGGGGAGAGTGCTCCGCCCCCGCGACGGCATGCGCGGCCGGGACGATGGCCATCGGTGACGCCTGGCGGGCGATCCGGGACGGGGAGGCGGACCTCGCCTTCGCCGGGGGAGCCGAGGGGATCGCGGCCGACGTCGACGGATTCGGGATCATGGGGTTCGACCGGCTCAGGATCCTCTCGACGCGGAACGACGAACCGGAGCGCGCGAGCCGCCCCTTCGATCGCGAGCGGGACGGGTTCGTCCTCGGCGAGGGGGCCGCTGTTCTCGTCCTCGAGCGGGAGTCCCACGCCCGGGCACGGGGGGCGCGGGCCTATGCCGTCGTCGCCGGCTACGCCTCGAACTGCGACGCCCGCTCGATGCTCCAACCCGAGGAGAGCGGCGAGCGGATCGTGGCACTCGTCCGCGCCGCCCTCGCGCGCGCCGGTCGATCGGAGGCCGACGTCGAGCATGTGAGCGCCCATGCGACGTCGACGGTCGCGAACGACCGGACCGAGGCCCGGGCGCTGCGCGCCGTCTTCGGGCGCCGTACGGACGAGATCCCGGTCACGGGGCTCAAGTCGATGACGGGGCACGCCATCGGGGGATCGGGGGCGATGGAGACGGCGGCGCTCGCCCTTTCGATCCGGGAGGGGATGCTCACTCCCACGATCAACTACGAGTTCCCCGATCCGGAGTGCAACCTCCGCGTCGTCGCGAACCGACCTCTCCCCGCGAACCTGGGGCTCGCGCTCAAGCTCTCCTACGGATTCGGCGGCCACAACGCCTGCCTTGTCCTCGAACGGCCGTGATGGCGGGGATCGGCCCGCTCCCGGTCGTCGCGGGTGTCCTGTTCTACTTCGCCTACTATCCGCTCCACTGGCTCGCGCCGAACCTCGTCGGCCTGATCCCGCTCCTCTCCTGGATCGACCGGAGGGAAGAGGCGGGGCCGAAGGTCTGGTTCCGCGGCGGGCTCGTGTTCGGCGCCGCGCTCTCCCTCCTGATCCTCCACTGGATGCGGTCGATGCTGACGATCTCGTGGTGGGCGGTGGGGGCCTACCTCGGTCTCGCCCTCCTCTTCTCGGTCTGCCACGGCCTCGTCGTCCTCGCGGTCGCGTGGCTCCGCCACCGGACTCGGTGGTCGTTCGCGCTCGTTCTCCCTGCCGTGTGGATCCCGATGGAGTGGGTCCAGTCGCTCGGGGACCTGAGGATGACCGCGCAACACGTGTCTCACACCCTCTCCGGGCTCCCGTTCCTGATCCAGATCGCCGACCTCGTCGGGCCGTACGGCGTCGGGGCGGCGCTTCTCGCGGCGAACGCGTTGATCTACGAGTGTGCGCGGGGGTACTTCCGCGGCAGGTGGAAGGCCCCCGCGGCGGCGCTCGCCGTCCTCACGGCGGCGGTGCTCGGGTATGGAGGGTGGCGGTGGACCCATCCTCCCGAGGAGGGGTCTTCGGTCCGGGTCGGGATCGTCCAGCCGAACGTCCCGCTCCTCGAGAAGATGGACTCCGCGACCGACGACGAGCAGGCGGCCCGTCTCGAATCGCTCACCCGCCAGGCGGCGGCGGAAGGGGCGAGGCTGATCTTCTGGCCGGAGACGGCGCGGCCGAAGGCGCTGATCCACGAAGCGGACAACCCTCGTTCGTACGCGATGCCCGACGTCGCGCGGCTCGCGCGGGAGACCGGAGCGACCCTCGTCGTCGGCGTCGAATACGTCGCCTGGCGGGGCGCCGAGGACCACGAGGTCTACAACGCGGCGATGGTCGTCCATCCCGACGGGACGGTCGATCCGGCGTGGAGCGCCAAGGTCTACCTCGTCCCGTTCGTCGAAGGGGTTCCGATCCGGCCGCTCCTCGGTCCGGCGCTCGAGGGGAACCGCGGCGCCCTCCGATGGCTCTCGGGAGGGTTCGAGCCGGGAAGGAAGGGGGTCGTTCTCCCGGCAGGCCCCGCGAGGGTCGGCGCGACGATCTGCTTCGAGGAACTCTACTTCGACCTCCACCGCCGCCTCCGGAACGAGGGGGCGACGCTTCAGGCGATCCTCACGAACCACGCCTGGTTCGAGAGGACCTTCTTTCAGCGGTACGCGGCGGACACGGTGCGCTTCCGCGCGATCGAGAACCGGTCGTGGTTCGTGAGGGTGTCGAACACCGGGATCTCGGGGTTCGTCGACCCGCTCGGCCGTTTCCATGACGAGATCGGCCTTTTCGAGGAAGGGGTTCGGGTGCGCGAGGTCGGCCTCTGCGAGACGCGTACCCTGTACGACCGGATCGGGGACGCCGTCGTCGTCCTGGCGGGCTTGACCCTCGCCTGCGCGGCGACGGTCGCGGTGCGAAAGGAGCGCAGACGTGAGCGCGAAGCGAATGCTGTCGGAGATGACGTGGGAGCAGTTCCGGGACGCAGTTCCGGGGATCACGGACCTGGTCTTGATTCCGGTGGGGACGATCGAGGCCCACGGCGCGATCCCTCTGGGGACGGACAACCTGATCCCTGAATCGCTCGCGCGGGAGATTGCGCCGAGGCTCCAGGCTCTGATCGCGCCGACGATCCCTTACGGCGTGACGAACACGCTCCTTCCCTATCCGGGGTCGACGACGGTCCGCTCCGAGACCTTCCGCGCGTACCTCTTCGAGGCGGCGGCGGGTCTCGTCGACGCGGGGTTCCGCCGCGTGGTGATCCTCAACGGACACGGCGGGCAGAGCGCCGAGGTCGCGGACGTCGTCGCGCGCCTGTGGAACGAGAAGAAGGCCTACGCCGCCGCGCTCGAGTGGTGGGGTTCGTGCGTCGAGCTTTCGAGGGAGATCTACGGAGATCGCGCGTCGGGGCACGCGGGGGTGGAGGAGACCGCGATGGTCCTCGCGATATCCCCCAGTCTCGTCGACGGCGATCGCGCGAAGACCGTGCGAAGGACGCACCGCCGCGCGGGGCTCCGGGCGCGTCCGTTCCCGGCGTCGATCATCCTCGACCGGCCGGAGAGGGACGGGGACGGCGCGCTCGACCTCGATCCCGACAAGGCCGCGCGGTTCCACCGCGGGTGCGTCGCCGCGGTGACCGAGGCGCTCGTCGACCTGTTCGCGGGGTGGGAGGAGATCGGGAGGGGGTAGGGGGGCGGGCGCCGCAGGATCCCGGTCAACCTCGTCGTCTCGGGGGAGGTCTCGTACCACGGCTCGCCGAAGGGGGAGTGACCCTGCTCCTCCCCGATCATTCCGTCCGCGAACGTCGTCGCGCGGATCGAGAGATGGTCGGCGTGGTTGTACTAACAGGGTGCTGACAAACAGCGGCTGATCATGCTTGTTTCTTCGTTCCTCAT
>CAZVOE010000199.1:0-5204 GCA_964628935.1 uncultured Acidobacteriota bacterium
GCGCTCGAGCACCGCGAGGATGAGCGCCAGACGACCGGGGTCGACGCCGAGCGCCGTTCGCCGGGGTGTCGCCTGCGACGGCTCGCCGACGAGGGCCTGCACCTCCACGAGGACGGTGCGCGTTCCCTCGAGCGCCGCGAGCACCACGCTTCCCGGAGCCTCCGACGGTCGCTCGGCGAGGAAGGCCTCGCTCGGCCGAGGGACCCCGCGAAGGCCGGAATCGGTCATCGCGAAGACCCCGATTTCGTCCGACGGGCCGAAGCGGTTCTTGCGCGCCCGGAGGATCCGATGCGCGTGGTGGCGATCCCCTTCGAAGTGGAGCACGGTGTCGACCGCGTGCTCGAGAAGGCGCGGTCCGGCGAGCGCTCCGTCCTTCGTGACGTGGCCGACCAAGAAGACGGGGATCCCCGTCGCCTTCGCCAGGTTCACGAAGCGGGAAGCCGATTCGCGCACCTGCGCGACCGATCCGGGAATCGAGTCGACGTCGCGGCACCGCACCGCCTGGATGGAGTCGACGACGAGCGCATCCACCGCTTCGCGGCGGGCCGCTTCGCACGCGGAGTCGACGTCCGTCTCCGCCAGCGCGAGGAGACCGGCGGACCGCACGCCGATTCTCTCGCCGCGGAGCCGGAGCTGCGGGAGGGACTCTTCTCCCGAAACGTACAGGACCCGTCCGCCCCCGGACGCGACGTCCGATGCGGCTTGGAGAAGGAGGGTGCTCTTCCCGATGCCCGGCTCCCCGCCGACGAGGACGACCGAGCCGGGGACGAGGCCGCCGCCGAGGGCGCGGTCGAGTTCGGTCGATCCGGTCGAGCGGCGGGATGCGTCGGCCTCGGGAAGCTCTGGCCAGGGAACGGGCTCGACGGCCGCGATCTCCTTCGCGACCTCGAAGAGCGGCTCGAGGGTTCCCCAACGATCGCATCCGGGGCAGCGCCCGAGCCATTTCGCGCTCCGGTAGCCGCACGTGCGACAGACGTTCGCGCTCTTCGCCACGGGGCTAGTACTCGCGGAATTCGGGATTGACGAACGACGTGAATTCGCGGATGAAGTGGAGATCGACCGTCCCGGTCGGACCGTTGCGCTGCTTGCCGATGATCAATTCGGCCTTGCCGCGCAGTTCCGGGTTGTCGCGCTTGTAGACCTCCTCGCGGAAGAGGAACATCACGACGTCGGCGTCCTGCTCGATCGCCCCGGACTCCCGGAGGTCCGACAATTGCGGCCGCTTTTCGCCCGTACCCCGCTGCTCGGGGGCGCGGGAGAGCTGAGAGAGCGCGAGGACCGGAACGCCGAGCTCCTTCGCGATCTCCTTGAGGGATCGCGAGATGTCCGAGATCTCCTGCTGGCGGCTGTCGTAACGCGTACGCCCGCGGCCACGCATCAATTGGAGGTAGTCGACGATGAGCAGGTCGAGCCCGTGCTCGAGCTTGAGGCGCCGCGCCTTCGCCCTCATTTCCATGATTCCGATGCCGGGGGTGTCGTCGATCCAGATCGGGGCCGCCGCGAGCTTTCCGTACCCTTCGATGATCCGTCCCCACTCCTCCCGTCCCACCCTGCCGGTGCGGACCCGGTGGCTGTCCACCCTGGCCTCCGCGCAGAGGATGCGCTGGAAAAGCTGCTGGTGGGACATCTCGAGGGAGAAGATGCCGATCTTCCTGCCGTGGTGGAGGGCGGCGTGAGAGGCGAGGTTCAGGGCGAACGCGGTCTTTCCCATCGACGGGCGCGCGGCGAGGATGACGAGGTCGGTGGGCTGAAGTCCGGCGGTCATTTCGTCGAGGGTGAAAAAGCCGGTCGGCACCCCGGTGATCAGCTCTTTTCGCTCCGTCAACTCCTCGAGGACGTGGATGTAACGGTCCGCGACCTGCTTGAGCGGGACGAACCCGGCCCGCAGGCGCTCCTCCGCGACCTTGAAGATCGCCTTTTCCGCCTCGTCCAGTACCTGGTCGGCAGGGCCCTTGGGGGATCGGGCCATGTCGAGGATCTGGAGCGCGGAGGCGATGAGCTCCCTGAGGGTCGCCGCCTCCTTGACGATGCGCGCGTAGTGCTCCACGTTCGCGGAGCGCGGAACCCCGTCGAGAAGGGAGGCGAGGTAGGCCGGACCGCCGCACGACTCGAGCGCCCCCCCACGCTCGAGTTCCGCCTTCACCGTGACGAGGTCGAGCGCCGAGCCCGCTTCGGCGAGGTCTTCCATCGCTTCGAAAATGCGGCGGTGCCGGGGAGAATAGAACGCGCCTCCTCCGAGCAGCTCCTGGACGCGGTGGAAATGACGGTTGTCGAGCAGAACCGCGGCGAGGACGGAACGCTCCGCCTCGTCGTTGTGCGGGAGGGCTTCGGAGAGGATGTCCGGCAGCATTTCGAACCGTGGGGATCCGAGGGTGCCGCCTGGGTTCGACGGCCGGCGGATGGTACCACACGCGGGTACGGCGGATGCCCGCCGCGCGGCTCGATGGTATTCTCCGGGTTTCCGCGCGCGATGGGCGCCGGAGGAGGTCTGCATGCGGTGGGTTCCGGCGTGGCTCGCGACGGGGGCGTTCCTGGCGTGCGGATGGACGCACGCGCTCGGGGAAGAGCGCCCGAAGGTGGTCATCCTCGGGTTCGACGGAGCCGACGCGCGACTCGTGGAGCGCTGGATGGGCGAGGGAAAACTCCCGAACCTCGCGAAACTCCGGGAAGAGGGAGCCTACGCCCCGCTCGAGCCGACCAACCCGCCCCAGACCCCGGTATCGTGGTCGTCGTTCGCGACGGGGACGAACCCGGGGAAGACGGAGATCTTCGATTTCTTGAAGCGGGACCCCAAGGACTACCTGCCCGACTTCGCGATGAACTCCGAGTCACGCCGGACTTTCCTCTTCGGCGTGCGAAACGGACCGGTCCTCGGGGCGATCGCGGGGGCGATGGGGTTCGCGCTCACCGTTCTCGTTCTTCTTCTTTTCCACCTGTCCGGCGGCACGCGCGTCCTCGTCGGGGTCCTCGTGGGGGCGGCGTTCGCGCTCCCGATCGGCTTCGTCGCGGACAACTACCTGCCTCAGGAGGTCCCTGACGCGATCAACCACCGCAAGGGAAGCCCGATGTGGGAGATTCTCGCGGAGCGCGGCTACAAGGTGCAGGTGATCCGCGTCCCTGCGACCTTTCCCGCGGAGGAGGTCCCGGACGGAAGGATGATCTCCGGCCTCGGCGTCCCCGACATGCGCGGCCGCGTCGGCACCCCGTCCTTTTACACCTCCGACGTCACCTTCCGGCCCGGAGGAGGAGACAACGAGTTCAGCCTCGAGTTGATTCCGCTCCCCCAACGCCGGGGGAAGATCCAGTCCCGAATCATCGGCCCCTACAACAAGCCGTTCTACGACTACGTCGTCGACCGTCGCGCGGCCGAGGCCGACGCGGCCTCCCGCGCCGACGCCCGCCGCCGCGTCCGTCAGCAGCTCGACGACGCGGACGTGCCGCGCCGGATCGACCTGCCGCTGACGCTCGAGGCCGACGACACGACGCTCACGATCACGGTTTCGGGGCAATCCGCGACCCTTCGGGTGGGCGAATGGAGCGACTGGTTCGTGCTCGACTTCCCCGTGAACTGGGTCGTCGATTGGGCCTCTCCCCTCCAAGGGATCGCGCGGTTCAAGCTCCTCAAGCTCGAGCCCGAGATCGAGCTGTACCTCTCCCCGATCAACTTCCACCCCGATTGCCACCCGGTCGCGCATTCTTGGCCCCCGGACTATGCCGGCGAGTTGGCCGACCGCTTCGGCCTCTACAAGACGATCGGCTGGCCGGAGGACACCTGGTCGCTTCCGTCTGGGGTCGGGGACGAGGCCCTGTTCTTGGAGGACATGTATTTCACCGTCGACAAGGACCAAGAGATCCTCGAAGGACTTCTCGCCGACAAGCGCGACGACGTCTATATCCAGATCTTCTATTTCACGGACCGGATCGGTCACCTCTTCTGGCGCTTCCTCGATCCGGGCCATCCGCTCTACGATCCCGCCAAGGCGCCCTTGGCGGAGGCCGAAATGCTCAAGGCGTACCAGCGCATGGACGCCATCGTCGGGCGCGCGCGGGAGATCGCGGGACCGCAGGCGCTCTTTCTCGTCTGCAGCGATCACGGATTCTCGTCGTTCCGGCGGGGGTTGAACTTGAACACCTGGCTCGTCCGCAACGGGTTCATGACCCTCAAGGGGCAAGACGACGACCCGGCGACCCTCGAGAAGCTCTTCGACACCCGCGACCTCTTGCAAAACGTCGACTGGAGCCGGACGAAGGCGTACGCCCTCGGGCTGGGGAGCATCTACATCAACCTGGTGGGACGCGAGCGGGACGGGATCGTCATGCCGGGAGCCGAGTACGAGGAGGTGCGCCGTCGCATCGCCGAAGGACTCGAATCCCTCGTGGACCCGGTGTCGGGCGAGCGACCGGTGACCCGCGTGTGGACCCGCGAGGAGATGTACACCGGCTTCGACGAGGACCTGATCCCCGATCTCCGCGCCGGGAACAACCTCAACTACCGGGTCTCGTGGCAGACGAGCCTCGGGGGGGTCCCGAAGGAGCTGCTGGAGGACAACCTCAAGGCTTGGTCCGGGGACCACTGCTCGAACGATCCCTCGCTCGTTCACGGCATCTTCTTCTCCAACCGCCCGATCGCGAAGCCGCTCCCCAACATGGTCGACATCGCTCCCACGGTCCTCTCGGCTCTCGGGGTGCCGATCCCGGACGAGATGGACGGCGAGCCGCTCCACCGGTGAACGGAGCGCGGCGCATCGCCGCCGCCGTCCTTCTGTTCGGGTCGATCCCGGCGGCCTCCGAGTCCTCTTCCCGAGACGACCCGGCGCCCGAGGATCGCCTGCGCCGCGCCCGCGAGGAGATCGTCCGACTCACGCACGAGCTCGACGACCTTTCGCGGCGGGAGCGGGGGATCCTCGGCGAAATCGAGGCGCTCGACATGAAGGTCCGCCTCCGCGCCGCGGAGATCGAGGAGATCGAGGCGAGGAAGGAAGGGCTCGTGGCGGGCCTCCGGGTCCGCGAGGAGCGCCTCGCGGATCTCGCCCGAGAGCAGCGGAGGCGGGAACGGTGGCTGCGATTCCGCATCCGGCAGCTGTACAAGGCCGGACCGCTCGGGTTCGCGGGGGCGCTCCTCGTGGACGGGGGGACCTCGGCGGTGTGGGAGGGGGTGCGCACGGCGGCGGCCGCGGCCGAGAGAGACGCGCGGACCCTCCGCG
>CAZVOE010000200.1:0-5137 GCA_964628935.1 uncultured Acidobacteriota bacterium
GGCCGAAACGACGTAGGTGCCGTCGGGCCGGAGCACGGGAAAGAGGGCGATCCCCTGGGCGTCGGTCACGACGTTCGTCGTCCCGACGAATCCGCTCGCGTTGCTGAGGGTCACGACGACCCCCGGGAACCCCATCTTGTCCTCGTCGACGACCCGGACCCTGAGACCGCCGGTCGACTGCCCGAACGACGGCAGCGTCGCCAGCGCGGCGACCAGGAAAGCCACGACGTACGCGCGGTGCGACCTCATGAAACCCCCTCCTCCGGCGCTTCCGGCGCGCAACGGAGACAGCCGGCCTCCGCCCGCGACCCGACCCGGGAGCGACCGGGTTATGTACCATCCGCCCCTGGGCGCCGTCAACCGACGAGTCCCTCCTCCCCCGGGGACGGCCCGCATCTTCTTGTGTATCCCGAACGGCCTTCCGGGGGGAGCCCTCTCCCCTTCGCCTGCGGTGCGGGTGCAGCGCCTCCCCTCAGGGAACCTCGATCCCGAGCCGCTTGATCTTCTCGTTGAGGGTGGTCGGCTTCATCTTGAGGATCTCGGCGGCTTGCTTCTGCACCCCGTCCGCCCTCCGCAGGGCGGCCTCGATCAACTGGCGCTCGTACCGCACCACCGCGTCGTGAAGCCCGAGACCCTCCGGGATTTCGGCGACCTGCGGAATCGGCGTGGGAGTCAGAAGCTCCTTCGGCAGGAGATCGAGCCCGATCTTCTCTCCGCGCGCGAGCACCACTCCTCGCTCGACGACGTTCTCGAGCTCCCGGACGTTTCCCGGCCACGAGTGCGAGAGGAAGCGCTCCATGACCTCCGGCTCGACCGCTCTCACGGTCTTTCCGTTCTCCTCGGAGAACTTCGCGAGGAAGTGCTCCACGAGCACCGGGATATCCTCCGGACGCTTCCGGAGCGGCGGGAGCGTCACGTTGATGACGTTGAGGCGGTAGTACAGGTCTTCCCGGAACCGTCCCCTCTCGACGAGGGACTTCAGATCTTCGTTGGTGGCGGCGAGGATGCGGACGTCGGCCGACTTGCTCTCGACCGACCCGAGAGGCAGGAACTCCTTCTCCTGGATCACCCGGAGGAGCTTCACCTGCACCTCCGGGGAGATCGTGCTGATCTCGTCGAGGAGAACCGTCCCTCCCTCCGCCACCTCGAGGAGGCCCGGTTTCGAGTGCGTCGCCCCCGTGAACGCCCCCCGGACGTGGCCGAAGAGGTTGTCCTCCAACAGTTCGGTCGGCACGCTGTGGCTGTTCACCACGACAAACGACTTCGCGTGACGCGGGCTCCGCCGGTGGATCGCATGGGCGACAAGTTCCTTGCCCGTCCCGCTCTCCCCCTGGATGAGGACGGTCGCCCGACTCGGAGCGACCTGCTCGATGAATCGGTACACTTCCTGCATCGCCCGGGATCGACCGACGATGCGTTCGAATCGGGTTCTCTGTTCGAGGGCCCGCTTGAGGTCCTTGTTCTCGGCCCGAAGGCGCGTGGCGAGGACCGCTTGGCGCACGAGGTTCCGGACGTCGTCGTTCTGGAACGGCTTGGTCAGGTAGTGGAAGGCCCCGGACTTCATCGCCGCGACCGCGTTCTCCACCGTGCCGTAGGCCGTGATCACGACCACGGCGAGGTCGGGCGCGGTTTCCCGGATCCAACGGAGCACGGCGAGGCCGTCCGCGTCGGGGAGCATCACGTCGAGGAGAACGGCTTCCCAGCCCGTTTCCTCCTCGAGCAGACGCCGTCCCTGGGCGGCGTCGCCCGCCGCGTGGACGTCGTGTCCGTCGCGCGCGAGCAAGGTGCGGAGCACGTCGACGACGACCGGCTCATCGTCGACGACGAGGATCTTTCCCGGCTCGTGATCCCGGTCTTCTTCGGTCCGCATCGGAACGATTCTAGATTACGCGCTCGCGGCCGCGCTCCGGGGGAGCGGAAGATCCACGCGGAATCGCGTGAACCGGCCCGGAACGCTGTCCACGTGGATTTCGCCGTCGTGCTCGCGGACGATGCCGTAGCTGATGGAAAGCCCGAGGCCGGTCCCCTTCCCCCGTAACTTCGTCGTGAAGAACGGATCGAACACGCGCGGGAGATCTTCCTCCGCGATGCCCCGACCGTCGTCCTCCACCTCGACGGTCGCACGATCGTCGGCGGCGCTGCACCGGATCCGGATGGTCCCCCCGTCCTCGACGGCGTCCCGGGCGTTGAGCAAGAGATTGAGCACCACCTGCTGGATCTTGGAACGGCTCCCGACCACCGCCGGGATCCCCTCGTCCAGAAACGACACGACGCGGATGCCCCTCCCCCGGACCTGCGGCTCGAACAACCGGAGCACCTCGGCGACCGCGTCGCCCAGGTCGAACGGCTCGAAGCCGTTCCGGTCGGGGCGCGCCAGGTTGAGCAGGGAGTTCGCGATCCCGGACGCCCGGCGGGTCTGCGCCTCGATCTTCTCGAGGAGAGACCTCCGCGCGTCGCCCGGAGGGATCTCGTCGAGGAGCATCTGCGTGTACGAAGAGATTCCGGTGAGGGGAGTGTTGACCTCATGCGCGACCCCGGCCGCGAGCAACCCCAAAGACGCGAGCCGTTCGTGACGGGTCACCTGCTCCTCGAGCCGATTGCGCTCCGTCACGTCGTCGAAGGTGACGACGGCCGGCCCCCCGGCCTCTCCGTTCCGGTCGACGCACGAGACCGAGAGGTCGACCAGGATCCGTCTTCCGGCCGCGTTCACGAGGCCGTGCCCGTACACGCGGGACTCCTCCCCCTGGGCGGTGGTCTCGCGGGCTCGGTCGAGGAGGCGGACGGTCTGGAGCGGGAACACGTCGGACAGACGCCTTCCGATCGCCTCGTGCCGCGGAAGCCCGTAGATCTCCTCGAGGCGCCGGTTCCAGGCCAGGATCCGCCCCCCGGCGTCTGCGAGGAGAAGCCCGACCCCGCTGCTTTCCAGGATCCGCTCCTGCCGGGCGCGGAGGAGTTCGACCTCCTGCGCGTGCCGGCGAACCTCGCGCACGACCCGCGCCGCCTCGATCGCCGGGGCGATCCGGTCGGCCAACGTGGCCAGGAGCCGCCGGTCCTCCGACGAGAGCGGCGGGACGAGCGGCCCGCGCTCGGGGAGGAGAAGAAGGCCGGTCACCCGTCCGCGGACGCGGAGCGCAAACGCGTGGCGGGCCTCCGGAACGGCCGCAATTCCGTCCTCCGGAATCGCGATCGCTCCTTCTCGGTCGAGCGCCTCGAACGTCGCGGCGTCCAGCTCGAGCGGCGCGTCCTCTCCGGTCTGCGAGACCTCGACGAAACGGTTCCCTCCGCCTCCGTCGCGGACCATCGCCCGAACCCACCCGACCTCCATCGTGGCGCGAACCCGGTCCTCGAGGCGGTCGAGCAGCGCGGAAAGGTCGGTCTCCGCCTGCAGCTCTCGGGCCCACTCGAGGAGCGTCGCGCGGTCGCTGTACCGCGCGCGGTAGAAGGCACGGTCGACGACGGCTCGGCTCGACTCCCGAATTCTGGGATAGGCCACGGCGGTGACCACGGCGGCGAGAAAGGAGAGCACGCTGTCCGGGATCGCGCCGGGGGCGTTGAGCCAGCGGAAGATCGAGAGCGACGCGGCGTAGGTCGCGACGACCACGACCGCGAGGGCGGCCCCCGCGAGCCCTCTCCTCAAGACGAAGTCGAGGTCGTGAAGCCGGTAGCGCGCCATCGCGGCGGTGAACGCCGCCGGAACGAGCAGCACGGGGAGGAGCGAGAGGCTCGCCCATGCCGGGGGGGCGATCCCCATGGCCCAAGGCAGCGCATAAACGGCCGCGAACGGCCCGAGCCCGAGCCCGAGTCCCCAGAGCATCCACCGGAGCTGACTTCGGTGCAGACCCGACGGAGAGTCGAGGTAGCTCCTCGCGAGCAGCGCGGATCCGGCGAGGACGGCGATCGCGAGAAAGGCCAGGAGACCTCGATCGATCGAGCCGACTGCACGCGCCGGGTCGCGGAATCGGTGCGCTCCCCCCATCGCTTCGAGCCAGATCGCCGCGAGCGCGATTCCGACCACCGGCGCGTACGCGGCGACGAGCACCGCCCTCGCGCGACGCACGGCGCGGCGCGAGAGCGTGAGGCAGAGGTGGAACAGGAATGCGGGCGCGAGCGCTCCCGCGGCGAGATCGACGACGTGGAGGGTCCAGTCGAGGCGGTCCGCCCGCCCGGTCGGGCTCGCGATCAGCACGAGGAAGAGCGAGGCCGCGAGCATTCCGTAGGGCGTCGCGCCGCGTACGGTTCCGAGGCGGAGGACGACGTAGCCGCCGGAGACGAGGAATCCGGCGGCGACGATCGCGAGGAACCCGTACAGGGGGGGCACCTCGGCACGGCGCTCGACCGCGACCTCCGTCTCGAAAGGCCGCCCTCCTCGGATCCCCTCGACCACGACCGAACGGTCGCGCGGCAAGCTCCATGGCAGGGCCGACACTTCGAGCGCCGAACGCACCGATCGACCGTCGATTCGGGCGACCACGTCGCCGGGTTCGAGACCGGCTCTCTCGCCCGGTCCCCCCGGTTCGACCGACCGAACGGTGACCCTCGAGCCGTCGTCCGCCCATCGTACGCCGAGGGTCGGCACACGATCGGCAACGCGCCGCCCGAACGCGACGAGCCCGAAGGCGAACAGGAGGAGCCCCGCCCCGACCACGAACCACGCCCGCTGCCGACTCGCCCGGCGGGTCACCGCATGATCCCCCCAACCCGGTTCTCGTCTGCGGGCGACTGCAAGCGCCACGCCACTTCGGCCCGTTCGGAGATGGGTTGCCCGGCCACTTCCGGCCGATTTGCGCGAATTTCCTGCCGGGCCCGATTCGGGTGGCGAGCCCCGCGCTCCAAGCGTTTGAATCGCTCGGGCTCTCGGCCCGGAGATTTGGATCGCGGCATCGTACCGGGAACCGGCCTCAGAAGGTGACCGCCACCCCCGCGCTCAGGCGCTCTTGGAGCGCCAACAGCGCCTCGTCTTCCCGGTCGGCAGATCCCCTCGCGTTCGGGGCGAGCCGGGCGGAGACCACGAGGCGGCAGCGAGCGTCGAGAAAGGCGAGTCGAACGAGATCCTGACGGAATTCGGCGTCGAGGTACTCGCGAACGACGAACGGGGCGTCGGTGGCCCCGGCCGGTCGCTCCGCGATCTGAACGTACT
>CAZVOE010000201.1:0-3339 GCA_964628935.1 uncultured Acidobacteriota bacterium
CTCTTGGGGCCTCGAGAGGTATGCGGCGCCGTTCTCTCCGACGCAAACGATCTCTTCGCATGTTGCCACCCCATGTCCCGGGACCGGGAGCCGCGGTTCGATCGTGAAGCACTGGCCGATCTCGATCGGCAGGAACGGAGTCCGCCCGTACCGCTCCCAACGCGGGAGGAGGCCCGCCCCCCCGTCGTGCGCGACCCGGCCGATCTGGTGTCCGGTTCCATGAGGGTACTCGGGGAACCCGGCGGCGGTCACGCACCCCCGGACGATGTCGTCGATTTCCGCGCCGATCTTCCCCGGACGGATCGCATCGGCTCCCCTGCGGATCGCGTCGACGATCGTGTCGAACCCGCGCTGCACTTCGGGCGGGGCGCTCCGTTCGCCGGGACGAAGGACGTACCAGGTCCGTTGGAGGTCGGAACAGTATCCGTCCTTCCGCACGCCGAAGTCGACGTTGACGATGTGCCCTGGCTCGATCGTGCGGTCGGTGGGGGCGGCGTGGGCGCCCGCCGAGTCGGGACCGGTGAAGACCGCCGGGCAATGCTCGGGATCCCACGCGGGCTCGAGCCCCCCCGAGGCGTCCATCTCCTCGAGAATCACCGCGGCCAGTTGGCGCTCGGTCATCCCGGCGCGGAGCCGTCCCGAAACGCGGTCGAAGATCTCGACCGTGACGTCACACGCCGCACGGATCCGCGCGCGTTCGGTCGGGGTTTTCCGGCCACGAAGGGCGGCGACGATTCTCTCCGCCGATTCGAGGCGGTCGCCGTACGGGGTGCCTTCGAGCGCCTTCAGGAGGTTCCGGTGCATCCCGACCGTCAGGCCGTCCGCGGCCGGATCGCTCTCCGACCAATTCACCGCGATGCGGGAGGGATCGATGCGGCGCAAGGCCTCGCGGAGGTCGCCCCCGATCCCCGAGACGTACGGGACGACCTCCCGGTAGTGCCCCATCGACTCGAGGTTCGCCTTGTCGAGGCTTCCGACCACCGCGAGCCGTTCCCCGCGGCGGCCGAGCAGGAACGCGGAGTGCCAAGTGACGTTCGTCCCGACCACCAGGTCGAAGGAGGGGTCGTGGATCGTCGACGTTTCCCGGGCGAAGAGGAGCCAGAGGTCGATTCCGAGCTCGTCGAGCACGGAGGGGACCTGTTCGAGCTTCTCGCGCAGGACGGGGTCGAGTCGCTCCATGGGGACCTCCGGGAAGGGGCGATTGTAGGCGTCGGGGCGCAGGCGGGGCCACAGCCGCCCTCGCGCCCGTCGGGGTTGCCGATCCCCGGACCGAAACCTAGATTCCGGATTCGTAAGGAGGGGATCATGCTGTACGACGCGCGGGAGGGAACCTCGTACGACCGGGGGGTGCCGCGGGGTACGTTTCTCGTCGACGCCTCCGGCACCGTCCTCGGCCTCGACGCGAGGCTCGAGGCGCTGACCGGCTGGACCGCCTCCGAACTCGTCGGTCGGCGGAGGGACTTCGCCACGCGTGTCGAGCGGGACGCCGGACCCTTCGAGGCGGGAGGGGGGCGCGCGGTTCTGCGTCTGAGGTGCCCCGGCGGACGCACGCTCGACGTCGAGGCGACCATGAGGACGACGCCGGAGCTCGGCGGCTGCCTCTCCGTGCAGGTTCAACGCGTGCTCGCGTGCGCCGAGGAGAGCGCGTCGACCGAGCACGACGGCGTCGACCCGCTCACGGGGCTCCCGACCGGGGAAGTCTTCGTGCGCCTGCTCGAGGATCGCGTGCGCGCCGCCGGAACGGAGGGAAAACCGCTCGCCCTCGTCCTCGCCGACGTGGATCAACTCCGTCGAATCGGCGACCGGTTCGGGCGGGACGCCGAGCGGGAAGTGGTCGGCAACCTCGGCGGCATCCTCCGCGCCTCCCTGCGCGGCCACGACGTCGCCGCACGTCTCCACGAGGACGACTTCGCGGTCCTCCTCCCCGGGTTCGGCCGCGGGAGCGCGCGGCAATTCGCGGCGCGCCTCCGCTCGACCGTCGAGGGGTTCTCGTTCCTGCCCTCGGTCGGCGCCCAGGCCCCCCGCGTGACCTTGAGCCTCGGGGCCGCCTCGGTCCCAGCGGACGCCGAGAGCGCTGGCGATCTCCTGGCGCGGGCCCGCGAGGCCCTCGACGAGGCGCGCAGGCTCGGCCGCAACCGGGTGTGGTGTTACACGCGGCGGCCCCGGGTACCTCTCCGGACCCCCGTCTTCCTCGAAGGCGCCGAACCGGTGCTGCTCGGATACTCGAAGGACCTTTCCCCGAGCGGGCTGTTCGTCGCGACCGGTTCCCCGGTGGACGTGGGAATGCGCTGCGCCCTCTCGTTTCCCCTTCCGTCGACAGACGGTCGGGTCCATGTGATCGGCAGGGTCGTGCGGACGGTGTCCGGCGGCGTGCCGGGGTCGATGCAGCCGACGCCCGATCCAGGAATGGGCTTCGAGTTCGAGCGTTTCGGGCCAGAGGACCGGCGGGCGATCGAAGCGTTCCTATACGAGAACGAGGCGGCGACCAGCAGACCCGAGACCGGAATCTGCTCGATCTGACCGCCCGGGGTCGGCCCCACGTCAGCGCTCGTCCACCGGGGTCCCCCCCGGCGCGTCCTTTCCCTTCTCGTACACGGAAGGGGCGAACCAGACCCGGTAGACGAGACCCCGGGCATCGACCCAGAACCGCGCTTCCGGCCCGCGCTCGACGGCCACGGTCTCGCTTCCGAAGGGCGACGGGGGCACGGAGTCCGGGGACCCCGAAGGGACAGGGCGCCCGAGCCCTCCCGCGTCGCGGGTCGATTCCACGGTGAGCGGCCCAGGATCCCCGGTGTACGAGAGGATCGACCCTCCCTGGCCGTCGGGCTCCCGGGCGGGATTCGGGCCCCAGCGTTCGAGCACGAGCGATTCGGGCTTCCCGATCCACGGATGGGCGGGCAAGCCGGCCGTGTCGATCACCCGAACGACCCGGGTCTCGGTCGGGGCGCAGGCGCTCAGGGCGACGGCGAGGAACGCGGTGGCGGCGACCGACGAGCGGGTCCTCATGGCGGGAAGTGTGCCACAAAGCGTTCCGCCCGATCAGGGTCGGTCGAGCCGCAGGTCCACGAGGTCCGCGAGACTTCCCTCGTCGAACTTGAAGCGGAGGGCGACGAACGCCCCTTCGTCGGTTCTGTCCCGCGCGGGGAAGGTGTCGTCACGGAACCCCTTCACGTTGTACCCGGTCACGATCCAGAGATCCTTCCACGCGAGGTGGCCGACTTCGAGGCCCGCTCCATAGGACGTCGTTCCGGTCTCGTGTTGCGCGAAGCGTCGCGCGCTCGCCCCGACGGTCCAACGAGGGTGGACCTCCACCGTGTAGTGGAGGGAGAGCAGATCGGT
>CAZVOE010000201.1:3349-5111 GCA_964628935.1 uncultured Acidobacteriota bacterium
AAGACCACGATGGCGAGCGCCACGACGAGAATCCGCCGCCGCGTGCCGCGATCCAGGACCCCGCGACGCGCTGTCGTGCTCCCGCCCGAACCCCTGCGGCGAGATGGAGAGCGAACGAGTCCCGGAGCGAGGCGACGCCGAGCCTCGGGTCGGAGAACCCGACGCCGGGAGGGACGGGGCTCCGCGGGACGACCGCCACCGAACCGAACGGCTCGGACGTCGCCGATCCCGGCGCGACGCCGCCGGCGGCGGCTGCGGTTCCCCCGCCGAGGGCGTGGTCGACCCGGGCGAGGAACTGCCACGCGCCGCCGAGCGGCCGGTACGCCGCGCCGAGGAGCCCCTCGGCGCGCGTGGCCCGCGGTCCCGCGGCGGCATCGGACACGAAGATCCGCTCGCGGACGAAGAGGGTCCAAGGTTCCGAGATGCGGAACGCTCCGGAGGCGGTCCCGAGGTGCCGCGTTTCCCTGGATCCGAGGTAAAGCTCGTACCGGGCGGAGAGGAGCGCCTCGCCGCTCCGGCGCTCCCACCCTCCCCCGAGCGTCGTGAAGTCATTCGCCTCGTCCCCGCGGGTCGTTTGGAGCCGTGCGATCCGCATTTGGACAGAGGTCTGCGCGTCGAGGGGGATCGTCGTCTCGATCCCCGCGCTCGCCCGTGCGGAGGCGCCGGGGAGGCCCCCCTCGAGCGCGTACTGCGCGAGCGCCTTGGTGTTGGTGGTGAGCGCGGTCTCCACCCCTGCAACGGTGCGGTCCCGGTCGGGGCCGTCTCCCGACTCCCATTCCTGCCGCACGAACAGGCGCTGCCCCGGGGCGACGTCCAACCCGATCCCGGCAACCGTTCGGTCGGGGTACGCCGCGGCGGGATCGCCGAGCGCTTGGCGGTGCGAGGCTTCGGCCGTCAGGTGGCTCGTGAGCCGTCCGCGAACCCCGGCTTCGAGGACCGTCGCGTCCTCTTCGGCGCGATCGATCGTGGATTGGACGCGGCGGATCGCGCCGAGGAGCGAGGCGCGCTGGAAGCGGCGTTCGGCTTCCAGGGAGGCGAGGAGGCGTTCCACCCGATGGATCTCGTCGTCCTGCCAGGTGATCTCGCCGCGTGCGCGCCACGGGCCGGGCGGTTCCCACAGGGCGGAGGCGTTTGCGCGTCGGCCCCCGATCACCGGGGGCGCGGGGAGCGTCGGGTTCGAGAACTCCAAGGGGGTGTCCCGGTACGCGGCCGCGAGGGTCAGCCCTTCGCCGAGCCGCGAGGATGCCTCGACGGCGACGGCAGTCGCACCGACCCCGCCGTCGTCGCTCGCCGCGACCTCGCCCCGGACGTGGGTTCCCGGCCGAGGCCGCCAGACGAGGTCGGCCCCGTAAAGACCGAAATCATCCGCCTCCCGCCGTTCTCGCACCGCTGAGACCCCGGCCTCGACGCGCTCGCCGCGGCGGAAGGCGACCCGAAGACCACCCGCCCCCAGGTCCTCCCCGCCGTGCCGGACCTCGTAAACGACCACCACCCGCACCGGTTGCAGGTCGCGATCGAACGGCGCGACCGGCCCCCGGAACAGGATCGTGCCCGCCTCGGGGTCGAGCGTGTAGTCGAGATCCGGACGCAGGACGCGGCGGGCGACCACCTCGTCCGAACGGATCCGGTCCCGCGTTTCGATCGCGATCGACTCGGAGCGCGCCACCACGGGGCGTTGGGAGAGCAGGTAGGGTCCGGAGGTGCCGTCCGGCTCGAACACATCTCGTGCCACGTCACGCGCCGCGCGTGTCTGTGCGCTTCA
>CAZVOE010000202.1:0-4989 GCA_964628935.1 uncultured Acidobacteriota bacterium
GGCGACGGCCTGGTCCTCGGCGAAGCGCCGTACGAGGCCGGTCGTCACCGCCGCGAACGACGCGACGGCGATCGCGACCAGCCCGACGCTGCCCGCGAGGAGAATCGAGCCGAGCGACGGCCTGATCATCGTCGGCTCCGCATGCTAATCCGCGCGGGAGACGCGGTCCACGAAAGTTTTCACGGCGAGGGTCACGACGGCGAGGATCGTCAGGAGCGAGGCCACCGCGAACGCGGCCGAGAACAGATATTCGTTGTAGAGGATTTCGACGTGCAACGGGAGCGTGTTCGTGACTCCGCGGATGTGGCCCGAGACGACGGAGACGGCGCCGAACTCTCCCATCGCACGCGCGTTGCAGAGGACCGTTCCGTAAAGCAGTCCCCACCGCATCTTCGGCAGGCTGATCCGGAAGAAGACGGCCCATCCCCCAGCGCCGAGGGTCATGCCCGCTTCTTCCTCCTCCGTCCCCTGCGCCTGCATGAGCGGGATCAATTCGCGCGCGATGTAGGGGGTCGTGACGAAGAGCGTCGCTAGGACGATTCCGGGGACGGCGAAGACGATTTTGAGGTCGTGCTCGGCGAGCCAAGGCCCGAACCACCCGCGGGCGCCGAAGAGGAGGACGAACAGCATCCCGGAAATCACGGGAGAGACCGAGAGCGGGAGGTCGATGAGGGTCGTCAGCAGCGTCTTCCCCCGAAAATCGAACTTCGCGATCGCCCAGGCCGCGGCCACTCCGAAGAGGACGTTGAGCGGCACGGTGATCGCCGCCGTCACGAGCGTCAACCGGAGGGCCGCAAGGGCGACCGGTTCCGTGATCGCGGCTACGTAGGCGCCGACTCCCTCTTGGAAGGCAGTCGTGAAAACCACGGCCAGCGGCAGGGCGAGGAACAAACACAGGAAGACGAGACAGAACCCCGTGAGCACGAGGCGAACGGCTCGTGGTTCGGTGAGGTGGCGGCTGCGACTCGCCTCGACGGTCACGATTCCATCCTCACGCCGCGGTTCCGATACGGACGCCGCGTCGCGAGACCGTGTTCGCGATCACGAGCATCGCGAAGGAGCAAAGGAGAAACACGAGTGCGATCGCGGTCGCTCCGGCGTAGTCGAACTGCTCGAGCTTGATCATGATGAGAAGGGGGGTGATCTCCGACCGCAGCGGCATGTTCCCTGCGATGAAGATCACCGATCCGTATTCGCCGAGGGCGCGCGCGAAGGCGAGCGTGAAGCCGGTGAGGACCGCCGGACACAGCTCGGGCAGGAGCACCTTCCGGAGCGTATCGAAGCGCCCCGCGCCCAGACTCGCGGAGGCTTCCTCGATCGTGATGTCGAGGTCGCGCAGGACCGGTTGAACGGTCCGGACGCAGAACGGGAGGCCGATGAAGGTGAGAGCGACCACCACGCCGAGGGGCGTATAGGCGATCGTGATCCCCATCGGTTCGAGGAATCGGCCGAGCCACCCTTCCGAAGCGTAAAGAGCCGTCAGCGCGATGCCAGCTACGGCGGTGGGAAGTGCGAACGGAAGGTCGACGAGGCCGTCGACGAACTTCTTGCCCGGGAACGTGTACCGCTCGAGCACCCAGGCGGTGAGAACGCCGAACACGGCGTTGACGAGCGCCGCCATGAAGGCGGCCCAGAAGCTCAACCGGTAGGCCGCCAGTGTCCGCGGCGCGGTGATCGTCGTCCAGAATTCGTTCCAATTCAAAGCGGCCGACTCTAGAACGACCGTGGAGAGCGGGATCAGCACGATCAGCCCCAGGTACGTCAGGGCGAAGCCCATGGAAAGGCCGAAGCCGGGGAGAACCGTGCGCCCTCGCGCCATCATCGGACCCCGCCCCTACTTCGCCGTGTAGATCTGGTCGAACACGCCTCCGTCGGCGAAGTGAGTCGCCTGGGCATTCGCCCATCCGCCGAAGACCTCGTCGATCGTGAAGAGCCGAAGACGGGGGAATCGCGAAGCGTACTTGGCGGCGACCGAGTCGAGACGAGGACGGTAGAAGTGTCGCGCGACGATCTCTTGCCCCTCCGGAGTGTAGAGGAACTCGAGGTAGGCCTGGGCCACCGCCGTCGTCTTGTGCTTGGCGGCGTACCGGTCGACGAGCGCGACCGGCGGCTCGGCGAGGATGCTCGCCGGCGGAACGACGATCTCCAGCTCGCCGTGCTTCGCCTTCTTCAGCGCGAGCAGGGCTTCGTTCTCCCACGCCAGAAGCACGTCCCCGATCTTGCGCTCGACGAAGGTGATCGTTGAGCCGCGGGCACCGGTGTCCAGAACGGGAACGTTGCGGAATATCCGTGTCACGAGGTCCCTCGCTTTCACTTCGTTCCCGCCGGCCTTGCGGAGGGCGTGAGCCCATGCGGCGAGGTAGTTCCACCTCGCGCCGCCGGAGGTCTTCGGGTTCGGCGTGATCACGGAGACCCCCGGCCGCGCCAGGTCCTCCCAGTCCTTGATCCCCTTGGGATTCCCCTTGCGCACGAGGAAGACGATCGTCGAGGTGTATGGGCAGCTGTTATGCGGGAGCCGCGACTGCCAGTTTTTCGGGAGGAGGCCCTTGGCGGCGATCGCGTCGATGTCGAAAGCGAGCGCGAGCGTGACGACGTCGGCCTCGAGCCCGTCGATCACCGCGCGAGCCTGCTTCCCGGCTCCGCCGTGGGATTGGTGGATCGTCACGGTCTCGCCGGTTTCGGCCTTCCAACGGGCGGCAAAGGCGGCGTTGATGTCCTGGTAGAGCTCCCGAGTGGGATCGTAGGAGACGTTCAGGAGGGTCTCCTGGGCGTGTGCGGCGAAGACAGCGAGTGGGAATGCGAGGCCGAGAATCGAGATCCTCCGTGGTCTCGGCATGATCGAGTCCTCCTAGAACGAGACTTGGAAACGGCTGAGCACGACCGTCTCCGTCTCGCGATCGGCGCCGTCGGCGGCGCCGCCTTCGAACGCCGTCCGGTCGAAGTTGAGCATCAGCCGGATGTTCCGGGTCATCCACCAGTTCGCTCCGAGCGCGACTTCGGATGCGCGGCGCGCCGACTTCGCGGCGTCCGCGAAGACCGGAAAGCTCTCGTCGTCGAACTCGATTCGCGACCAGCGCGCCGCGAGTTCGACCGCTCCCCTCCCGCGCCCTCCGACCAGGAAGGACTTCGCGGGGTTGACCCCACGATAGGAGGCCATGTCGTCCGTGAGGAGGATCGTGAACGAGCCTTGCCACGCGGTGTGCGTGAGCGTCGCGGCTCGTGCGTCGAGCCGAACGTCCTGGCTGGACGCTACGTACTCGGTCAGGATACCGAGCCGCCCCAGATAGACGTACGCCTGCGGTGACCAGCGTGTCCGCTCTCCGTCCGCGACGACCGTGGCCGCGGTCGTCCCGTCCGACCGGTACGAAAAGAAGGTCAGGTCGCCGGGGGACCTGTACGTCCCGAGACCCGTCGCGATCGGGGTCCCTTCGTTCGTCCCGTGGGTCGCGGAAAGTCCGAACCCGAGATCCGCGAAGCGAGAAGAGCCGGCGCGCCGGAGAGGATGCAGGAACACGCGCGCGGAGAGCTCTTTGCCGTCGTTCGTGTCGGAGTCGGCGCTCCCTCCGTCGGGTGTTCCGTTCGACGTCATCGCCGCGTACGTCAGGAATCCACCGCGGAAGTCGCCGTGGAGTTGGAGACCCACGTCGCGGTTCGGAACGAGCTGGGTGGGCGCCGCGCGGGTGATGAAGGCGGTGTCCGACGCCGACTGCAGGCGCTCGAGGCCGACGGGCGGTTTGAACTTCCCGACGCGCACCCTGGCGAGGGGATGGAATCGCGCGTCGACGTACGCGTCGAACAGGACCGTCTTCCCCTGGCCGAAGTCGGGCGTCAGTCGGAAGTCGAAGATCCGCGCGAGCGTTCCCTCCAGAATCGGCCGGGCGCGGCGGAGGAACAGAGAATCCGTTCCCGAACCCTCGGCGTCGTCGAGGAAGAACACGCCGTCGACCTGGAGCAGCGCCCGCAGTCTGAGGGAGTGCGCGCCGTCCGCCGAACGGACGGTGAACGAATCCTCGCCGCCGGGGATCGCGGTCGCGACCTTCGCGGAATCGGCGCTCTTCTCCCTCTCGATCTCGTCCCCCGGTTGGGAGATGCGGAGGTCCTCGTCGATCTCCTCGGCCCGACCCGGCGGGGCCGTCTCCGGCTCCTCACCATTCGCGATCGCGGATGCCGCAAGGGCAGCGAGGAGGACGATGCTTCGAAGCGTCCTCTTCATGGGCGGAACTCCATCGCGCGGATCGCGCCGGGGATCCTCTCGCCGAGATCGGGCGTACGCGGGCGCACGATCATCACGACGATGTCCGCGGCGTCGGGGAGCACCGAGGCGACGACGCCGTCCAGGTTCATCCTTCCCTCGGCGTCGGGAAGGGGGGCTCCGAGGACGAGGAGGTCATGGTTCCCGCGAAGCAGGTGGTCGACGATCACGCGGGACGCTTGTCCCGACGCCACGATCGGCTCGCCCTTCACGCCCAGAAGTTCGAGCGACCGTACCCCCGCGCCGAGGAAACGACCGGCCCGGTCTCTATCGTCGATCCCCGACCCCTCGGGAATCGCGGTCAGGATCGTCGCTCGGCCCGCGAGGTGGCGCAGGAATCGTCCCGCGAACAGCACGTCCTCCTTGCCCGGCTCGCCGAGGGCCACACAGAGCAGGGCCCGGCTCGGGATCGGGCGCGGACCGGGGACGAGAAGAAGGTGGGAGTCCGTCGATTCGAGAAGTCGTTCCGCTTCTCCGGCGGGGTCGCGTCGGGTCGTTCCGACGACGGTCAGGTCGAAATGGCGCCGCGCGGAGACCTCGGCGATGGCGCGCCCGATCGGTTGGATCGACCACGAAATCTCGAGCCCCGGCACGGAGCGCGAGAATCGCTCGCGGTCCCGCTCGACGCGCTCGCGAAGGGTGGCCTCGTCCGTCCCGACCAGAAGGAGCGTCGCCCGGGCGTGCGCGAGGCGCGCGATTTCGGCGAGTTCATCGGCGAACTTGAAGATCAGGAAGGA
>CAZVOE010000203.1:0-4947 GCA_964628935.1 uncultured Acidobacteriota bacterium
GGGTGGTCAACTTTTCGTTGTTCACCTTGGACTACTTTTTCATGTTCGTTGACAGATTCCCTCTTGAACTCTCCCATCCCGACCCGCCTTTCGTGCCCCTATCCTAGGGCTGAAAGGTGTCCAGTCGAAATGGGGGGCAGACCAACGGTCGAGGAGTTCGAAAAGGTGGAGGCAGCTTCACCCGGTTGGCTCCGGCCGATCCTCCGGATGGCGGAAGCTACCGGAATGCGGCTCAAAGAGGTCGCCTGCCTGCGATGGACGGACGTCGATCGCGGGTCGGGCGTAATTCACATCGACCAGGACACGAAGACCGGCAGGCGGCAGATCCCGATCTCGGAGACGGCCCGCGAGGTGCTCGACGGGCAGATCCGGCGCGTCAACACGCCGAGGGTCTTCGTGGACGACAAGGGTCGCGATCTCGCGGTCGAAGGAAGGGGGAACAAGATCAGCCTCGCGACGACGAAGGCGATGCGCGAGGCCGGGATCGAGGATGCGACCTTTCACACGCTCAGGCACACCGCCGCGGCGTGGATGGTGCAGGACGGGGTCTCGCTGTACGAGGTGCAGCACGTCCTCGGGCACTCGAGTCCCGTGATGACTCAGCGGTACGCGCACCTGCAGCCCGGACATCTCCGGCGCGCGGTCGGTGCGCTCGACAAGAAGCTCAGGAAGTGAGCCGCGCGATGGACACCCAGATGGACACGTGCGGCTCTTGCGGTTGGCCTTTCCTTCCCTGGCCCTTTCTAACTCGCTGAAACGATTGGTGCCGGAGCCAGGGCTCGAACCTGGACTCCCCGAAGGGAAGGGGATTTTAAGCGCTGCTACGGCACCGAAACGCGGCGACGCCGTACGACGCCAGCCAAGCGCCGCAAGCGTTCCGTGACGGCGCGATCGGCCGCCGTCGGACCGTCTGGTACAGCGAACACGTACAGAACGCGCACAAAACGAGCGATGCGCACTGGATTCTCAGTCAACCGAGCGCCGCCAAGTATCTGGTTCGACACGACTTATTCGTGACCGTCCGAGAGTCGTGCGCTTGCCGTTACAAACCCGGGCTTAGCGATGACGGACTAGCTTGATCCGCCGATTCCAGTGCATCCGTGGTCGCCTTCCCCGCGACCACCGTCATCCAGAGCGGACGAGCGAACCGGCGCGGCACCGCCTTGGGGGCCGCTAGAGTTCGGCGATTTGGTCCTGTCGGCCGGCGCGTGCCCGATTCGCACTATCTCTACGATTTCGCTAGGTTGAACCGCCCCGGGAATCCCGGAGAGCGTTTTTGTTGAGCCAGGCCACCACGGCCTGAACTCGCCGTTGCCGATAGTACTCCTCCTCGAACTCGGCGGGAGGGACGTAGCCGATGGGCTCGAGCAGACGCTGCGAGTTGTACCAAGAGACCCACTCCAACGTCGCGAACTCGACGTCCTCGAGCCCTCTCCACGGACCCCTTCGGCGAATGACCTCGGTCTTGAACAACCCGATCACCGACTCGGCGAGGGCGTTGTCGTACGAGTCACCGACGCTTCCGATCGACGGCTCGATCCCCGCCTCCGCCAGACGTTCGGTGTACCGGATCGACAGGTACTGTCCTCCCCGGTCGCTGTGATGAACCAGTCCCTCCGTGTCCGAGCGCGCGTGGATCGCCTGCTCCAGAGCATCGAGGGCAAGGTCCGTCCGCAACGAGCTCGACACACGCCAACCCACGATCATCACTTGCGAACACGTCGATGACGAAGACGACATACACAAAGCCGCGCCAGGTCGCGACGTACGTCAGGTCCGCTACCCAAAGCTGATTCGGCCGACTCGCCGTGAAGTCTCGATCGACGAGGTCCGGGGGACGGACTGCAGCTTGGTCTGGAATCGTCGTCACCTTGAACGCACGGCCCCGCACCGCGCCCTGAAGGCCCATTTCCGCCATCAGCCGCTCGACCGTGCACCGAGCCACGTCCTTCCCTTCGCGCTTCAACTGCTTCCAGACTTTCCGCGGCCCGTACACCTCGAAGTTGGCCTTCCACACGCGCTCGATCTCACCCCGCAGCTCGATGTCGCGCTTCTTCCGATCCGGAAGCAGCGAGGGATCCCGTCGGCGGGCCTCTTGCTCGTAGTACGTCGACGGGGCGATCGGCGAGCACCTCGCAGATCGGCTCGATCCCGTACTGATCTCGATCCTCGCTGACGAAGTTCCCCATCACTTCGGTCGGCGGTCGAGCTCCGCGTGTGCGAAAAACGCAGACGCCTTCTTCAGGATCTCGTTCGCGCGACGGAGCTGGAAACTCTCGCGCTCGAGGTCCTTCAGGCGCTGCCTCTCATCGCTGGTCAACCCGGGACGACGGCCAGCGTCCCGCTCGGCCTGGCGGACCCAATTCCTCAGCGTCTCCGCCCTGCAGCCGATCTTGGATGCGATCGATCCGATTGCGGCCCACTGGGATCCATGCTCGTCCTGGTGCTCGAACACCATCCGGACGGCTCGCTCCCGAACCTCGGGAGAATACCGGCTTGCTTTTCCCATGACCCCATCCTCTTAAGAAAGGGGGTCTCCGGGGAAGCCGGGGCGGTTCACCGCAAGGCATTGACCTCCGACTCGAGCGGAAACGGTTGGATGAAGGGAACGACCGCGTTCGGCGACCTTGCGAACATTTCACGCCTCCTCAGCGCGCCGCGAACGTTCACGTCCGGCCAGGCTGTAGTAGATGGTCGGCAAGACAAACAGCGTGAGCGCGGTGCACGTCGCGAGCCCGCCGATCACGACGGTCGCGAGCGGTCGCTGAACTTCGGCCCCCGACCCGGTCGCGAGCGCCATCGGGACGAACCCGAGCGAAGCGACGAGCGCGGTCATCAACACCGGCCGCATACGCAATGCACAGGCGCGGCGCATCACGTCGAGCGGCCCCAGGTCGGTCCTTGCTTCGAGATCTCGCACCTGCGTCATCAAGACGAGTCCGTTGAGGACGGCGACGCCGAAGAGCGCGATGAAACCCACGCCCGCCGAGATCGAAAACGGCAAGCCCCGCAGCAGCAGGGCCGCCACCCCACCGGTAGCAGCGAACGGGACATTGAGGTAGATGAGGACGGCCGGCTTGAGCGACCCGAAGGCGAAATACAGCATCGCGAAAATGACGGACAGCACCAGCGGGACCACGATCGCCAGGCGGCGCGTCGCGGCTCGCAGGTTTTCGAATTGCCCGCCCCATTGGATGTTGTAGCCGGGGGGGAGCTGGACCTGGTTCCGGATCCGTTCTTGCGCCTCGGCCACGACAGAGGCCACGTCCCGCCCGCGCACGTTCATTTCGACGACGATCCGGCGGCGTACCGACTCGCGGCTGATCTGCGCCGGCCCCGTGTCGAGGGCGATGTCCGCGAGCTGGCCCAGGGGAACGCTCGGTAAGCCTTCCGAGGACGCGACCGGGACGTTGGCGAGCGCCTCGAGCGAGTTCGCTGTTTCGTCTTCGAAGCGGACCGCGAGGGAGAAGCGCCGTTGCCCCTCGAAGACCGTCCCGACCACCTTCCCCGCGCGGGTGGCCTCCACGGTATCGAGCACGTCGCCAACAGAAACGCCGTACCGCGCGCAGCGGTCCCGGTCTACCTTCACGCGAATGACGGGAAGGCCGGCCGTCTCCTCGAGCTTCACGTCCTCCGCGCCCGGGACGTTGGCCACGACGCGGGCGATCTCTCGACCCTTGTGCCGAAGCACCTCCAGGTCATCGCCGAACAGCTTGATCCCGATGTCGGATCGGACGCCCGCGATCAGCTCGTTGAAGCGCATCTCGATCGGCTGCAGGAACGCGTACCCGATGCCCGGCACCGACTCGTCCAGCGCCTCTTCCATCTTCTCGACGAGCTCGCCCTTGGTCCGAGCCGTGGACCACTCGGATTTCGGTTTCAGCATGACGAAGACATCGCCCAGCTCGATCCCCATCACGTCCGTGGCCAGCTCCGGGCTTCCCGATCGGCTGACGACCGTGTTGACCTCGGGGAATCGCAGCAAGACGCGCTCGATGCGTCCCGTGCTCGCCGCTACCTCGGAAATGCCCACCGAAGGGGGCCGTATGGCGAAGATCGACAGGTCCCCTTCGTCGATGCGCGGAATGAACTCCCCTCCGAGCCGGGTCGCCAACACAGCGCCGCCGACCACGATCGCGCTCGCCGCGCTGAGCACGGTCCATCGCCACTGGATGCACCGCTCGAGCGCGCGAAGGTAGGCGCGACGGAGGGCTCCGACGAATCTCGGCTCGTGCTCGTGACCGGTCTTCTTGAGGAACAGGGACGCCAGGACGGGCGTCACGGTCAAAGTGAGCACGAGCGAGCCGGCCAGCGCAAAAACGACCGTCCAGGCCATGGGCTTGAACATCTTCCCCTCGATGCCGCCCAAGGTGAGGATCGGGACGTAGACCAGGATGATGATTCCGATCCCGAAAGCGATCGGCCGCACGACCTCGTGCGCCGCCTCGGCGGTGAGTTGCCGAACCGTCTTCTCGCGCCCCTCGGGTTCGGACAGGCGCCGGACGACGTTCTCCACGAGAACGACCGCGCCGTCCACGATCAGGCCGAAGTCGATCGCGCCGAGGCTCATCAGGTTCGCGGAAATGCGCGATTCGACCATTCCGGTGAACGCCAGGAGCATCGACAACGGGATGGCGGAGGCGACGATGAGACCCGCCCTCCAGTTGCCCAGGAACGCGAAGAGCACGGCCACGACGAGGAGGCTGCCCTCGAGCAGGTTCGTCTCGACGGTGCGGATCACGCGATTGACGAAGTTCGAGCGGTCGTAGTACGGAACGATGCGGACGCCCGGCGGAAGGGAGCCCTGCAGTTCTTCAACGGCCTCCCGGGTGCGCGTCGAGACCTCGAGCGCGTTCTCCCCGGCGAGCATCTGGACGAGGCCGATCACGGTCTCGCCCTTGCCGTCGGCGGTCGCCACGCCGATCCGCAGCATGGCCCCCTCGCGCA
>CAZVOE010000204.1:0-4903 GCA_964628935.1 uncultured Acidobacteriota bacterium
GGCCCGCCACGCTCGAGACAGGTCGGAGGGGATCAGATCCGCAGGACGGTGGATCGGTGGAGACGCAGTGCGCAGGGAGCGGACACGTACGCCGCATGCTTCGCCATGAACCCAGGAGCTGGGGACGGCGGGGGCGTAACGGCCGGGATCAAGGCAACGGCTACGGACGGTGGCCCGAGACTCTTGGGCACGGTGGCATCGACGCCCGTGAACAGCGAGGTGTCCTTGCAGGAATTCGCGCATCCCTCGTCTGCGATCGCCGCAGGCGTTCGCGGTGGAGTCGCTTCGCTCGACTCCGCTTGCCCTTGCCGACAGCAGAGCGAGATCGCGGGCTCGATCGCGCGATGGCCGGCCCCGTCTTCGCACAGAACCAACGTTGGCGCGATGAGCCCGAATGCGCTGACCTGAAGCGAGACCACGAGGACGGGGCCCCGCACCCAAACGCTCGGCTCCGAGCAGTTCAACAAGCGCACGGTCCCGTCAATATGGCACGAGATTCCGAGGGGGACAAACGCGGGGCTCTCCGGAGGGAGCGGGGCAACGTCGGTGCCGGAGGTGGGATTCGAACCCACATGGAGGATTCTCCAAGGGATTTTAAGTCCCCTGCGTCTACCGATTCCGCCACTCCGGCGTGAGCGACGATCTTACCGCCGAGTGGCCGTCGAAACGACGAAAGGGGCCCCGCACGCGGCGAGGCCCCTTTCGTCCGGGCCCTGGAAGGCCCGCTCCCGCGTTTCACGCGCGGGTCACTTGAGAAGAGTCACGTGGCCGCGGATTTGCCCTCCGCCCTTGCGGCTCGAGACCTGGAGCGGTTGCGCCGCCCATTCCTCGGCGCTCCGTGTCGCGGACGAAGAGGACTCTCCTTCCAGGGTGAGGCTGTAGGTCAGCGGCTTGTGCTGCCGCTTTCCCGTGGGGAGACCGCTCGCGGCGTCACGCGGGGCGACGACGGCGCTCCGCGACGAGGACGACACCTGCGCCGCTTCCGCTCCGCGGGGCTGCGCGTCGGCCGCGGAAGAGGGAGCGGGAGCCACCCGCACCGTGCACGCACCGGCGGGGACGTTCTGGAAAACGAACGACCCGTCGTCGTTCGGCACGAGGCTCTGCGTCGATCCGGAGCATTCGAGCACGACGACGCACGCGGGGGGTGCCGACCCGGGGCTCGCCGCACCGAGGCCGGTCACGAGTAGGGCGGCGCCGAGGGCCGGGACCCAGGCGCTTCGAGTTCCGTTCACGAGAGTCCGCATCGTGTTCTCCTCTCTCGAGCGGGAAGCCGCTCGAACGCAAGAGAACGTAGGAGCGGGGCGCGCCAAGTCAACCGTTTCGAAGGTGCTCGGCGAAGTCGGGACGCGCACGACCGTCGCTTACGAAAATGTCGCGCAGCATCGGCGTTTTCGGCTTGCCCGCGCTGGGCGCAACTCTCAGATTGCCCCGGCAGGATGGAAACGCGAATGCAATCGAGATTGCGGAATTGGAGCGGCGCGGCTCTCGTCGTCGCCGTCGCGATCCCCGCTGCCGCCGTCGAATGTATGCATCCGTCGCACGTCCCCGCCGTCCGAGTCGAGAAGTCCGAGGTCTGTTGGTCGCACGTCCCGGGAGCGGGGAACTACGACGTCATCGTGGGCCTCTCCCTCGCCGAACTCGGCTCGGCGGCCTCCACGCTCGCCGAGGCGTCGCTCTCCTGCTTCGGCGCCGCCGTGCCAGGAACCTGCGTCGCGGTTCCGTTGGACCCTGCGCCGGGAGACGGCTTCTACTTCGCCGTCCGCGCGAATCGAGGCAAGTCCGCGGGGACCTTCTCGACCGGCTGCCCCACGGAGCTCGCGGGGCGGGACGAGGCCCTCGGCGCCTCGGCGACTTGTCCTTAGCCCCGCGCCTCGGCCGATCCCCGGTGATGCGCGCTCCACAGGAAGAGCACGCTCAGTACGAAGAGGGGCCCCGCCGTGATCGCCTGGCCGGCCGCATTCGCCCGGAAGAACCAGAGCGAGAAGAGCGCCAGGACGAGATAGAGGAACGCCCCCGTCCGCTCGAACCGCCACGCGATCGCGAGCACCGCGAGAATCACGAGGCTCGGGATCAGGTGGACGGCCAGGCCGACCGCGATCTGTCCTCCGCTCGCGCCTTCCTCGAAGACGTCGAGGGCGAACACCGCCAAGAACAAGGCGAGCGCGATGGCGAGGGCCCGCGGGGCCCAGACGGTCATCCGGTCCGCGACTTCTTTCATGCGACACCTCCGCCCCTCTTGGTCTTTTCTACCCCTGGCCGGTCACGAGCGCAAAGGGGAACGGTCCGGTCAATCCTCGTGCTCGGCGGGCCTCAGGTTCTCCGCCCCCGGTAGGATCCCGGCCAGGCGGCGCGGGTCGTGGATCAGGATCGGCAGGTGCTCGGGGCAGATGCGCAAGTGGCATCCCCGGTACTCCAAGACGAGTAGGGGGATGGCCTCGGACCGCCGCCGACAGACCAGGCACGCGGGCTCGCCGCTCATCGGAACTCCAGCTCGACGGTGACTTTCGTCCGAACGGGGACGCCGTCGAGGGTCCCCGGCCGGTACTTCCACTGGCGCACCGCTTCCTGCGCGGCGGCCTCGAATCCCCGCGCGATCGGCGTGACGCTCTTGACCACGATCTCCCCCACCGACCCGTCCTCCTCGACGGTCACCTCGAGGACGACCGTGCCGGGGACGCGCGCACCGTCGGGAAAGCGGGGGTAGCGGGGAGCGACGAAGGAATCGTCGATCCGAACGGGCGCCCGATAGACACCGCTCGACTCGACGGTCATGGCCACGGGGATTCCGGACGGAGGCTCGAGGATCCCATCGGCCGGGGCCGAGGAGCCGCCGGGCTGGAGCGAGACGACCGCCTCCCACGACTCCGCGGGGCTCATCTCCCACGCGGCGATCGCGGCCGCCGCGGCAGTTCCCTCGCGCTCGCGCGCGCGTTCCCAGGTTTCGATCTCGATCGTCGTCTCGGAGATGCCCCCTTGCCACCAGGCGGCGGCCTTACGGTCGGCGGTCACGACGATCCCGCACGCCTCCTCGAGCCACACCACCGGACCGGTAACCGTCCCGTCCACGAGATGCTCCTCTCCCGCGTCGGGGGGGCCGAGAAGGGACAAGAACGCCAGGGCGGAGGCGGCGGAGGGGGAAAAACGGAGCGCGACGGCCGCCATCTCGCGACTCCGCCCCGCCGCCCCGGCGTCGTAGGTGACCTCGAGCCGCGAGGGCGAGCGGAGGAAGGTCTCCCGGACGGTGACCGCTTCGCCCGAGCCTTCCTGTTCGCTCTTCTCCGCCTCGCCACGCATCTGCTTCTTGACGTCCCTGGCCGTCATGCCGAGGCGGACGCCCTCGACCCGGTAGATCGCGCAATCGACCGCGGGGGCATCGGCGGCGCTCGCGGCCGCGAGGACCACGAAGACAGCCTGCCGCCAATGCTTCCGCACTCGGTTCCTCCGAGTTCCGCGTCTCGATCGATCGACTCGGCCCGCTCCGAAGTATACGAGAACCCGGCCTCTCGCGGTGGAATCGAGCGCCGCCGGCAGCCGCCCGACGTGCGATAATCCCCTCCTTTCTTCGAATTCCCGTCCTCGAGGGAGGCGCCCGATGCGCGTCCTGCTTCGTGGCGCCCTCGGCGCCCTATGCGTCGTCGCGACCGCGCTCGCGGGAGATCGCGGAGCCTCGGCCCAGTCTCCGCTCGCCCTCTTCTCCCCCGCGCGGGAGGCGGAGGCCGCTCCCGCCGAGGTTGCCGCGACAGCGGAGGCGAAGGGCGCGGAGCCGAGCGAGCCCGAACCGTTTCCGCTCGCGCAGCTCGCCCGCGCGGTCACGGAGACGAGCGCGCTCATCCAGGAGGTCGAAGGGCGCCTCGCGAGCGACGGTTGGATCCGGACGATCCGCGAGCAGATGCCGGGAACCTCCGCGTCGATCGACGCGCTCGAGGCGATGTTGAAGTCGTCGGACCCCCTATCGCTCTCGGCGCGGGCGCTTTCCGACAGGCGTCAGTCGTGGAGGCGGATCGACGGGCGACTCGCGGATTGGGAGAAGTCGCTCGAACGAAACGCGACCTCCCTCCAGGCGGACCGAGCGGAGGTCCGGCGCATGGAGAAGCGATGGCGCGGGACGCTCGACGTCCTGCGCCGGGAGTCCGCGCCGCGGAAGGTCCTCGACGGGGCAGAGGCTCTCGCGGCGCGCCTCCGGTCGTCGGAGGGCCCGCTCCGCGACCGGCTCTCGGAGATGCTCCTCCTCCAGGAGGCCATCGCCTTCGAGCGCATCCGCCTCGCCGACGGGATCCGGGTCCTCGACGGCGCGATCCTTCGCGCGCAGGAGCGGATCTTCGCCCAGCGTAGCCGTCCGATCTGGCGGATCTTCGAGTCCACGGGCGCGCCGGGCCTCTACGCGAACGTCGCGCAGACCCTCGGCGACAAGCGCGCCGAGCTCGTCGAGTTCCACGAGACCGAGCCCCGCGCGCCCGGCGTCTTGGCGGTCCTGCTCGGCGTCCTCGCCGCCCTCGCCGCATGGATCCGCCGCATCGTCCGGCGGCTCCCCGACGGCACCGTTCCGAACCGGATCGTGCGGGAGCGCCCGTGGGCCTCGGCGGTTCTTCTGTCGCTCGTCCTCTGGATGTTCTCCCACATCGACGCGCCGCGGCCGGTCCTCGAGATCGTGACGCTCGCGATGCTCGTTCCGATCCACCGCGTGCTGACGGCGAGGCTGCCGCGGGTGCTCCATCGGTCGCTCGCGGTTCTCTTCGGATTGATCATCGTCGAGCGGCTCCGCGGGCTCGTGTCGGACGACTCGTGGGCGGGGAGGATCGGCGTCCTCGGCACCTCCATCGTGGCGGCCTTCGCGCTCCTTCGGATGCTGCGGCGGCGCGGGCCCAGGCGAGGGATTGAAAACCCCCCCAGGGGGCCCGCCCCC
>CAZVOE010000205.1:0-4853 GCA_964628935.1 uncultured Acidobacteriota bacterium
CGGCCTGGAGCGATTGGTCGCGTCCCGGGCGCTCGTCGAGCGGCTTGAGCCGGCAGAACATCAGTCCGTTGTTGGGGGCCGAGCCGCTGAAACTGAAACCGGCCACCGAGAAGACCCCCGCCACCTCCGGCTGGGACAGGATGACTTTCTCCGCCTGCTTCGCGATCTCCACGGTGTATTCGAGCGAAGCCCCCGCCGGGGCCTGGAGCACCGTGACGAAGTAACCCTCGTCTTCCTCCGGGAGGAAGGCCGAAGGCACCGAGCGCCACACCCACGCGGTCGCGGCGAGACCGGCGAGAAAGAGGACGACCATGACCGCTTTTCGGCGCAGCGTCCAGCGGACCGCCCGGACGTAGAACGCGGTCCCGCGGTCGATCATCCGGTTCACCCACGTGAAGAACCGACCGTGCGTGTGCGACTCCCGGTCGAGGAGGAGGGCGGAGAGTGCGGGGGTCAGCGTGATCGCGTTCACGACCGACAGCACGACCGCAAAGGCGATCGTGAGCGAGAACTGCTGGTACAGGCGCCCGGTCGTACCCGGGAAGAAGGCGACCGGCACGAAGACGGCGA
Source organism: uncultured Acidobacteriota bacterium (assembly GCA_964628935.1). Classification (GTDB taxonomy): domain Bacteria; phylum Acidobacteriota; class Polarisedimenticolia; order Polarisedimenticolales; family DASRJG01; genus CAYLHQ01. The sequence goes on from CAZVOE010000205.1 coordinate 571, forward strand.
CGAGCACGAGGCCGATCACGACGACCGCGCCGAAAACCTCCCGCATGGCGTCGATCGAGGCGCGGAATGCCCTCTTTCCATACTCCCGCATGTGGCGCTCGATGTTCTCGATCACGACGATCGCGTCGTCGACCACGATGCCGGTCGCGAGCACGACGCCGAAGAGCGTCAGCGTGTTGATCGAGAAGTCGAAGACCTTGACGAACGCGAACGTCCCGATGAGGGAGACCGGGATCGTGATCGTCGGGATGATCGTGCTCCGCCAGTTCTGAAGGAAAAAGAAGATCACGAGCACGACGAGGAGAATCGCCTCGCCGAGGGTCTTCAGAACCTCCCGGATCGACTGGCGCACGACCGAGGTGTTCTCGAAGGCGATCCGGTACTGGAGCCCCGGCGGGAAGTTCGCGGAGAGCCTCTCGAGCTCCGCGCGCACCGCCGCATCGAGTTCGAGGGCGTTCGCCGTGGGGAGAGGCTGGATGCCCATTCCCGACGCCTCGAGTCCGATGAAGCGGAGCCGCGAGGAGTACGTCTCGGCGCCGAGTTCCACACGCCCGAGGTCTCGCACACGCACGAGCGCCCCGCCGACCCCCGTCTTGACGACGAGGTTCTCGAACTCCGAAACTTCGGTCAGGCGCCCGACCGCGCGGACGCTCATGTTGAACATCTGGTCCGCCGAGGCGGGTGCGTCCCCCAGGCTCCCTGCGGCGACCTGAACGTTTTGGCTACGGAGCGCCTCGACGACATCCCCCGCGGTGATCCGTCGAGCCGCCAGCGCCTCGGGGTCGAGCCAGAGGCGCATCGCGAACTTCCGCTCCCCGAAGATGATGACGTTCCCGACCCCGTTGATCCGATTGAGGGCGTCTCGCACGTAGCGGTCCAGGTAGTTGCTGATGAACAGCGAGTCGTAGCGGTTGTCGGGAGAGAAGAACCCGACTCCCATCAGGAACCCGGCGGTGTTCTTCGTGACCGTGATCCCGTTGTTTCGGACTTCGACGGGAAGCCGGCCGAGGGTCTGGTTCACCCGGTTCTGGACGTCGACGGCGGCGAGGTCGGGGTCCCGGCCGACCTCGAAGTACACGGTGATGTTGCTGACTCCGCTGTTCGTGCTCGAGGAGGTGAGATAGGTCATCCCCTCGACGCCGTTGATCACCTGCTCGAGGGGCGTCGTGACCGCGCTCTCGACCGCTTGGGCATTGGCGCCGGTGTAGAGGCAGGTGACGCTCACGGAGGGAGGGGTGATCTGCGGGTAACGCTCCACCGGAAGGAGCGGGATCGAGATCGCCCCCGCGAGGATGACGAGGAGCGCGAGGACGGTCGAAAGAACCGGTCGCCGGATGAAGACGTCGGTGAGCATCGGTTCCCGCGCTCCTCAACTCGCCTCGGCCGCGGCGTGGGGCTTCGCGTCGACCGGGGCCCCGTCGCGGATCTTCTGGACACCCGAGACGATGAGACGGTCGCCGGGCGAGAGTCCGCCGAGAACGACGTAGTCGTTTCCCACGATCGGTCCGAGCTGGACCGTGCGTTGACGGGCGACGGTCCCGCCTTCCCCGTCCTCCGCGACGTACGCGAAGTTCCGCCCACCGACGCGGGAGACGGCGACCACCGGGACCCTCAGACCGGGCTCCTCGCTCCACACGACTCTGGCTCGAACCTGCTGCTCCGTGCGCAAACCTTCCGCGTCCGGGATCGCGGCCTTGGCGAGGACCGTCTGGGTCGCCTCGTCGACCTGCGGCGAGACGAAGTCGATCGAGGTCTCCGCGACGACGGTGCCGTCGTCCCCGACGACGCGCACCGGCAGTCCGCGCCGCAGCTCTCCGGCGTCCCGCACCGGAACGCGGATGTACACCTCGAGGCCACCGCTGGTGTCGAGGGTCGTGAGCGTGGTTGCGGTCGTCACGCGGTCGCCGATTCGAACGGGAACGTCGTCGACGACCCCGGCGGTCGGCGCCGCCACCCGGTAGTAGGACAGCTCGACCGATTGCTCGCGGATCTGTTCCTCCACGGCCCTCAGTTGTGCCTCCGCCGTTTCGAGCGTGGTCTGGGCCTGCTCCGCGTCCTGCGCGCTCGCTGCCCCAGCCTCGAAAAGCGATTTCTGCCTTTCCGCCTCACGCCGGGCGAACGCGAGATCCGACTGCCGCGCGGCCCGGAGGGATTCGAGGCTCGCGACCAATGCCCTCTGCCGGCTCGCGTCGATTTCGAGGATCGTGTCGCCCGCGCGCACCCGATCGCCCGAGCGGACAGCGATCCGGGTCACGATCCCCTCGACCATCGGCTGGAGCGTGGTGGATCGACGCGACTTCAGGACGGCGACGTACTCGGTCGCACGCTCGATCGCTTGCGGCTCGAGCGAAATCGTTTCGACGGAGACCGGCGGGAAGCCGCCGGCTTGCGGGGGGTCGCCGCCGCAGGAGAGGTAGGCCGGAAGGATCGCGAGAACGGCCAACGGGAGGGATCGAACGAAGAGCGAACGAGGCGTCATGGATGGCTCCGTACGCAAGACGGTCGGCCACTATAGGACGTGTGCGCCGGTCGCGCCAATCCCTCATCGCCGCCCGGAAGCCATTCGACACGCGACCGGGACGGACGGGGGGTCCGGCATGCGCGCGACGCCGAAGAGCGGCGGCGTCACGCGGATCGTGAGAAGGACCGGGAGCGAACCGATGCAGATCGGGACCGCGAGCGAAGTTCCGTTCGCTGGCCGGAGCCGCCACCCGGGCGCCTTCCGCGGCGACCGCGAATCGACAGCCCTCCTCAGTCTTTGGAGGAAAAAGCGGAATGTCCCCCCGCTTCCACGATCCCGACGGTGATCGCGTTGACCACCTCCTCGGCGGTGACGCCGTACTGGAGGAGAAGGACCGGGAGCCGCGTCCCGGCGAGGATCGGGCCGACGGCCGTCGCGGCACCGACGTGGAGCAGGAGGTGAAGGGCGAGGTTCCCGGACTGGAGGTCGGGGAACACGAGGACGTTGGCGCTCCCCGTCAACTCCGAGAACGGGAAGTGGTTCTTCCGCAACTCGGCGTCGAGGGCAGTGTGCATCTGCATTTCGCCGTCGATCACGAGGGACGGCGCGCGTTCGCGGGCGATCTCGGTCGCGCGGCGAACCTTGAGCGTGAACGGATGGTCCACGCTCCCGAAGTTCGAGAACGAGAGCATCGCCACGCGCGGCTCGATGCCCAGGGCGCGGGCCGAGGTCGCCGCGAGGAGCGCGATTTCCGCCAACTCCTCGGCGCTCGGGTCGATGTTGACGGCGCAGTCCGCGAGCAACACCGCCTGCTTCGGGAGGAGCGCGAGGTAGTGGCTGGACACGCGGCGCACCCCGGGCGCCGGTCCGACCACCTCGAGGATCGTGCGGAGCGACTGGGCGTAGTGGGCGGTGATCCCCGCGACGAGCATGTCGGCGTCTCCGGAGTGGACCATGAGCGCCCCGTAGTAGTCGGGCTGCACCATCCGGTCCCACGCGGTCGCGGTCATGACCCCGCGGCGCTGCCGCATGCGGCAGTACTCCTCGACGTACGCCGCCGTGCGCGGGCTCCGGGCGGGGTCGACGACGGGGACTCCGCCGAGATCGACCCGGGCCTTCTCCGCGGCCGCACGAACCGCGGCCTCGGAGCCGAGCAGGATCGGACTCGCGATCCCCTCGTCCAGGAGAATCCGACAGACGCGGAGGACGGTCTCGTGCGCCCCCTCGGAGAGAACCACGCGAAGTTTCGCCTGGCGCGCACGGAGCATCAGTTCCCGCAGAATCTCGCGTCCGGTGCCGAGGCGCACGGCGAGACCCTCGGCGTAGGCGACCGGCTCGATCGAGCGACGTGCGACCCCTTCCTCCACCGCCTGTTTCGCGACCGCAGCCGACTCGCGCGGGAGGATCCGCGGGTCGATCGGTTTCGGAAGAAGATAGTCGGGGCCGAAGGAGAATCGCTCGTTCCCGTACGCCCGCTCCACCTCGGGGGGAACGTCCTCCCGCGCGAGTTCGGCGAGCGCCCGTGCGGCGGCCGTGAGCATCCCGGGCGTGATCCGCCTCGCCTGGACGTCGAGGGCCCCCCGGAGAACGTACGGAACGCTCAGGAGATCGACCACCGCGTTCGGGTGCTCGTCGAGGCCGGTCGCGACCACGACGTCCCTCCGGCTGCCACGGGCCGCCGCGTACTCGATTTCCGGTCGCGGCGTCGCGAGCGCGAAGACGATCGGAAAACGCGCCATCCCGCGGATCATCTCCTGGGTGATGACCCCGGCCGACGAAGCGCCGAGCAGGACGTCGGCCCCTTTCGTCCCCTGATCGAGCG
>CAZVOE010000206.1:0-4842 GCA_964628935.1 uncultured Acidobacteriota bacterium
GCGTCTACGTCACCGAGGCGGCGGTCGCGGGCGAGCGCGTGCCCGCGGTTTCGAACGTCGGCGTGCGCCCGACGTTCGGCGGGACCGACGTCAGGGTGGAGTCACACCTCCTCGATTGGTCGGGCGATCTCCTCGGCGAACGTCTCGAACTGGGCTTTCTCGCGCGCCTCCGGGACGAGCGCGCGTTCTCCGGGGTGGAGGAGCTCGCGGACCAGATCGCGCGCGACCGCGCAGCGGCGGCGGCCTGGTTCCAACTCCAGGCGGCTCTCCGGTGAGCGCCGCGGGATTCGGCGCCGAGGCCGCTTCCCGACCCGCGCCCCGCGCCGAGCCCCGTCCCGGACCGAGGGAAGGCCGTCGCGGCCTTTTCGTGACCTTCGAGGGGATCGAGGGATCCGGGAAGACGACGCAGATCGCCATGCTCTCGGAGCGAATCGCCGCATGCGGTGTGGCGTGCCTCGTGACCCGCGAACCGGGAGGGTCGCCGCTCGGCCGCGCCCTCCGGAAGGTGCTGCTCGACGCCGATGGCGATTCGATCGTCCCTGCCGCGGAGACGGCCCTCTACCTGGCCGACCGGGCCCAGCATCTCGTGGAAGTGCTCGAGCCCGCCCTCGCGGCGGGTCGGGTCGTCCTCTGCGACCGTTATCTCGACGCGACCCTCGCGTACCAAGGGTACGGGAGGGGGCTCGACGTCGAGTGGATCCGCTCGCTCCACCGGATTCCTCCGCTCGATCGAAGACCGAACCGGACGATCCTCCTCGACCTCGACCCGGAGATCGCCCTCGCCCGCGCGAGGGAGCGGAATCGGGAGTTCGGGATGACGGTCGCCGAAGGACGGTACGAGAGCGAGTCGCTCGCCTTCCATGAGCGGGTCCGGAACGGCTATCTCTCCCTCGCCGCCGCGGAACCGTTCCGGTTCCGGATCGTCCGCGCCGAGGCGCCGGTCGACGAGATCCAGGCGCGGATCGTCGATCTCCTTTCGGACCTCGTGCCGGAGCTCGAAGAGGCGGAGGACGAATGAACACGGGCTTTCTCGGGAATGCCCGGGCGCGCGCCCTCCTCGACCGTGCGGTCGCGTCGGGGCGTCTCCCGCACGCGCTTCTGCTCCACGGTCCGGAGGGGATCGGCAAAGGCCTGGTCGCCTTGGAGCTCGCCGCGGCCCTGCTCTGCCGGTCGCGGGAGCCCGGAAGCGCGCGGGGATGCGGACGGTGTCCCGATTGCCTCCGCTGCGCCACGGGGAACCACCCCGATCTCCTTCGCGTCGGCCGCCTGCCGAAGAAGGAGTCCCGCGACTCCGAGGAGCCCGACCCCGTCGACGAGGACGAGCCCGTGTCCGGCCGCGGCGCCCGCTCCGACCTCCGTCCCTTCGTGATGGTCGACCAGATCCGTCATCTCGCCGAGCACGCCGCCTTCGCGCCGCGCGAGGGTCGGGCGAGGGTCTTCGTGATCGACCCGGCCGACCGGATGAACGCGGCCGCGCAAAACGCCCTGCTCAAGACGCTCGAGGAACCGGCCCCCCGGGCCTTCCTCGTTCTCGTCGCCTCCCGACCGCATGCGCTCCTCGCGACCGTGCGTTCCCGCTGCCTCGAGGTCGGGTTCTCCGCGATGCCGACGGAGGCCCTCGCGAGGTCCCTCGAGACCCGCGGCGTCCCTCCGGAGGAGGCCCGGGCCCGCGCGGCGCTCTCCGGCGGGCGCCCCGGAGCGGCTCTCACGCTCGACGTCGAAACGCTCGCAGGCCGTCGCGACGAGGTCCTCGAGATGGCGGAGCGCCTCGCGCGCTCCCCCGCGGGAGTCGCCGAGCTCCCCGCGATGGCGAAGGCGCTCGTCGGAGAGGACGAGGATTCGTTTCTCGAAGGACTCGACCTCGTCGAGGCGATCCTCCGGGACGCGGCGCGCGCCGCGGCGGGGGCCGGAGCCCCGATCCACGTCGACCGCGCGTCCCGCATCGCCTCCCTCGGAACACGGCTCGGCGCGCGGCGCGCGGCGGAGATCGTCGACGGGATCGAGCGGATCCGGGCGGATCTCCGCTTCCACCTCAACCGGACCCTCGCGGCGGAGTCGGTCCTCGCCGCGATCGCGGGGGGCCCTGCCCCGCTCTCCTGAAGCGCGCGACCGTCTCGACGTGCGGCGTCTGGGGGAAGAGATCGACGGGGACGACGCGCTCCAGCCGGTATCCTTCGCGGACGAGAACGCGCGCATCGCGCGCGAAGGTCGCCGGGTCGCAGGACACCAGCACGATCCGTTCCGCACCGAGGAGCGCGACGCGCCGCGCGAGCCCTTCGCCGAGCCCTGCGCGCGGAGGATCGGCGACGACGAGGTCGGGTCGGTCCGCGTCCCGTCCGAGAGCGACGAGCGCTTCCTCGACTCGACCCCTCACGAATTCGATCCGGTCGGCGATCCCCGCGCGGGCCGCGCCGCGCCTTCCCGCCTCGACCGCCTCCGCATCCGCCTCGACGACCTTGACCCGCACCCCGCGACGCGCGAGCGCAAGGCCGAACGCCCCGGCGCCCGCGAAGAGTTCGACGGCGGTCGTCGCTTCCAGCGCCTCCTCCCCGACGAGGTCGACGAGAATCGCCCCCCCCTCCTGTTGCACCTGGGTGAACGAACCGGCCGGAACGCGGACGAGGACCCCTCCCGAGACGTCCGTCACCTCCCCCTCGCCGCGCACGACCTCGACCGCCCCGCCGCCTCGCCGACCTCTGGCGCTCTCGATCCGGACCATGCCGCGAACCTCGGGGTGTCGCTCGAAGAGCCGGTCGGCAAGGAGGCCGAGGGTCTCGATCGGCCCCGAGCCGCCCCGTACCACGACCGTCGCCCCGGGGCCGGCGCCGGAGATGCGCACGGCGACGCGGACGGGGGCTCGGGGGTGCTCCCATCCCGGGTCGTCTCGACCCGGTCCGCGCAGGACGAACTCCCGGATCGTGGAGAAGATCGCGTCCGCCCGTTCCGACTGGAGGTAGCAGGCGGCGACGTCGACGATCTCGGTCGCGGCGTGGGCGGGGTGGAGGCCGACCGCTCGATTCCCCGCGCGGTCCCGGCCGATCGTGAACTCGACCCGGTTGCGGTATCGGAGGGGCCGGCCCGCAGCGCGCAGCGGGTCGACCGGCGGATCGGAAATGCGACCGATTCTCTCGAGCGCGTCGATGACGATGCGTCGTTTCCACCGCCTCTGCTCGGCTTCGTCGAGAGGCATCCAGGGACACCCGCCGCACTCCCCCTGAATGGGGCAGACCGAAGGGCGCCGACCCGGCGCGGGGCGAAGGATCTCGCGAGTCACGGCCTCGACGAAACGGCCGCGATCGGCGCGGACGCGAACCCTCACCCGCTCTCCGGGGAACGCCCCCTCGACGAGCCAGACCTTCCCCGCGATGCGGCCGACCCCCCGGCCTCCGACCGCGAGGGACTCGATTTCCACAGTCGCTCCCTCGACCCCCATATGCTGGGGTTCGTCCGGTCGGTTCTTCCAGATGTTGGATTTCGAGGTTGACATCGCGAGGCTGGCCGGGGTAGGGTTCCCGTGTTCGGCGCACGGAACGGAACCCGGAGGAACAGGAACGTGGGTTCGGCGGTTGCTCGCTCTCCCCGGCGGACGGCGTACCCGCATTCGTCTCGACCCGCCTTCATCCACCGTCCGGCGACTCGCTCGGCGAGCCCGGTCGGTCGGCCTTACCCAAGACCCACCCTGGTATCTCGACCCGTGCCTGGGGAGCCTTTGTCCGGGGAGAGCGAGCAGCCGCCGACTCTACCACTCCGAACCTCCCCTTGGAAGCCGTCCAGGGTTCCTCGGTGCGGAGCCGCGCTCCGCACCTGAAGGCGACCCCGCATGATCGGTCCTCGAAAAGTCAACCGCGTTCCACTTTCGGGACTTTACCGACGCGGGGTGTCACCGTAGATTCCCGGGCGGTCCCTGGGTTCAGGGGGAGGCCAGGTGACCTTTGGGGCCGCGGGGTGCGGGACGAACCGGGGGGTTAGTCGCCTGCACCGCGCGGCCCGTTCGTTTCAGTAGACCTCGAGCGATCCGCGATACGCGTCGAGGTTCCGAACGGTCTCTTCGAGGCGGTCCCCGCCGAACTTGACCAGCAGCTCGTCGGCGAGCACGAGGCAGACCATCGCTTCGGCCACGACGCCCGCCGCGACGATCGGGATCGTGTCGGTCCGTTCGACCGCCGCCTCGAACGGCTCCTTCGTCACGAGGTCGACGGAGGGGAGCGGGCGCGGCAGGGTCGCGAGCGGTTTCAGGTAGCCCCGGATTCGCAGCATCTCTCCGTTGGTGATGCCCCCTTCGATCCCCCCCGCCCGGTTCGTCGCTCGCGTGAACCTGCGGATCGAAGGTTCCCACCCGATCGCGTCGTGCGTGGCGCTCCCGCACCGGACGCTCGATTCGACGCCCTCCCCCACGCTCGCCGCCTTGACCGCGGGAATCGACAGGATCGCGCCGCCGATCCTCCCGTCGATGCGCCGGTCCCAGTGGACGTGGCTTCCGAGGCCGGGGGGAACACCCCGGGCGAGGACCTCGAAGCTCCCTCCGATCGAATCTCCGAGCGAGCGGACCCGGTCGACCTCCGCCGCCATTCCGACCGACTTCTCGGGGTCGAAGGTCCGGAACGGGGCGTCATCGGGAAGCGCCCGAAGCCGGTCGAAGAGAAGGCCCTCTCCCTCCTCCGGGTCCCGGTCGCGCACCGTTCCGACGGAGAGGGTCCGGCTCGTCACCTCGATCCCGGCCGCGCCGAGGAGGGCGCGAGCGAGCGCCCCGGCCGCGACCCGCGCCGCGGTCTCCCGGGCGCTCGCGCGCTCGAGGATCTCGCGCGCGTCGTGGGTCCCGTACTTGAGCGCACCGGCGAGATC
>CAZVOE010000207.1:0-4833 GCA_964628935.1 uncultured Acidobacteriota bacterium
CGGCTCCGCTCAGCCGGACGACGCCGTCGCGGACGTCCACGTCGATCTCGAACGGGCTGACCTCGGGATCGGCCAGGAACTTCGCCTCGATCCTCACCGCCAGCGACGCATCCGCGGGCCGCGGCGCCTCTTCGGTCTTCTTCGCACTCGCGGTCTCGCAGCCGACGACACTCCCGGCCGTCAGGATGGCCGCGACCAGAAACGCGTTCGTCTTCGTTCGTTTCGCGTGCATGGCCGTTCCTCCTCTCTTCGAGTTCGTGAGTTCGCGAAGGTGCATTGCAAGCGAGATGCCGGGTGGACGGCCCACCTTCGCGGCGAAATTCGAGGGAGGAATGTGCTCACCGCGTGGAGATCTTGCTCGATCGCGCCGGTCGTGACCTTCCCGGGGCGCGCGAATTCGGCTTTTTCTCGCCTGGCACCGCGATTGCCCCCCGCTCGACGCATCGAGAGGAGGTGCTTCATGCATCGGATCCGAACCACGCTCGCACTCGCGACCGTGCTCGCGCTCGCCGGCTGCGCAAGCGAGCCCGTCGAGGACGTCCGGGCCGCCGATTCGGCGCTCGAGGAGGCGCGCAGGCTGGATGCCGCGACCTACGCCTCGGAGGAATGGCAAGCCGCGAGCGATGCGAGGGCCCGCCTCGACGCGGAGCTCGCGGCCCAGGAGGACCGGTTCGCGCTCTTCCGCTCGTACGGCCAGGCGCGGAACCTCGCGCTCGAGACCCGCACCGCGGCGAAGAGCGCCGGGGAGCGGGCGATCCACGGCAAGCAGCGGGCGCGCGACGAGGCGTCGGCTCTGCTCGCGCAAGCTCGTGACGCGCATGCCCGTGCGCAGCAGGCGCTTGAGAGCGCTCCCAGCGGCAAGGGGGCGCGGGCCGATCTCGCGGCGCTCCGCGCGGATGCGTCCGCGATCGAAACGACCCTCGCCGAGATGCAGCAGGCCTTCGACGCCGAGGACTACCTCACCGCCAAGGCGCGGGCGGAGGCGGCCGTCGGGGCTTCGGAGCAGGTCATCCGGCAAATCGAGGAGGCGAAGAAGCAGACCGGACGCGTCTGATCGCCCTCTCGGCCCCGGGGCGCGGCGGTGGCTCCCAACCCCTCCGACCTGCCGCGCCCCGGGTTTTTTCTCCGGCTCGGGCGAACGGATCACAGCCGGATCGCGAGCCCGACGCGCGCGGCGAGCTGGTACCAGCCTCCGCCGCTCAGGTTGACGACGCACCCTGGACCGCACGACGCCTCGAGCGCCACGTCCGAGAGCGTGGCGTAACCGCGGATCTCGAGGCGAAGGGCGACCCGCCCCCCCAACGGGACCATCGCTCCTCCCGCGAGCGACCCCGACACGCCCAGCGCGTCGGTCACCGATGCCCCGTCGGCGGCGAAGCGCGTGAGTCCGACCGCCGCGGCCACGAACCCGCGCGTCCCCTTCCGGGGCGGTTCGTACGCCCCGCCGGCGTGCAGGTAGTCGATCGTCAGGTCGAATCCGGATCCGAGCTGCCCCGCCTCCGGCTGGAAGTCGAGCTCCTGCCGGTCGAGGAAGATCTCGACCCTCGCGTCGGGCCTCACGCGGACGTCGAGGCCGAACCCGATCGACGCCGACGGATCGGCCTCCGCCCATCCCTCCTGCGGGCTGCTCGGGTCGAGCGTGGCGCCGCCGCGCAGGCCGACGAGGGGGGTGAGCCGCACCTCGCGCTCCGCGGCGCACAGGCCGGACACCGAGAGAACGGCTGCCAGGACGATCCCGATCGCGCGCATCGCAGGCGTATTCTACCGGTCTCGCGAAGGAGGGACCGCGATGCGCACCTGGGGCCTCGTTCTCGGTCCGGCCGCCTTCGCCGCGACGCTCGCCTCGCCGACCGGCCTCGAGCCCGAGGCGCACCGTCTTGCCGCGGTGCTCGCCTGGGTCGTCGTCTACTGGGTCACCGAGGCCATTCCGCTCGCCGCCACCGCCCTTCTCGGCCCCGCCCTCGCGGTCGTCCTCTCGGTGGCGAGCGCGGAGGAGACATTCGCCTCGTTCGGGCACCCGATCCTCTTCGTCTTCATCGGCTCGTTCCTCATCGCGAGGGCGATGGGGGCTCACGGCGTCGATCGCCGCATCGCGCTCTTCGTTCTTTCGCGACGGGGGGTCGGGGATCACCCCGTGCGCATTCTCGTGGCCTTCGGCTCGGTCACCGGGTTCCTCTCGATGTGGATTTCGAACACCGCCACGGCGGCGATGATGCTCCCGATCGCACTCGGGGTGCTCCGCACGATCCGCCCGGCCGAAGGGTCGGGAGAACGCCGCCGGGGTTTCGACGCCGCGTTGCTCCTGGCGATCGCGTACGCGTCCTCGATCGGAGGCGTCGCGACGCCGGTGGGAACGCCGCCGAACTTGATCGCGATCGGACTCATCGAGCGAACAACCGGCCGTCACATCGGGTTCGTCGAGTGGATGAAGTTCGGCGTCCCGTTCACCGTCGTCTTCCTGGCCGTCCTCTTCACGGTCCTGATCCTCCTCTTCCGGGTGTGCCACTTCCGCACCTCCGGCGCCTCGACGGAGATCGCCCGCGCGCGGGAAACCCTGGGTCCCTGGTCGCGCGGAGAGGTCGCCGCGCTCGGGGCGTTTCTTGCGGTCGTCCTCCTGTGGGTCGCACCCGGGCTCGTCTCGCTGGCCCTGGGAAGCGACGCGCCCCTCTCGAGGGCCCTCGTGACCGGCCTCCCGGAGGGGGTCGCAGCCGTCCTCGCGGCGATCCCGCTCTTCGCGATCCCTGTCGGCGACGGGAGGCTCGCCCTCGAATGGCGCGATGCCGCGACCATCGACTGGGGGACGATCCTGCTCTTCGGGGGAGGGCTCGCCCTCGGCGGCCTCGCGCACGACACCGGCCTCGCCGCCGCGGTCGGAGGAGAGACGCTCGAGGCCGCTCGCGGCATGCCTGCCTGGGGTTGGGTTCCGCTCGCGGCCGCGGTCGGGTCGGCCCTGACGGAGTTCCTGTCGAACACCGCGACGGCGAACCTCCTCGTCCCGCTCTTCCTGGGCGTCGGAGGAGCGGCGGCGGGAGACGCCGTGCTTCCGGCGATCGCGGTGACGATCGCCTGCAGCGCCGCCTACTGCTTCCCCGTCGGCACACCCCCCAACGCGATCGTCTTCGGGACCGGCAAGATCCGCCTTCCCGACATGATCCGCGTCGGGCTCGTGCTCGACGTGTTGGGGGTTGCCGTGACTTGGGGGGTGCTCGTGTTGTTCACGGGGGGCTGATCTCTCCTCCGGGCCGGATCTCGAGAAGGTCGGTTCCGAAAACGATTCGCCCGGAGAATTCGCGCCGGATGGCGGCGAGGATCTTCTCCTCGTCCACCGCGTCATCGCCGGGAACGAAGTGGCTCAGGACGAGCGTCCCCACCTCGGCTTCCCGGGCGATGCGGCCCAACTCTTCGTACGAGGTGTGCGACCGGACGATGTGTCGGACGAGCGGGTGGTCGAGCGGGAGGCGGAGCCATTCGGAGATTTCTGCGGGGGAGCGCAGGAGCACCTCGTGGACCAAGACGTCCGCCCCTTTCGCGAGACGGACGAGATTCGCCGAGGGCGCGGTGTCTCCCGAGATCGCGACGCTCCACCCGGGTACGTCGAACCGGTAGGCCCAGGACTCTGCGATCGGAGGGTGGTCCACACGCGCCGCCCGGACGGTGAGGTCGCCGTCGCGGAGGATCACCCCGTCCCGTCGGAACTCGTGGACGCGGATCAACCTCCGGAGCGGGGGCCTGCCTTCATCCGCCGTTCGCGTCTCGAGATCGAACCGGTGCTGTCGCAGGCCCGCCTCGACGGCCGCCCGGAGCGGCTTTGGACCGTGCAGGGTCACCGGCTCCGAAAGGCCCGCCGCCCAGGCAAGGACGGGAAGGGTCGTGAGGTCGGCGACATGGTCGGAGTGGTGGTGCGTCACGAAGACGTGCCGGAGGGCGACGAACGGGAGCCCCGCCAGCGCCATTTGCCGACCGACGCCGTTGCCGCAGTCGACGAGATAGACGCGACCGCCGAACTCGAGCGCCTGGGCGGGGGCCGCCCGGCTCTTCTTCGGCGTCGGTCCGCCGGCGGTCCCCAGAAGAACCAGACGCACGTCCGCCTCGGCGCTCCCTCCGCAGGGCGCGAGGGCGGTGGCGAGAAGGAGCGTCGCAATCGTTTTCCCCATTCGTCGTCCCCGTCGCGATCCCTCGAAGCCTAACCCAGCCCCCCTCGAACGCTCCCAGCTCGACGCCGTCGGGTCGCCGGGGGGGCGCCGACGGATGCGGAGCCCCGGCGAGGGCGGAAGTCGCTGTCCGTAGGAAAGTTCCACCTCCGCTTCCGCGATTGGGGATCTGGATGGAACCTAGCGATCTCGGCACCGCAACCCCGACCTCGTCTGGGGTCGATCCGCCGTCGCGCAGGTGTCCCACGGTTGCCGTCTCGAAAATCGAGAAATCGGTCCCGGAACCCGTCCGGCGTTCCTCACGATCTCGACGCCACGTCGGATTCTGATTGACTCGGACCCGCTTCGGTGGTACGAAATTGTCGTTCCCACATCGCGACGCCTCGGCGGCGGAAGGGTGCATGTGGCTTCCGCCGAAGAGACGCCGAGTGTCGTGCGAGGCCCGCGCGCCCACCATTCCCCCCGGGGCGAGCGTAACGGGACCCTGCGCAGCGGAGGCGTGGAGTCTCTTGCCCACGGTTCGCGAGTGATCTCCGGTCACCCGGTATGGAGCCGGTGTGCCTCGGTTCTGTCTCCAGGGAGGGTTTGCCGTATGCATCGCCGAAGGACTGTTTTCCTCGCCCTCTGCATGCTGGCGCTGACGCTGCCGGCATCGAGGTAGACGTCGTCCGAAGGTGCAGGG
>CAZVOE010000208.1:0-4821 GCA_964628935.1 uncultured Acidobacteriota bacterium
CCCGCCCTCCGGGGGAGCGTTGTAGTACGCCCGCATCCGGTTCGAGGGGTCCCAGCGGGGTGCCAGCGACCTCGCGCAACCGTTCGGATCCGCGAGATTGAACGGCGTCCGCAACTGGCCGAAGAACGTGGCCCCCCCGGTCAGCGCTTTCGGGCAGCGGAGAGCGGACTCCGCTCGCCAGCGAATCTAAACGGTCTCTTCTGGAGATTAAGTTCAATCAACGCAGAGGCTTGTCGTGCAAACGTACGGTCGCCTGGGGTCTTTTTGGGGATCGAGAACGTGCCTCAACGCTCGGCTGTTCGACCACGTGAGGGAGGACGAGGGATTGACCGCCAGTCGCATCTAGCCGAGGAACGGGCGAACAGTCCGGCGAGGGGGTGCCAGCGGATCCGCGGCTCTCGCGCACTCGGCGAGAGAGCGAGAGAGCCCGTCGGTGGGGAAAGGCGGACCGGTCTGTTGGGGGAGGCTAGCGGGAGAAACTCAACGGCTCTCGCAACTGGCGATTTCGGCGACACCTCGCGCCTTCCCGCGCACGCCTGTTCACCAGAGAGCCTTGATTTCGAAATGAGTTCGGGTTGGCTCCCCAGCCCGATGTCAAATCAAAATTACCTGACACCGGGAGAGCCAGGTGGATCTCGAGCCGGTGCCCGGTCACCACGACCCTTTCCACCGCCAGCCGCAGAATCACCTGCTTGGTGGAAAAGTCGGCGTTTTCGAGTCGTTCCTGCAGCCGGGCCACGATCGCCCGAGCCCCCGCCACCTGCTGGATTGCCAGGTCCCGCTGCACCACGTGCGACCGGAGCTCCGCCTGGTCGTGCTCGACCGCCTGCAGATCCCCCTCGAGCGAGGTCTTGCGGACCGCGAAGTCCTTGAGGTCGAGCACACCGGCCTGGTAAGCGTCGATCAGCCGTTGTCGCTGACGGCGGAGTTCGGAAAGCCGCTGGGTCGCAGCCTTCAGCCGGTCCTCCCCGACGGACCCTTCGACCTGGTGGGTCAGCCACGCCTCGAGCCGCGCGGCCAGCAGCTCGCTCGACAGCAAGAGGTCGCGCACTGTCGTCCAGACGATCTCGTCGACGCCGGCCCCCATCAGTTGAACGCTCGTGCAGCGCTCGAGTCTGCCGGTGCGGATCGGGTTTCGCATCGTGCACCTGTACAGCGGGTACTCGACCGGTCCTTCGTACTTCGAGCGGGAGATCTGGGTGAATCCGAGGTAGGCGTGGCCGCAGACTCCGCACTTGAGCAACCCCCGCAGGAGGTAGGACCCCTTGCGTCGAAGACGTCGCGCCGCGAAGCGGCGATTCTGCTGGATCCGCCGCTGTGCCCGGGCAAAGAGATCGTCGTCGACGATGCGCGGAACCGACACCGCAATTCACTCCGCCCGCGGACGCTCCTCTCGGACGACGCCCGTCCCCGGGGCCGCTGTGGCGCGATGTCCGATTGTAGTAGGCCTTTCCGACGTACCACTCGTTGCACACGAGCCCCTGGATCGACGTGGCGTTCCAGATCTGCTTCCCCCGTCGCGTCCTCCATCGCGACGCGTTCAGCTTGCGGAGGATCCCGTCGATCGTCGCCCCCTCCTCGGCGTACCAGGCAAACACCTGCCGCACCATCGCCGCTTCGTTCTCGGCGATCCGGATCTTCCCATCGCCCCCGTACTTGCGCGCCCCGTATCGGTATCCGTAGGGCGGCTGTGGCGGCGCAAGCTCGCCGCGACGCGCCCGGTGCAACCGCCCCCGCCGGCAGCGATCGAGCATCTTGGCGCGCTCGTACTCCGCGATCGCCCCCTGGACCTGGAGCAGCAGTTGGTCGTCGGGGGAGTCATTGATCGACCGCTCGCAGAAGAGGACCTCCACACCCGCGCGCTTCAGCTCCTCCAGCAGGATCACCTGGTAGGCGTACCGCCGAGCGAGTCGATCGGGGCACAAGACGACCACCACGTCCTTCCGACCTTCCCGCGCGTGGTCCCGCAGCTCGTCCAGCGCGGGACGATCCAGCCAAGTGCCGCTGTACCCGTCGTCGGCGTACGTCAGCGCCTCGGAGTACCGGAGGCCCTGCTCATCCGCGAATCGGATGATGGCGGCGAGCTGGCTCTGGATCGTCTGCTCCTTCTCCTGCAGCCCAGTCGAAACTCGCGCATAGAGTGCCGCACGTTGCATCCTCGTCTCCTCCCGGCTCGATCATCCGCCCGGCGAGCAATTCACACAGCCGTTCCAGTCGGTCGTCGGCGTCGTCCGCCTCCAGGGGAACCAGCTGCACTTCGAAATCGGCCCCCGCGGCGCACAGAGGTCGAATCGGCCAATCGACCAGACCGAGCATGCCGAGGCGCTGGAGGCGGCGAAGGTCGAATTGCGCCGGGCTGACGCGGGGACGATCCCCGGGATCGCCCAGGACGAAGGCTCGGACGCCCTCGTAGCGCGCCTGCGCCCGACCACCGGCGGTCGCGAAGCACGGGATCTCCGACGATGCCGGCCCATCGGCGTCAGTCGTTTTTTTTTCTGCCGCTGCCCAGCAACCGCTCGATCGTCCGCCGATGCACCTCGACGTCCATCTCTTCCGCCAGAGCCTCCGCCAACTCGCGACCGCTCATCGTGCGCCGGCGACGATGCAGCGCCAGCACCCAGTCGGCCACCTCGTCGGTCAGCTTCAGCGGACCCGGTCGGCCCGCTTTGCCGTCGGTCAGGCCGACCACACCCATCTCGGAAAACGCCGCCATGGTCAGGTAATAGGTCTCCCGCGAGAAACCGAATTCCTCGGCGACCGACACCACGCTCCGGCCATCCACGGCGTGGGCCCGCAGCATCTCGTACTTGACCTGGACCTTGTCCAAGGGATCGAAGAAACGATGGCGTCGGAACAGGTCGGCGCGGACGCGATCGGGCGATCGGTGCAGGGCGCCGGACTGCTCGAGGAACTGACGTTTCGGGTGCCGCCTGGCCATCGGTTCCTCCTTCACCGAGGCGAGCATCGCGCAGGGGACCCCCGTGTGTCAATCGTTAATTGTCGCTCATGTCGGATCGCCCGCATCCGCCGAGATTCGATCCGAATACTTCAAATAATGCCTGGATTCCAACGGATGCGTGTCAGGTGATTGGCTCGAACGCGCCCGTAATCACTACACACTCTGACGCGCCTTCGCCTCCCGGGTCAGCATCGCTAAACGCTGGCGTCCACGGGGTCTACGGTTGCGCAGCCACCACTCGCCGTACGCGTCCGTCGCCTCGGCGAAGCGAATGCGCTCATTTGACATTGTGCGGAATCCCCAAGCGAGACGCAGTTCGAACCCGAAGCCGACAAGTAGGGATTGCGGAACGAAGCGCCTTTTCGTGTCGCGCTGGTTCTCTCTCGTTGAGCCTGGAGAGCTCGCCGGCCCTCGAAGGCGACGGACGACGTCGCCTTCGACGGTCTCATCGGCGAACTCGGACCGAAACGACGGTCACGTCAGGCATCTTCCCGACCTCGAAGACTGCCGAGTTTCGCAACTTGGTCTCCCTGGCGCGACACACCCAGCTAGGGTGCTTCCGGCATCA
Source organism: uncultured Acidobacteriota bacterium (assembly GCA_964628935.1). Lineage (GTDB taxonomy): Bacteria > Acidobacteriota > Polarisedimenticolia > Polarisedimenticolales > DASRJG01 > CAYLHQ01. The sequence goes on from CAZVOE010000208.1 coordinate 3,528, forward strand.
GTACGTCGAGAAAGGGGCAATCCTGCTTGCAGTCGGTCTCTCGAATACGCGCGGTTCGTGCTCCCTCGATCGACACCGTCAAGTACAGCCAACAACGCGTCGAAGATTCATGGATGAATTGCTCACAGGGGACCCCCACTCCCTCGCCGCTGATGTCGATCTCAACGTCGCCCCCTCGGTTCGTTGCTCGGCCCGAGATCGTTCGCTCGCAGGAACCACGAATGGTCGCGACGAACTCCACTACGTCTACGCCCACGCGTGAGATCGTCAGAGTCTGTCTCAGTCGTTCATCGCCGACTTCGAACCTCGTTGTAGTCCCGCCAGACATCTCCGCCGAATCTGATCCCAGGCGCGAGTATGGCATCGCCGCACTGTTAGCGTCGAGGGAGGCATTCCGCGAGTCGGTGACACTCTCCTCGTTCGGCTCTCGCGGAACTCCGCACGCCTCGCTCGTCAACCCCAGGCTCGAAGCCGCGATGGCGGCCAGAACACCGAGTCTGATTCTGTTCATGGGCGTCTCACCTCGTTGTGCCGCGACCCGCAGCATCGATCACGGGTAGCGCGACGCACTGCCCGGGCGACGCAGCAGGGATCCGGAAGTCTACGATTCTGTTTTCGCGAAAGGTCGTGTAGTTCACCGAGTGGTTCTGGTTTCCGCCTAGCAGAACTATGCCTCTCTCGTTCTTGCCGGCCACGAATCCCACGTGCCCCTTTCCCTTCCCATAGTCGAGTACTGCAACAGCACCGAGTTCTGGCCCGCCCGACGACTCACCCCATGACTTCCAGGACAGGGCACGAGCACTCCCGGTTCCTGACTCCCCCGTTTGGGTTACCACCCAGTTCACGAACGATGAACACCAGGGCGTCTCGTCGTCCTCTGCCGCGAGCGAGGTGGTCGCGTGGTATTCCAGGATTCGGGGATTGTGTTGATCAGGGCCTGCGACCTCCGATTCCCCGATTTCTCCTTCAGCAGTCTTCAGGAATCCAGCTGAGGGATCCCCACAGGCCGCCGGGTCCTTCCCCTCCTCCTTCCGATTCGCCTCGTCCGCCTGCTTCGACCCGTCGTCGGTTTCGAGGCCCCTCGAGTTAGTGTCGAGCGCGCTACGCGGCCCATCGCCTCCAGTTCGGCTCCGCTCGTAGTCGGTCATGTGGCTCTCGAGCTTCTTGCCGCCCTCCTCCACGTTCATCCCGCTCGGATCGACTAGATTGACCGGATTGTTCCGCACGTACGCATACCGGTTCCAACTCTGCGGGTTCCTCGGGTTCACGTCGTTCGCGGGATCGGGAATCAGGA
>CAZVOE010000209.1:0-4663 GCA_964628935.1 uncultured Acidobacteriota bacterium
CCCTCGAGCACTCGGGGCTCGTGAGCGACATCGCGGTCGAGATGGTCAAGGTTGGCGAGTCGACCGGCGCGCTCGTCGAGATGCTCGACAACACGTCGGAGTTCGCCGAGGAGGAGATCGACTACCGCCTGAACAAGCTCGTGACCCTGATCGAGCCCCTCATGCTGATCTTCATGGCGCTCGTCGTCACGGGAATGCTCCTGGCCTTCTACCTCCCGCTCATCCGGGCGGCAGCGGGCTCCCGATTCTAGAAAGGAGGGACGTCGTGGCCGAAGAGACCGCCAGAACGCGTCCCGCCGCTTCCGCTCCGGAGCCGCAGGGAGAGGTCCTCTCCGAGGAATACCAGGCGCAACGGCTCGCCGAGCGGCTCGGGATCGAATACGTGGATCTCGAGAACTTCGAAATCGACCCGGAGCTCTTCCGCTCGATCCCGGTCGATCTCATGTTCCGCTACAACTTCGTTCCGCGGCACCGGGTCGCGGGCGGCTTGCAGATCGTCGTCGCGGACCCGACCGACGTGCTGCTGATCGACGAGCTCGAGCTCCTGCTCGGGACGAGCATCGAGGTCTGCATCGGGACGCCGACCGCGATTCAGGAGATCCTGAAGAAGAGCGAGTCGTCGCAACGGGTTCTCGAAGAGGCGACCGAGGAGTTCAAGATCCAACTGGTCCGGGAAGACGAGGAGACGGGGGAAGAGACCCTTTCGATCGACCGGCTGACCTCCGACTCGTCGCCGATCATCAAGCTCGTCGACTCGACCCTGTTCAATGCCCTCCAGCGCCGGGCGTCCGACATCCACATCGAGACCCGCGACCGCGAGGTGGTGATCCGATACAGGATCGACGGGGTCCTGTACCAGGCGATGGAGCCCATCGACAAGAAGTTCCATTCGACGATCATCTCGCGCATCAAGGTCATGTCGGAGCTGGACATCTCGGAAAAGCGCGTCCCGCAGGACGGGCGATTCAAGCTCCGCATCACGGGCCGCACCGTCGACTTCCGCGGCTCGATCATGCCGAGCGTGCACGGCGAGGACGCGGTCATCCGCGTCCTCGACAAGGAATCGGCCAATCGGGAGTTCGCGAGCCTCAACCTGAGCGTTTGCGGATTCGAAGAGCGCGACCTGCAGCGCCTGCGACGCTTCGTGAAGGAACCGTACGGAATGGTTCTCGTCACGGGCCCAACGGGCTCGGGGAAGACCACGACGCTCTACGCGGCGGTCTCCGAGATCCGGAGCGAAGAGGACAAGATCATCACGATCGAGGACCCCGTCGAATACCAGCTTCCGGGGATCACCCAGATCCCGGTCAACGAGAAGAAGGGCCTGACGTTCGCCCGCGGGCTCCGCTCGATCCTGCGCCACGACCCGGACAAGGTGATGGTGGGAGAGATCCGCGATCCCGAAACGGCGCAGATCGCGATCCAGTCGGCGCTGACGGGACACCTCGTCTTCACGACGGTCCACGCCAACAACGTCGTCGACGTCCTCGGCCGCTTTCTCAACATGGGGGTCGAGCCGTATAACTTCGTCTCGGCCCTCAACTGCATCCTCGCGCAGCGGCTCGTTCGACTCATTTGCGCGACGTGCAAGCGCCCGGTGCGGGCGACCCGCGAGCAGCTGATCGAGTCCGGGCTCGACCCGTCGAGGTACATCGACTACACGTTCTACGAAGGGAAGGGGTGCATCGACTGCAACGGGACGGGGTACCGCGGCCGAACGGCGATCGCGGAACTTCTCGACATGTCCGACCGGATCCGCGAGATGATCCTGCAACGCAGGCCGGCGGCCGACATCAAGCGGGCCGCGAAGGAGGAGGGGATGACCTTCCTTCGGGAGGCGGCGCTCGCCCGGGTGTTCGCCGGGAAGACCACGCTCTACGAGATCAACAAGGTGACGTTCGTCGAATAGCGGAGATCCCTTGCGATTGCTCGATTCCATCCTCGCTCCGGTCCGCCGGCTCGGTCTCGAGCGGGTTCTCGAGCTTCGACCGGTGTTGCCGCCGGTCGCCCTCGAGCTCGATCGCGGAGAGCTCGCGTGCGTGCGCCTCCGGCGGAAGGGGGGGAGAATCGCGCTCGAGTCGCACGCGGTGCGGACGCTGCGCTCCCACGCGGTCGGCTCTTCGATCTTCCGCCCGAACATGAAGGATCCGGAGGAGCTCGCGACGAAGATCCGCGAGCTGCTCGAGGCGACCGGAACGAAACCGGGCCGGGTGTCGCTCGTCCTCCCGGACAACCTCGCGAAGGTCTCCATGGTCACCCTCCCCGACCGACCCGCCTCGCGCAAGCAGCTCGACGAGGTCCTCCGATTCAAACTGCGGCGCTCGGTTCCGTTTCGCCTCGAGGACGCGGTTTTCTCCTGGCAGGTGATCCCCGACGGCGCGCGCGAAACGACGGTCCTCGTCGCCGTGATGCTCCGGAGCGTCGTCGAGCAGTACGAGTCGGTCGTCGAGTCGTTGGGCGCCAAACCGGGCCTCGTCGACCTCTGCACGCCGTCGATCTTCAATCTGTGTCGCAGCGAGATCCACGCGGCTTCGGCCGAAGGACAGGACGTCGCCCTCTTCAACGGCGCGAAAACCTATTTCTCGCTCCTGATCGCGAGGCAGGGTCGGCCCGTCTTTTTCCGCTGCAAGACCCTCCTCGCCGGCGACGACGACGAGGCCCCCGCGGGGTTCTCCCATGCCGCGCTTTCCCGCGAACTCGTGACGTCGCTCTCGTACTACCAGGAGAAGCTCGGCGGCCAGGGAGTCGGGACGACCTTCGTGCGCACCGTTTCCCAGCCGATGGAGCGTCTTTCGGAGATCCTGGAGCGCTCGGGGTTCGGCCGCGCGGTTCCGGTCGACCCCACGGCGGCGCTCTCCCTCGGAGCGGGGATCCGGCTCGACCCGGAGACGGCTCAACGGATCGCGCCCGCCGTCGGTGCGGCCGCGGGGAGGACGGCATGATCCCCGCCCTCGAACTCAACCTCGCGACGCGACCGTTCCGGAACAACCTTCCGCTCTGGGTCGCGTACGGCGTCGCCGCGGCGCTCGTCCTCGGTTTTTCGGCTTGGAACCTCTGGGCCGCGATCGATCAGGCGCGCCGGCTCGCGGATCTCCGGGAAAGCATGTCGGTGATCGAGGCGAAACTCGCCGAGCTCGACGCCCGCGAAGCGAAGGCCGTGGCCGAGATCGCCGAGATCGACGTCGAGGCGCTCGCGGTGCGGGCGAAGCGGGCGAACGACGTGATCGACCGGCGCGCGCTCTCGTGGACGCGTCTGTTCAACCGGATGGAGGAGGTTCAGCCCTACGAGGTCCGGATGGTCTCGATCCGGCCGGTTTACGCGGGCGGGACGCCGCAGCCGGGGCTCGACGCCGCCCCGGACGGGACCGTCCCCGTCGCGGTCGAGGGAGCGGCGCAGAGCCTCGAGGCGTTCCTCGAGTTCGAGCGGGAACTCGTGATGGACGCTCACTTCGCCCAGGTCGAGCCCGAGCGGACACAGATCCTGGAAAGCGGAGAGGTCCTTTTCACCCTGAACTTCCTTTACGACCCGGAGGGGCGGCTCGGGAGCGCGGGCGAGGTCAAGTTGCCGCCGGTGCTTCCGGCGGTCGCGGAGCTCGAGGCCGAGGAGGCCGCAGAGCGCGGGAGCGCTACGGAGGTCGCGCCGTGACCGGCCGTCACCCCCGCTTCGACATCCGCGAGTCGGCGCGAACGATCGGCGTGGTCCTCGGAGTCGGTCTCCTCGCGAACCTCCTGTGCTTCACCGTGTGGATCCGGCCCCGGGAGAGGGCGTTCGAGGCGCTCGACGCGGACGGCAGGCCGCGTCTCGAGACGCTCAAGCGGCGGGAGGCTGCGGTCGAAGCGCGGGAGGCCTACCTCCAGGCGCTCCGGGACGCGGAGACGAGCCTCGAGACGTTGCGGTCGGACGTTCTCGCGACCCGCGACCGCCGGATGATCGCCACGCAGCTCGAAATCGCGAGGCTCGCGAGGGAATTCGGCGTGGCCCTCGAGCGGATTCAGTACGAGAACGAGATTCTCCCGGCGGAGGCGATCGAGCGCTTCGGCATGGTCGTGCCCCTCGAGGGAGGCTACGCGAACCTCCGAAAGTTCATCCAGGCGGTCGAGGGATCCGACCGCTTTTTCGTCGTCGAGAGGGTCGCCCTCGCGCAGGGGGAAGAGGGCGGGAGCATTCTCCAGCTCAACATCACCCTGGCCACCTACTTCGATCATCCGCCGTCGCGGGAGGCGCGGGAGCGTGAGGAGCGGCGTCCTGTCCGTCGGAGGTCCCGCTGATGGCGAGGTCCCTCAGCGGCCGAGAAAAGCGCCTCCTCGGCATTCTCGCCGCGGCGACCGCGCTCTTCGTGTGGTGGCAGTGGTCGGACGACGCGCCGGTCGTCCCGTTCCGGTCGATCGCGACCGGGTACCCCTCGTCCTGCCGCCAGAAGTAGACGAGCTGCGAGGTCGCGAGGGCACCGTCCGGGTCGAGGCTGTCGGTCCCGATCAGCGCGATCGACGAGCCGAGCGGGACGGTCCCCGACGGCAGGATCCCGGCCGTGCTGGTGCCGGCGACCGGCACCGAGTTGAGGCCGCCGTCGATCGCGACGTCCACCTCCGCCCGGTCCGAGGCGAGCACCTGGTCCGGCGCGCCCGCCCGCGCGGCGAACGCGAGGAGCTCGAACCGGTAGAC
>CAZVOE010000210.1:0-4504 GCA_964628935.1 uncultured Acidobacteriota bacterium
GGTACACCCCCGCCGAGGGCCTCCCCGGAGAGGACGTGCTCGCCGTGTGGACCGATCGGTCGGGGGACGCCTGGGCCGCCGCGGTGCCGGTTCCGTCCGCCTCGAGCTTCCTCGCGCACCTCCCGAGCGGATCCGATCGATGGGAGGTCGTCCCCGCCGCGGCGGGAATCCCGCGCAGGGCGGTCGTCGACGTCGCCGAGGACGCCTCCGGGAATCTCTGGTTCGCGTTCGAGAACGGCGTCGTCGTGCGGCGGCGGAGCGGCGTCTTTCGCCCCGTGCTCGACGAGTCGGCGACCGAACGCGGCGTCCAATCGCTATTCGTCGACACCGCCGGTCGCGTGTGGATCCTGGGGTCCCGCGTGCACCGCGTCGACGACCCCGCGGCGGAGGAGCCCGTCGCCTCGCGCGTCGAACCCGTCGGCGGCTTCTCGAGCGACGAGATCCGCTGCGCCGCCGAGGACCGATTCGGCCGCATCTGGTTCGGCACCGGCCGCGGCGTCGACCGCCTGGAACCCGACGGCGGAGGGATCCGCCGGTTCCGCTCGTCCGACGGTCTCGCGGACAACGAAATCGTCCGTTGCCTGAGCGACGCCGAGGGGAGCGTCTGGTTTGCCGTCGACGGCGCGCTCTCGAGGATCGTCCCCGCCTTGCTCCCGGCGCCCCCACCGCCGCGAGTGCGCATCGGCGAGGTCCGCGTCGCGGGGGCGCCCGTGCCGGTATCCGAGGTCGGGGAGACCCGCGTCACGGGAATCGAGCTGCGACCCGACCAGCGGAACCTCGCGCTGCGCCTCATCGGTCTCGGGGCCTCCCCGGGGGAGCGCCTCAGGTTCCAGAACCGCATCGGCGACGGCGCCTGGGGCCCTCCGCAGGACTCGCCCGAGATCGTGCTCGCGGGACTCGCACCGGGACGGTATCGGCTCGAGGCGCGCGCCCTCGACGCCGCGGGGACGCCGAGCGCGGCGCCGGCGGTCGTGGAGTTCCGCGTGATCCCCCCGGTGTGGAGGCGGGCCTGGTTTCTCGCGCTCGTCGGCGCCGCCGTCGCGGGGGGCGCCTACGCGGCCTACCGGGTCCGCCTCGCGCGCCTCCTCGCCGTGGAGGCGATCCGCCGCCGGATCGCGATGGACCTCCACGACGAGGTCGGATCCGGGCTTTCGCAGATCGCGCTGTGGAGCGAGGTCCTGCGCGACGACGCAGAGCACGGGCGGCCGCAGGATCCGCGCTGGATCGAGAGGATCTCCGCCACCTCGGGAGCGCTCGTCGACGCCCTCGGCGACGTCGTCTGGTCGATCGACCCGAGGCGCGACCGCCTCGGCGACCTTCTCAAGCGCATGCGTCGCTTCCTCGAGGAAGGAGCGCTCGCGAAGGGCGTGACGTTCTCCTTCGCCGCGCCGGGGGACCGCGATGCGCTCGAGCTTCCGCCCGAGCCCCGGCGGCACCTCTGGCTCGCCTTCAAGGAGGGGGTGAACAACGCCCTCAAGCACGCCGGAGCGACGCACCTCGACGTGCGGGTCGTCCTCGAGGGACGCTCGATCGCGCTCACCGTCTCGGACGACGGCGCCGGGTTCGACCCCTCGCTCGAGCATCCAGGGACCGGGCTCGCGAGCCTGCAGCGACGGGCCGCGGAGTCCGGCGGTCGACTGGAGATCGTCTCGGCCCCGGGGCGCGGCACCGTCTTGACGCTGAAGTTGCCGATCCGCTAGGGACAGGCGACCGCGCTCGAGCCGATCCCCGAATCCCGCGCTCCCGGGCCGTACGTCCCCGCCCCCGCGCAATTGCTCCCGCGGACGAGGAACCACCACCACTCGCCGACCGGCGGGGCGGCGTCGTAAGCGATCGACGTGCCGGCGACGTCGTTTCCCAGGCACTCCCGAAGCGAATCGCCGAACGACCCCGACGTGCGGAGCGCCTCGCCGCTCCCTCGCACGACGTCGTAGCTCTCCGCGGCGGCGATCGGATCCCAACTCACGCTCCCGTCCGACATCGTCACGAGGATCCCGTCTCCCGGCGGAAGCGCGTCGTCGCTCGTGCCGTTGCAGTCGTCGTCGATCCCGTTGCAGATCTCGACCCCCTGGTTCGTGAAGTTGCAGAGGGTAAAGAGCGCGCCGGTCTCGAGCCCCGCTCCGTCGATCCCGTCGGAGACGAGCACGCGGCCGACGTAGGTTCCCGGCGCGTCCTCGAGTTGGACGTGCGGGACCGTGGCCGTGTCTCCGAGGATCTCGATCCCCGCCGGGGACCACTCGACCTCGCCTCCCGCGCTCGCCTGCCGGCCGATGAGGATGAGCGAGCGGATTTCGTCGCCGTCGGCATCCGCAGGGTCCCACCGCAGCACCAGCTCGTTTCCGGGGCCGATCGTCGGCACGATCGGATCCCCGGTGAGCGGCGGCGCCGCGTCGCGACCCGCGCGCAGCCGCGTCACCGTCGGCGGATTCGCGCTGCGCTCGCGGCGGAACAGGAGCGTCTCGGCCTCGCCCGGGCACACCGCGCTCTGACAGGCGGTGGCGAGGTCGTCCGATTTCCAGAGCTCGATCGCCTGCAGGTCGGGATCCCACGGCAGGTTGAGCGCGAACGGCGCGAGATCCTCCGGGCCGGGGCCGTGGTCGAGCATCCTCGGGTTGAAGCGGTACTCGCGCGTTCCGGTGCCGGTCCGGAAGCGGATCTTGAACGCCCCGACGCCGCTGAAGCCGGACCCGGCGGCGGGCGCGGGAAGATCCTCGACGCCCGTGAAATGGTAGCTGAAGTGCGTCAGCGCCCCAGTGAGGGAGATGCTCGAGGGATCCGCACCGATCCCGTCCGCGTCGAGCAGGTACCCCGTCACGTTGATCAGCTCGGGGTCGGACCCGTTTTGGAGGCGGTCCGTCAGGTAGTTGAAGGAGAGGTTGTCGATCCAGTTGACGAACCCGCTCGCCCCGTTGAAGTCCATGAAGTTCCCGGTGCACACCTCGCGCCCGCTCGGTCCCGCGGCGGGGCACCGAATCCCCGGAAAGTAGGTGCCGCCGTCGAAGTACCCGGCACCGTAGACCGTCCCCAGAACGTCGTAGCCGAGCGCGGTGTACGGGCGCCCTGAGCTGGCGGAGTGGTTGTACTCGTCGAGGCAGCCGAGCGCCGTGAGGTCCTCCCAGAGCCCGCCGTTGTCGCACTTGCGCACGCTCATCTTGTAGGTGTGGCCCAGCTCGTGGGACGCCGTCGCGAACGTGCCCGCCTGGGCCAGCACCGCGCGCGGCGCCGAGGGGCCGAGGGAGTAGCCGATCGCGGTCGCCCCCACGAACTGGTGGCGGAACGCGTTCTCCTGGAACCAGCCCGGACGGACCGTGAGGACCAGCTTGTCGATCCCGGCGACCGACGCGAAGGTGTTCATCGCCTGGAGCGACGACATCGGCTCGAAGAAGGGAAAGCCGCTCCCGTGGTCGACGTAGCCCTTCGCCGCGGTCGGCGCGGTGTTCAGGCTCGCCAGCGGCCAGGTCGCGAGACGGAAGGCCTCCTCGGAGGCATGCCATCCCTGGTGCGCGCTCCACCCGATCGTGTTCTGGTCCTCCAGGTAGTCGAAGCGCATGTAGCGCACCTTCGGGTCCGTCGTGCGCACGATCGGCAGCTCGGTGGCGTTCCCCGTGTTGTTGATGTTCGCGCAGTCCCGCAGCGCCGGGGGGCGTTGGGGGAGACGGTCTCCGAGTACTGCACGGTGGCCGACGCGTTGAGCGTTCCATTTCCGACGGCGGGGAGCTTCTCCGGGTAGTAGGGCGGAGCGTTCGTGCCGTCGAAGAGGATCACGCGCGTCCTTCCGGGCTGGATCGTCACGACCCGCGAGTCGACGGCGACGCTCCAGCCGTCGCTGATCTGCGCGGTGACGGGAGCTACGATCGGCGCGGGGTAGGAACTCGCGATCTCGACGAGCAGCGACGTCGCCTTCAGCTCGACGATCTTCGCGGGATCGAAGACCGCCTGCACCGGCGAGACCTTGACGACGGCGACGTCGTCGGGGAGCCAGGTGCCGGGTTCCTGGCGCACGGCGAAGCGGACCGTGCCGTGGTAGTTCATGAAATCGGGAGATGCGGGATCGCCCGGAGCACCCTCCCCGTGCACCGACGCCGCGTGGTACCCCAGGAGACGGTATGGCGAGAAGAGCTCGAGCGCTCCCGTGCAGACGTCGTACTGGATGACCGGCACGTTCCCCTGCGGCCTCGGCGCCGACTCGGGGTCGATGTCGAAGATGTCCGGCGCGTTCCCGAAGCAACAGGTGTCGTTGTCCCAGAGCTCCAGCTCGATCGTGAAGAAGCGCTGGTTCTTCCCGGGGACCGTGATCGTGTTCGTCTCGGGAGGGCTCCACGAGGCGTGGTCGCGACCGCCGATTTCGCGCGTCCGGAACTGCTGCCCTTCGAGGCGATGGATCACGTAGAAGTCCTGAGGTGGATTGGTCCAGTCGTCGGCGCCGAGGACATCCGCCAGGGCCTCGTGGATCTCGAGGGTCAGCGTCCCGTCCTCCGCGAGGACGGGAAGGGCGCACGCGGCG
>CAZVOE010000211.1:0-4471 GCA_964628935.1 uncultured Acidobacteriota bacterium
GGGGACCCCTCGAGGCCGCGATCCGGGTGACCCGCACCGGCACGAGCCACGTCGAGACGACCTACCGCCTCCGGCTGGGGGAGGATCGCTTCGAGTTCGAGAACGTCCTCGACCGGAGCGTGATGCCGTACGTCCCGCGATCGGTCGGCACGCGCGCCTACACGGTCAGCCTTCCCTTCGACATCCACGGCTTCTCGATCCGGAGCGAGACGACGACGCGGTTCCTCGACCCGCTCACGGACGGGTTCCCGAGGGACACCGTCTTCGACTGGCACAACGCCGAGCACACCCTCGCCTTCTGGGACGGGACGAAGGGGGCGCTCGTCGCGGTCGACCGCGTGGACGCCCACTCGTTCGTGCGCTTCTCGACCTTCCCGCCCCCGGGGTGGACGACCTCCGACGCGAACCTCCTCCCGCGGCTCCTCGACAAGATCGACGAGTACGAATTCGAGGGGGGGACGGTCGGGCCGTTCACGATCGAGCCCGGCACGAGCCCCATCCACCGCTCGGTCCACCACGTCCGCGCGACCGGGCCGGCGTTCGATCCCGTCGCCGCGAGCCGCTTCGGCTTCGAGGCGCTCACCCCGTTCGCGACCCGCGTTCTCCCGAGGAGGCCGGGGAATCTCCCCGACGCCGCCGCCTCGTTCTTCCGCATCGACGCGCCGGGGGTCCTTCTCTACACCGCGAAGTCCGCGGAGAGCGGGAGCGGCGTCGTCCTTCGAATGACGGAGCTGACCGGCGCCCCGGCGACGACCGTGCGGGTCTCCTCCGACGTCTTCGCCTGGTCTTCCCCCGAGCGCGTCGAGCAGGACGAGGACGGCGGCGAGCCGCTCGCGACCGACGGAGCGGCCTTCCTCGTTCCGATCGGGCCGTTCGAGACCGCGACGGTCCGCGTGGAGGCCGCTCCGGCGTGGGCGCCGATCGAGTTGCGCGTCGACAAGGACGCGGGAAGCGGGACGGTCCGCCTGACCTGGACGGGCGGGGTTTCCCCGTACACCGTCGTGCGGGCGGAGGACGCGGCGTTCTCGGGGGCGGTGACGACCCTCGTGGACGAACAGGCGGTCACGGCGCACGACGACCCGGTGCTCGGAGACGCGAGGACGTGGTTCTACCTCGTGCGCTGACGGGCGGGATCGCGGTCCTCGCCGCGACCGCGGCCTTCGGTCACGGGGCCTCGAAGGGGCTCCACCTCCACGTGACGCCGCAGGCGGCGAAGCCCGGAGACGAGGTCGAGGTCCACGTCGACGCGGTCGAGCCGATCGTCTCGGTGACCCTTTCGATCGCGGACGGGGAGCCGGTCCGGGTCGTCCCGGACCGGCCGGTGAGGTCGGTCGTGGCGCGGCTCGCCGTCCCTCTCGAGGCGAAGGGGGACGCGGGGAACGTGCAGGCGGAGGCCGTGGGGCGCTCGGGCCGGACGCTCCGCGCGTCGGCCGTCGTGCGCCTCTCGAAGGGGAAGGCCCCTCCCGGGAGCCCGGTCAGCGCGCTCAGGTGAAGCCGCCGCCCCCGCACGAGGAGGCCCCGCCTCCCGTTCCACCGCTCGAGGCCGAAAAGACCGAGTAGATCTTCTCGACGGAGGCGGATTCGCAGGCGGGACACGTCAGCCCCTCCCCCGTGTCCCCCACGGGGCGGAGGAGCTCGAACACCTCCCGGCACTCGCGGCAGCGAAACTCGTAGATCGGCACCGTGTCCTCCCGACCGGCGAAGATGCGCCGTCTCCCCTTCCGGTCACCGCGGGCGGAGGCTCGCCGCCGAGAACAGGACGGCGACCCCGACGTCGGTGTCGTCGGCGAGGCCGTCCCCGAGGAAGAGACCCGACCAGAAGGCGGCGACGGTGAGCGTGAAGTGCTCCGGGTCGTCGTTCAGACGGATGCGCGCCCCGGTGTGGACCTGCGTGACGAAGTCGACGGGACCCATCCCGAAGGGAAAGTCGAGGGCGAGCCCCGCGACGGGCGAGACCTTCTTGTAGGGGTCGTAGCCGAGCCCGACGACCCCGCCGAGCGTGAACCCCTGCTCGTCGGCCTTCCCGTTGTCGAACCAGGCGGAGCCCAAGCGTGCCCCGTAGTTCCACCAGAACCCGCTTTTCTCGACGTCGCCGAAGTTGATTCCGACGGCGAGGCGCTGGAAGTCGGCGCCGATCGAGAGGTCGGCGTTGTACTCGTCGAGGATCCCCGAAGCCCCGGCCCCCGGCGTCCCGGGCTCCTCGGCCGACCACCCGGTCGAAGCCCTCGATAGGACGAGAAGAGCCAGGGCCAGGGTCACGAGAGATCGCGATCGGTCGGGCATCGGCTTCCTCCGCGGGGATTCTAACCTCGGCAGTCCTGGCGGTGCTCGAGATCGAGCGGAATGATTTCCGTTCCGCCGTAGAGAGGGTCGCTTCGTCACGAGACCTGCCCCCCGATCCTCGGGGAGCGAGCTCCGCTGGGTGGAAGAAGTGCGAGGCAGGCCCTGGAGTTACTACGCGATGGGCAAGCCAGGCGAGGCGAACGAGAGGGAATGGCCCGTGAGTTGGATCGCTTCGCGGAATGACCGACTCCTGGCCATGGCAGGGGCGACGCCTGTTCAGCGTCTCGAGTGGTTGGAAGAGGCGATGCGCTTGGCGCAGGCGAGCGGCGCCCTCCCTCGAGCCGATGACCCGGATCGGATGCGTCGCCGAGGAATCGCCTGAGGCGCGACCGACCGCGCGCATGGCGTCGGAACGCTCTCCGGCGCGAGCAGAGACAACCGCGGCGTCACGAGAAACCCAGTCGCTCCGCAGTCCCAACGTGTCGACTTCGGGTTCGAAATGCGTTCGGCTCTCGACGAACTCGACGCTCGGGATGACGCTGACCGCGGGGGACACTTCACGCGGGCGGACACGGGTCAGGCGGTGCTCCTGACGCAGTTCCCTCTCGCGTCGACCTCGACGAGCCTCACCTTCCTGTACAAGTTGAGTAATTCCCCGACACCGGTTCTTCCGGGTTCTTTTCCTACGCGGCCTCTTCCTCCTTTCCGTGGATCGTGTCGGATCCGGTGCTGACCTATGGAAAAGCCGGAGGCGCTAGCGATCAGCGGCTACCGCAAGCTCCACCCCACGGGGCCCCGCGATGACCCCATCCACGCGCGCTGGAGGATCCAGGAGAATCCCCCCGAAAGGGTGAAGGCGTGAGGCCGCGTCGCACAGGATTCCAGGAAGCCCGCAAGCCCCTCGTTCTCCCCTGGGAGGTCCTCGAGCGGGACCACGGGTCGTTCCCCCGGGGTCCCCGATTCGTTGCGGGCAGCTCCCTCCCTCCGTAGACTCCCCTGCATGAGAACTTTCGTCCTTTCCCTCTGGGCGGTCTCTCTCCTCTCGCTCTCCCCCGCCCTCGCCGAACCGGCGGCCGGCTGGATGGGAATCGTGATCGGCGAATCCCGGGCCGCCGTCGAAGATCCCGAGAACCCGCGCCCCGCTGCGGTCCGGGTCGCGGGGGTCTTCGAGGGGAGCCCGGCCGAGGCGGCGGGCCTCCGCGCAAAGGACTGGATCCTTGCGGTCGACGGACTTCCCGTCGCGAGCCCCGGCGACCTCACCGGGCGGGTGCGCGATCTCGGCGCGGACGCCTGGGTGCAGGTCCTCCTCGAACGGGCGGGACAGGAACGAACGATCTCGCTCCGTCTCGGCGCTCGTCCCGAGGACGGGATGCCGAGGGCCCCGCTCGTCCGCGGCTGGATCGGAGTCTGGGCGATCGATTTGCCACCGAAGCTCCGCGAGCATTTCGGAGCCCCGGAGGACGCCGGCGTCATGATCGCCGACCTCGTCGAGGGAGGGCCCGCCGACCTCGCCGGGTTCGAGCTGGGCGACGTCGTCGTCTCGGTCGACGGCGATCCCGTCGGTTCGGTCGCCGATCTCGTGCGGCTCGTCGCCGGCTCGGGAGTCGGGAACGAGGTCGAGTTCGCGATCGCCCGCAACGGCGCCCCGCTCGTCCTCGAGGCGGTGATCGAGCGGGCCCCCGACGCCGAAGGCCGGCGCCGGTGACGGCCGCCGCGCTCGTCCTCGCCGCTTCGGTCCTCGCCGCGGTCACGACGAACCCCGCCGACATCGCCTCGATGGTCGAGAAGGGGCGTGTCGACGACGCCCTCGCGGCCGGGCGCGCCGCGGTGGCCGAGAAGCCGGACGACCCCGAGCTCCGCTTCGCGCTCGCGAGGGCGCTCGCCGTCAAGGCGCGGCGGGCGGAGATGCAGCCCGATCGGATCGAGGTCGGGTACGACGCACCCGTCTTCGAGGAGGCGATCCTCCACCTCGAAGAGGCGATCCGCCTCGCCCCCAAGCGCGCGGACCTCCGGATGTTCCAGTGCCTACTTCTCACCGACGCCGCCCGCATCGAGCGCGCCGCCGCCGCCGTGCGGAGCGCCGCGCGCGAGCTTCCCCGCCAAGCGGCGACCGCGACGGAGCTCGCCCGCTTCGGCGCCGAGCGCGGGAAGCGGGGCGACCTCGAGGGGGCGGCCCGCCTCCTCGGCG
>CAZVOE010000212.1:0-4452 GCA_964628935.1 uncultured Acidobacteriota bacterium
GTCTTGCTCTCGGTCGACTACGCCGAGCGTCTGTCGGCGACTCACGGCGTCGAGGCGGTCGCGGCTTACCTCGCCTCGATGGAAGACGTGTTGCGGCGATCGCTCCGGCGCGTCGATTCGCTGCTCCGGGAAGCGGGGGGACGCTTCGCCGCTCTCCTCCCCGAAACCGGCGGCGAAGGGGCGAGGACCGCCGCCGAGCGCCTTCGCGACCTCGCCGCGAGACTGATGGGAAAGCCCGCATCGGGCGGCGCGCGGACGAGCCTTCCCTTTCGAGGGACGGTGAGCGCGGGGGTCGCGTGGATCCCCGGGCACGGGATCGAGGACGGCGAGGCGCTCCTCCGCGCGTCGGAACTGGCTCTCGTGCTCGCGCAGGGCGAGGGGGGCGGCAAGGTCCGCTCCCACGAGAGTCCTCGGGTTTGATGCTGCGGCGCGGACGCCGCACCCGGCGCGGTCCGAGGCGCACCGCGTGGTATTCTTCCGCTCGCGCTCGCAAGCGCCCACGGAGACGATGATCCGGAAGCTCCTCGCCGCGACGGCTGCTGTGTTCCTTTCCACCGCCGTCCGCGCCGCCGCTCCGGAGATCCTCCCGTTCGCCGAGGTCCGGGCCGGGATGACCGGCACGGGGCGCACGGTCTTCGCCGGGGATCGCGTCGAGACCTTCGATGTGGAGATCCTCGGAACGCTCCCCAACATCGGTCCCGGTCAGAACCTGATCCTCGGCCGCTGCCGCGGCGGACCGCTCTCGGAGACCGGCATCCTTGCCGGGATGAGCGGAAGTCCCGTGTACGTCGGAGGACGGCTCGTCGGCGCGGTCGCCTACAGTTGGGGGTTCGCGAAAGACGCGATCGCGGGAATCACCCCGATCGAGGAGATGCTCGCGATCGCGGGGCGCGCGGAGGCGCTGTCCGCCCGCCGGCGGACGGGCGCGCCGCTCGGGCTTCCCTCGTTGCACGCCGACCTTCCCGCCATGAAGGAGTTTCTCGACGGCCGCCTCGCCGCGTGGGGAGCCGCGGCCGGCGCGGCGGGAACGGCGAGCGTCCCCGTGACGATCGGAGGGCTCGGCGCGTCGGGCTGGGCGAGGGCGGCGGAGCCATTGAGGCGCGCCGGGCTCCTTCCCATCCAGGCCGGCTCGACCGGAACGGCGCCCGGGGAGAGCAAGCCGCTCGAGCCGGGCTCCGCCGTCGGCATCCAACTCGTCCGCGGGGACGTCGAGATCACCGCGACCGGAACGGTGACCTGGGTCGACGGCGACCGCGTGCTCGCCTTCGGTCACCCGCTCTACGGGCTCGGAGACGTCGACCTCCCGCTGACGGCGGCGCGCGTCGAGGCCCTCCTCCCGAGCCTCGCGCAATCGGCGAGGATCGCCGTCCCGACGGGAGAGATCGGCGCCTTCCGACAGGACCGGGCCGCCGGGATCTTCGGCCGGGTCGGGACGAAACCATCGATGATCCCGGTGCGCGTCCAGCTCGCGGGTCCCGGGCGCGCGCCCCTCGCCTATTCGTTCGACCTCGCGAACGATCCCCTCCTCGCTCCGCTCTTGCTGTACTCCACCGTGAACGGAATCCTCGGGACGGCGGAGCGGATTTACGGGAGCCTCACGCTCCGGCTCCGCCAGGGCTCCGTGATCCGGATCCGAGGGGAGGAGGAGGTCGACCTCTCGAACCTCTTCGCGGGCGAGTCGGCCCCGGCGTACGCGAGCGCGATGCCGGCCTTCCTCCTCTATCTCCTGATGAACAACGAGTGGGCGAACGCGGGGATCGAAGGGGTGAACCTCCTTCTCGAGTACGACGACACGACTCGGTCGGCTCTCGTGCGCCGGGTGACGCTCGACCGCTATCGGGTCCGCGCCGGCGACCGGGTCGGGGCGACGATCGTCGTGTCGCCGTACCGGGGTCCGGACCTCGTGTTTCGGCGGGAGATCGCGATCCCCCAGGAAACCCCCCCGGGTCCCCTGCTCTTGCAGGTCGGGAACGCTCTCGCGGTGAGCCGGGCCGAGGCCGCCGACGACCCCGTCGTTCCCCGCGACCTCGAGCAGCTCGTGCGACTGATCAATCGACTCCGCAAGAACGACCGCGTTTACCTCGTAGCCACCCGATCCGACACCGGAGCCTTCGTCGGCGGGGCGCGCCTCCCGAACCTCCCACCTTCGGCGGTCAGCCTCCTCTCCCGTCCGCGCAGCCAGGGGAACTACGCGAACCTCGCGCGTCGAGGCGTGCTCGAGGAAGAGATCGTGACGGAGTACGCGGTCCTCGGCCTCGCCCGCCTTCAGCTCGAGGTGGAGCCTTGAGGGCCGTCGCGTTCGCCGTTCTTCTCGCGGCGGCCCCGGTCGCGGCGCTCCCCGCCCGCTCCGCGCCGCTCCGCGCGGCCGCCCCCGTCCCGGAGGAGATTCTCCGGGGAGAGGCCGACGGGGTCGGCGTGACCTCGAAGGGGCTCCTCTTTCTGTCTCCCCGGCTCCGGCCGCTGGGGGATCCCCTCGACGACGGGACCCCCGCCTACGTCTGGTCGCTCGCCGTCGCGGGGGACGGACGGGTGGTGGCCGGGACCGGGCCCGACGGGAAGATCGTCCTGGGGACGCCGTCCGCCCGCGCGCGGGTTCTTGCGACCCTTCCGGAGCCCCTCGTCACCGCCGTCGCCGCCGAACCCGATGGCGGCTTCCTCGCGGCGACCGCTCCGGAAGGACGCATTTACCGCGTCGCCCCGGACGGCACCGCGGCGCTGTGGTCCGAAACCGGAGAACGGTACATCTGGGCCCTCGTCCCCCGCCCCGGCGGGAGCGTGCTCGCCGCGACCGGGGAGCGGGGCCGGTTGCTCCGCGTCGACCGGAGCGGGCACCCGACGGTCCTCTTCGATTCCGACGAGCCGCATCTCGTGTCGCTGATCGAAGGGCGTGAGGGGACCCTCCTCGCGGGGGGGTCCGGACGCGGGCTCGTGTACCGAATCGACGAGGGCGGCCGCGCGACCGTGCTCCACGACGACGATCTTCCCGAGGCGCGCTCGATCGCCGAGGATGCCGCCGGAAACGTCTTCGTCGCTCTCCTCTCGCCGCCTTCCCCGGAGCGGCGGCCCCCCGAGGTGCGGATCAAGGTCGGAGGCACCGGTCAACCGGGCTCCGAGCTCGTCGGCGAGATGGAGGAGCGGGAGGACGAGACGATCCGAGGGGTGATCGAGGGGCTTCCTGGAGAGCCGGTCGACACGGCCGGGGCGCCCCGCGGCAAGATCGTCCGGATCGCCCCCGATGGATCGATCTTGGAGCTCTGGCGTTCCTCCACCGAGGCTCCCTTCGCGGTCGCGATCGATCCGACCGGAACACCGATCTTCGGGACGGGCGAACCGGCCCGCCTCTGTCGCGTGGAGCGTGGAGGCGAGATCTCGCTCCTCGCGCCGCTCCGGGAGGGGCAGGTCACCGCGCTCGTCCGGCACGGGGGCGGGATCGCGCTCGCGACGAGCAATCCTGCGGCGCTGTACCGCGTCGATCCGGGGTCGGGAGAATCCGGGAGCTTCGTCTCGCTCCCCCTGGATGCGGGGGCCGTCGCGCGGTGGGGTTCGATCTCGTGGAGGACGGAAGGACCCGCCGGCCGCGTCGAGGTTTCCACGCGGACGGGGAACAGCCGCGAGCCGGACGCCACATGGTCGGACTGGTCGCCCGCTCTCTCGATCGCCGCGGGCTCTGCGATCCCCTCTCCGCCGGGTCGGTACCTTCAGTGGCGGATGCGGATCTTCGGGAGCGGGGAGAGCGGCGTCCGGATCCACCCCGCGCGCGCCACCTTCGCGACGGAGAACCGGAGCCCGAGGCTGCGCGACTTCCGTCTCGACGGTTCCCCCCCATGGCTCGCGGGGCGAGCGACATTCCGTTGGGCGGTGCAGGATCCGGACGGCGACCCGGTCGCCGTCGAACTCGAGGTCCGCAGGGCCGGGGAATCCTCGTGGTCGCTCGCCGCGCGCGTCGAGCCGGACGCGGTGAAGACGGCCGATCTCGCCGGCGAGCCGGACGTCGCCTGGCGAGAAGGACGCGTGACCTGGGACGCGACCGGGGCGGCGGAGGGAACCTGGGAAGTGCGGGCGGTGGCGCACGATCGTCCTTCGAACCCGCCGGGGGCCGGAAAAGCGGAGGCGTTCGATCCGCCGCTTCTCGTCACCGTGGACCGCACGGCCCCCGAGCTCGACGCGAGGCGGGACGGCGGCGCGGTCACCGTCGCGGTTCGCGACGCCGTGAGCCCGGTCGTGCGGCTCGAGGTGATCGAAGCCGCTCGCGTCCTGTTCTCCCCCGGCTGCCTCGACGGCGTTTGCGACGGGACCGCGGAGAACTTCCGGATCCCCGGGGAAGCCGCGGGTGCGGCGGGCGGGCGGACCCTCCGCGCGTTCGATGCGGCGGGAAACGCGGCGGAGGTCCCCGTCCCGTGATCGCGAGGCGCGCCGCCCTCCTCGTCGTCGCGCTCGCGCTCGCGCCCGTCG